>JBJMLS010000206.1:0-37115 GCA_045805185.1 Bacteroidia bacterium | reverse complement strand
GAAATGGGTGAGTGAAGGAAGCCCTGATAATTAATTTATGCAAGAAAAAATAATTCCATGGATAATTGGAGGTTTATTTCTGTTTACCTTCTCTTTGCACGCGCAGGAAGATGACCTTATGAAAATTCTCGAAGAGAATCAGCCTAAGAAGAAGGAGTTTACTTCCGCCACATTCAAAACAACGCGTCTTGTCAATTTTCATACGCTGGAAACCGTTGGGCGCCGCTCACTGGATTTCCGGATCGCACATCGTTTCGGCGATATTAACAGCGGAGCTTATAATGCCTGGGGGATCGATGGCCCGGCTAATATCAAGCTGAGTCTTGAATACAGTTATGATGGACGGTTAATGTTTGGTATTGGAAGAAGCTCTTATGAAAAAATGGTGGATGTCTTCGCTAAGTTCAGGCTCATCCGGCAAACCGTGGATAATAAAATTCCTTTGAGCGTCACTTTGTTTTCTGGAATGTATGAGAACCGGCAGAAAACCAGTTCCGCTAATCCCTCGGATAATAAATACGTAAATGAACTGAACCGGCTGTCTTATGTTCATCAAATAATCATTGGCCGGAAATTCAGTCCGAACTTTTCTTTTCAGCTTGCGCCAACTTATGTGCATTTTAACCTGGTCGATAAAAGTACAGATCAGAATGACATTTTCGCGATCAGCTGCGCCACACGAATAAAATACACAAAGCGCCAGGCCATCACCTTTGAGTATTGTTACCGGATCAATAAATATTCCGAAACGAGGTATTATGACAGCATGGGAATCGGTTGGGAAGTAGAAACCGGCGGTCACGTCTTCCAGATCCATGTAACTAATTCCTTTGGCATCAGCGAGAGCCAGTTCATTCCTGCCACACGGACCTCCTGGAGCAATGCGGGGATCCGTATCGGTTTTAATATTTCGAGGGTATTCACTATTTAAAACAGGAACATGAAAAAGAAGGTGTCAGCAATTCGCATACTGGTTTCAGCGCAGGAAAGCAGCAGGTTTTTTAATTGTTCCATCCCTGGAGAAAAGGTATCGCACAGCGGGGGACCGCAACGGCCGGCAGTAATGTTGAGGTTGCTTTTGATTGTCTTCGCGATGCTTGGTACGGACTCCTTTTCACAGATCTACCTGGGCGAGAACACCAGCATCAGCTTCTTTTCCGCCACTGCTATGGAAAATATTGATGCGGTGAATACCGTGACTAAGCCGGTCTTCAATGCCGGAAGCGGCGAGCTTCTTTTCAAGGCAACAAACAGCGCTTTCAAATTCAAATCGCAGTTAATGGAAGAGCACTTCAATGAGAATTACATGGAGAGCGAGAAATATCCACACACGCTTTTTAAGGGAAAGATCACCGATAAGATCGATTATTCCAGGGACGGCGTGTATGAAGTAAGCGCGACAGGCGTATTGAGCATGCATGGGGTAGACAAGGAAAGGACGATAAAAGGAAGGGTGACCATTAAAGATGGAAAATTAAAGTTATTCTCTAAATTCATGGTAAAGCTCTCCGACCATAACATTAAAGTTCCCGGAGTGGTAACTTATAACATTGCCGAAGAAGTCGAAGTGACTGTGGATGCCCTGATGGCCTTGTATAAAAAGTAGAGAAAAGTTCAGCGCCCGCAGTTTCTGTGTCCCGCGTTTCCCTCAGCGAGGTGTTAGCTGGATCAGGAATGAGCTGCTGTAGTTAAGCGCAATTGCGAAACATTATCAGAATAAAAAGCGGGAATTTTTTAAACCAGCTCTCATTAAAGTTTATTCCTCAGTAAATACTCCGCTATCTGCACTGCATTCGTAGCAGCGCCCTTTCTCAGGTTATCGGCAACTACCCATAAATTTAAGCTGTTCGGCTGGGACTCGTCGCGACGAATGCGACCCACAAACACTTCGTCACGGTTATGCGCGTTCATCGGCATAGGATAGATCTGGTTCTTCACATCATCCTCAACTATTACTCCGTCAGTTTCCGAAAGGAGCCTTCTTATTTCTCCAAGATCGAAGTCGTCCCTGAACTCAAGGTTCACAGCTTCACTGTGCCCGCCCATCACCGGAATGCGGACAGTCGTTGCTGTAACACGAATATCCTCGTCGCCCATGATCTTTTTTGTTTCATGAACCATTTTCATTTCCTCCTTTGTATAGCCGTTCTCGAGGAAAACATCTATCTGGGGAATTACATTCAGGTCAATACGATATTTATAGGCCATTTCTCCCTTTTCACCTTTACGCTCATTCATTAGCTGGGTCACTGCCTTTACGCCGGTACCTGTAACCGATTGGTAAGTACTGACAACAACTCGCTTCAATTTATATTTTTTATGAAGCGGGTTTAATACCACTACCATTTGAATGGTGGAACACTTTGGATTGGCAATGATCTTATCAGCTGCCGTTAAGGTATGCGCATTGATTTCGGGCACGATCAGCTTTTTGCCCGGATCCATTCGCCAGGCGGATGAATTGTCAATTACAGTGATTCCTGCTTCAGCGAATTTCGGGGCCCATTCCAGCGAAGTACCGCCCCCGGCTGAGAATAAAGCGATATCCGGCTTTTTCGCAATTGCATCGGTCATACTGTGTATTTTATACTGCTTCCCTCTAAAACTGATCTCTTTGCCAAGTGATCTTTCCGAAGCCACCGGTATTAATTCATCCACCGGAAAATTCCGCTCTTCCAGCACTTTCAGCATTACTGTTCCTACTAATCCTGTGGCACCTACTACTGCTACCTTCATCGTTGTTATTTTTGTTTTGTTTTTAACCTGTCCCCCAATAAAAAAAGGCCCTCCGTTTGGAAAGGCCTGTATTATAAACTGAGATATAACATGAGCTTGCCTTTCCTTGTCAGGAGCGCTTTTTGCCGTGTTTTATCTTTTTATTCATGATCATTTCGGGTACAAAGATGAAATAAAATTTTTAATTCCAAAGCTTCTCCGCTATTTTTCTTTTTGTTTTAAAGATTCAGGTGATTTTCTTATTTTTAGTGCTCTTAATTTTTTTCATGAAGAAGATCTGTCTGCTGCTTGGAATTCTTGTTCAGCATTTTGCATTTGCCCAATTTACCGACAGTTTTACTGATGGTGATTTTACGGCTAACCCGGTATGGTCGGGGAGTAATGCAGGCGCTGATTTCACGGTTCTCAGCAGTCAGCTACGATCAAACTCAAGTGTGGCCAGCAGTAATTTTTACCTGAGTACTGCCAGCGCCGTAGCGAATAATTGTCAATGGGAGTTCTGGTGCAACCTGCAATTTAATACTTCCAGTGCAAATTATGTGGACGTTTACCTTGTCTCCGACCAAAGCGATCTTCAAAGCGCAAGCATTAACGGTTACTTTGTCCGTTTAGGAGGAACGTTGGATGAGATCTGTTTGTACAAAAGAACAGGAACTACCGGCACCAGCGTAAAGATCATTGATGGACTGGATGGAATTTTGAACACATCCAACACTACAGTAAAAATAAAAGTGATAAGAACAGCTGCCAACCTCTTTACACTCGACCGTGACCTGGGCGGGACGGGGACCGCTTATGTGAATGAAGGTTCGGTTACAGATGCAGCAATTACTAGCTCAGCAAACTTCGGGATCTTCATTCAGCAATCCACCGCTACTTTTCAGTTCAAGCATTTTTTTGACGACTTTTATGTAGGGCCAATTATCCTTGATGTTACACCTCCGGCCATTTCCAGTGTAACTGTGATCTCTTCAACCCAGATAGATATTTTATTCAATGAAGCGGTGGATCTCAGCACTTCGCAGGCAGGTTCCAATTATGTTGTGAATAACAGTATTGGCGCTGCTTCCGTCGCAACCCGCGATGCATCTAATTTTAAGCTTGTCCACCTGACCTTTGGAGCCTCATTTACAAGCGGACTTCAGAATACAGTTACGATTAATAATGTGCAGGACGTATCGGGAAATGCGATAAGCGGCGCTACGGCAAATTTTACTTATTACCTGATGCTCCCCGCTGCTTTTAAGGATGTGATCGCCAATGAAGTGATGATCGACGTAAATCCTGTTCCCGCCGGTGTTCCTGCTGTTCAATACCTGGAATTCTATAACCGGAGTGCTGCTTATTTTAACCTGAATGGATGGCAGATCAAGGATGGGGCCTCAACCTGGTATACTATTTCGGGAAATCACTTATTGGCCCCTGGCTCTTACGTGCTTGTTGCAAAAAGTACGGATACGGTTTTATTTACTGGTATTTCAAATAAAGCAGCCACTACGGGCTTTCCAACTTTTAACCAGGCCAGTGATAAGATCTATATAAAAGATAACCTGGGAACCTATACCGATTCTGTCGCATACGCCTCGTCCTGGTACAATAATGCAACAAAAGCAGCCGGCGGCTGGAGCCTGGAACTGATAAATCCGAACACAAACATTAATTGCCTTGCACAATCAAACTGGACCGCAAGCAATAATGCAAATGGCGGAACACCTGGCCTGCAAAATTCGGTATACAGTACCAGCCCGGATCTCACCGGACCACAGCCAGTCTCTGTTTCAGTGACGGATGGCACGCACATCACCGTATGTTTTAACGAAGCAATAAATGCCTCACAGATCACTATGCTCAGCGCTTATGTAATAGACAATGGTATTGGCAATCCCGTTTCTGTTAACGCTGCGCCTGGTAACCTTTGCGTCGACCTGACCTTAGGTACCGCAATGACAAACGCAACAAGTTACACCATCACTTTTTCCGGTCTCGGGGATTGCAGTGGGAATACCGTGAGTCCGAATACGATCTCTTTTACTTACATTCAACTCAGTACAGCAGCATACAAAGATGTTATTGTAAACGAGATCATGGTCGATGTAAATCCGGTTCCGGCAGGTGTCCCCGCTAAACAATACCTTGAGCTTTACAACCGCAGCGCAAATTACTTTAACCTGAATGGCTGGCAGATCAAAGATGCAACAGCGACCTGGTATACGATCAGCAGCAATTATATTCTTGCCCCGAACACTTATGCTCTCATCGCTAAAAGTACGGATACAGCATTATTCGTGGGGATCAGCAATAAACTGTCCGCCTCCGGTTTTCCGGCATACAATGTTACAGGCGACCGAGTTTACATCCGCGACAACAACGCAAATTATATCGACTCTATTAATTATACCACCAATTGGTATAACGATGTAAGCAAATCGGGAGGAGGATGGAGCCTGGAACTGATGAACCCCAATGCAACTGTTTCCTGTACCGATCAGTTCAATTGGGCGGCAAGCATAAATGCAAATGGAGGAACGCCAGGTGTACAGAACTCGGTTTACAGTACCGCTCCTGATGTCACCGCGCCTCAGGCGATTTCGGTTGCATGCATTGATGCTACTCATATAACGATTTGCTTTAATGAATCCATCAGTACTTCCGTCATCTCTTCTCTTTCGGCCTACAGTGTAAATAACGGGATCGGGAGTCCTGCCGCTGTGATTCCTTCTCCTGACAACAAATGTGTTGACCTTAGCCTGGGTGTTTCAATGATCAATGCAACAAATTATACCATTAGCTTTTCGGGTCTCAGCGATTGCAGTGGGAACCTCGTAACCCCCGGCTTGCTAAATTATACGTTTGTTCAACTCAGCGCGGCCTCTTATAAAGATGTAATCGTAAGCGAAATTCTTATTGATGTGAATCCCATTCCTGTCGGGGTACCAGCCGTTCAATACCTGGAGCTGTATAACAGGAGCAGCAATTATTTTAGTCTTAACGGCTGGCAGATCAAAGATGCAACAAGTACCTGGCATCCGCTAAACGGTAATTATATCCTTGCGCCAAATTCTTATGTTGTCGTGGCTAAAACCAGTGATACTGCATTGTTCACTGGAATTGCCAACAAGGTAGCGGTAAGCAGTTTTCCTTCTTACAATATCACTTCCGATGGTGTTTACCTGATGGATAACCTGGGCGCTTATATTGATTCATTCGCGTACACGAACTCCTGGTATAATGATGCTACGAAGGCTAACGGAGGATGGAGCCTGGAACTGATCAACCCGAATATGAATTCCGGCTGCATCCCGCAATACAATTGGACCGCAAGCAGCGATTCAAATGGCGGAACACCCGGGTCTCAAAACTCGGTTTACAGTACGGCTCCTGATCTCACCGCTCCTCAGCCGGCATCCGTAGCAATAACAGACGCGACACATATCACTGTTTGTTTCAATGAGGCAATTGACGCAGCTCAACTAAACTCGCCGGGAGCTTATTCCCTGAATAATGGGATCGGAATTCCACTTACTGCTTCTGCTGCTTCAGGCAACACCTGCGTTGATCTTACACTGTCAGCGTCAATGACCAATCTTGCATCGTATACCATTACATTCACAGGACTTGCGGATTGCAGCGGGAATGCCGTCAATCCGGCCACCCTAAGCTATACTTATTACCAGTTTGGAACTCCTTCTTTCAAAGATGTAATAGTAAATGAGCTGATGATCGATGTTACTCCGGCGCCCGCGGGAGTTGCCGCGACACAATACATAGAGCTCTACAACAGGAGCAGTAATTACTTTAACCTGGACGGTTGGCAATTCAGCGATGCAGTAAGCACAACAACCATTTCATCGTATTATTTGCTCGCACCAAACGCTTATGTGGTGATCGCCAAAGCGGCAGACACTAGTCTTTTTACAGGCATAACAACTAAAATAGGTACAGCCGGTTTCCCGGGTTATAACCTTAGCGGTGATAAAGTTGCTCTCAAGGACGGTCTTGGAAATTTTGTAGACAGCCTGAACTATACCGACAATTGGTACAATGATCCGAACAAGAGCAGTGGAGGCTGGAGCCTTGAATTGATTAATCCATTACTAAATGCAACGTGTGTGGAGCAAAGCAACTGGACAGCCAGCAATAATTCAAACGGCGGAACTCCTGGAACGCAGAATTCAGTTTATAACATTAGTCCCGATCTTACAGTGCCTCAATTAATTCAAAGCTCTGTTCCGGATTCCCTGCATGTAAGCCTTTGCTTTAGTGAAGGAATTCCGGCTGCAATTGTAACGAATGCCAGTAATTATTCAATCAGCAATGGTATAGGATCACCCTTATCAGCGATACTCTCTGCAGATGGAAGATGCGTTGACCTTACCTTGAGCATTTCTCTCCTTAACCAGGCAAGCTATACAATTACACTTAGCAATTTTGCAGACTGCAGCGGGAATATTTTATCGCCTAACACTGCAAACATTACTTATTACCGGGCTAATAAATTAGATGTATTGATCAGTGAGATCATGCCGGATCCTAATCCTACAGTAGGACTTCCCGACCAGGAATACATTGAACTATACAACCGCAGCGCTTATCCGGTTTCCTTAAAAAACTGGACACTTTCAAAATCGGGAAGTACATCGGCTGGAACAATCGGAGATCTTACAATTTTACCTGATAGCTTTATTGTTTTGATGAATGTAAGCGACACAGGAAATTATACCGGGACGGGAATCAAAGTGTATGGCGTTTCTAACTTCCCGTCAATCGACAATGCTACAAGCGGTGGTAAAACATTTTACCTGAAAAACAGTTCAGGACTTACCATAAGCTGGGTTACTTATTACACTTCAACTTATCATGATGCCAATAAATCAGGCGGCGGTTATAGTCTTGAGCTGATCGACCCGAATAGTCCCTGCGGAGGCGAAGAAAACTGGGGCGCTTCAAACGCTGGTGCAGGAGGAACTCCGGGAAGACAAAATTCCGTTTACGGCAACAATCCCGATGTAACAGCGCCGACCCTTCTAAACGTTTCTGTAATCACACCGGATACCATCCTTTTATTCTTCAGCGAGTACATTGACAGCGCTTTCCTTTCACAAATAAGCAATTATACCATTGATAACGGGGTTGGGGCTCCATTGGCAGCGGTAGCGGTTGGACCACAATTCAAGTCGGTTAAATTGAAATTAGCAACGGCCCTTGTTGTAAAGACATTATATACCTGTACCGTAAGTAATATAAGCGACTGCGTGGGCAATACCATTGGTTCGCAAAACAGCGCACAGTTTGCTCTTCCTGAAACAGCAGCCTGGCAGGATCTCGTGATCAATGAGATCATGTTTGATCCGAACGCAGGTGGACAAGAGTGGCTGGAGATCTACAACCGCTCGGATAAAACGATCGACCTCTATACCATACTCGTTGGAAAATACGACACGGTGCAAAATGCGATGACCGGGCTTAAGGCTCTTTCAAATACAGGTTACCTGATCTTTCCGCAGCAGTATATGGTAATAAGTGAGAACGGTCTTGCTATTAAATCGCAATACACTACTATTAATCCTTCCGGCTTCCTGGATATTCCTGACCTGCCTTCACTGTACACAAGTGATGTGGTGGCTATTTCGGATCTCAACGAAAATGTAATTGATTATGTAAAGTATACTGATAAAATGCATTTCTCTTTATTAAATAGCACTAAAGGAGTTTCCCTGGAGAGGATTGATTTCAACCGTTCCGGCAACGATAAGACGAATTGGAATTCCGCCTCCTCACAGGTAGGTTTCGCAACTCCGGCTTACCGCAATTCGCAATACCTGCAGGGTGAAGGAGGGACGACAGTAAGCTCCTCGCCTGAAATATTTTCTCCGGATAACGATGGCTACAATGATGTGGTAAATATTAATTACGAATTCGCAGATGCGGGGAAGGTAGGTAACGTCAGCATTTATGATAGCCGTGGCCGGTTTATACGTTACCTCGTAAAGAATGAATTATTAGGTATCAGGGGAACATACAGCTGGAACGGGATCGATCAGAACAATGAAAAAGCGCCGATGGGAATCTATGTGATCTACTTCGAAGTGTTCGATACTGGCGGAAAAATAAATAAGTATAAGCTGACAACAGTGCTGGGTGGCAAATTATAGATGGCGCTAACGGTTCCCATGTTATTTATAAAAGGAAAGAAATAATTAGGCTTCAGGCAGCCGCGCCTGAAAAGAATTTTATTTTTCTTCTCAGGGATCCAAACAGCAATAATCCGCAAACACAGCCAAAGCTGTTCGCAATAAAATCGAGAAGGTCGCCGCTACGTTCTGAAAAAAAGAAGGCCTGCATCAGTTCCAGGATCCCTCCATAAGCAACACAAATTAAAAAAGCCAGAAGGCCATAATTCTTTTGAAGGAAGAGATAATGATTCTGCTGAGAAAATCCCCGCATATACAGCACCTGCAGCACGAAGAAAATTGAGGCATGAACAAATTTATCGAAAGACAACAGCTCGAGCCAGCTAATATGCGGAATGGCTTTTCCCGGCATGCTGCACAGGGCGAAAATGACAAGCGTCCATATAAATGCAGGAAAATTCTTTCTGAAAAACATGCGGAATAAAAAAATCCCTCCGGCTTTAGCGGAGGGATTTATCTTTAAGGCTTAAGCACCTATTAGTTTTTTATAATCATCAACGGATAAAAGCTCATTTACATCAGCCGGATTATCAATTGTACATTTGATCATCCATCCTTCTCCATAAGGATCCTTGTTCACATTTTCAGGATTCGCGTCAATTCCCTTGTTCACTTCCAATACTTTTCCGGTGATCGGCATAAACAGGTCAGACACTGTTTTTACCGCCTCCACTGTGCCAAATACCGCTTCTTTCTCTACGGTTTCTCCAACAGTGTTGACATCTACATAAACGATGTCGCCTAATTCTTTCTGGGCGAAATCAGTGATGCCGATTGTTGCGTTATTGCCTTCTACCCTGATCCATTCGTGATCCTTGGTGTATTTTAAATTATCCGGAAAATTCATAGCTTATTTTTTTGATGGGCAAATATACTGATTATCTCAAATCCTGCAAGATGATTAAGCGCATTGGAAATCAGGATCATCTTTAGCATGGATCAGCCATTCACATTAAACGGCTCATTATAACGGCCTGGAACGCGGAGCTTACCGTTTGTATAATATTTAATCCTAACCGGATTATTTCCCTTAAATTTGTATATTATGTCAGAGATCATCCGTCTGAACCAGATTGCCAGATCCTATGTGATCGGAACCGAAGAGATTCATGCTCTGCGTTCGGTTACGCTGAACATTTCTAAAAACGAATATGTGGCGCTGATGGGGCCATCAGGTTCAGGTAAATCTACCCTAATGAATGTGCTGGGTTGCCTCGACACGCCAAGCTCCGGCGAATATATCCTGAACAATATTTCTGTTGCCAAGATGATGGATAATGAACTGGCTGAGGTAAGAAATAAGGAGATCGGCTTCGTTTTTCAAACCTTTAACCTTCTTCCCCGTTCCACAGCCCTTGAAAACGTTACGCTTCCCCTGGTTTATGCAGGAATGGCCAAAGCCGAACGTGAAAAAAGAGGAAAGGAAGTGCTGGAGCAGGTCGGTTTGGGAAATCGCATGAGCCATAAGCCAAATGAGCTCTCCGGCGGGCAGCGTCAGCGCGTAGCTATTGCGAGGGCCCTCGTAAATAAGCCTGCGATCATACTTGCCGATGAGCCTACAGGTAACCTCGATTCAAAAACATCCGTGGAGATCATGGGACTATTCGAAGAGATCCACAGGAACGGAAACACTATTATTGTGGTGACCCATGAGGAAGACATTGCGCTTCACGCACACAGGATCGTCCGGTTAAAGGACGGATTAGTGGAAAGTGATCAGAAAAACGCAACGATTACTACTGTGCTGAGCCATACCTGAAGCAAGAAGTAAAAAAATTAGTTTCTTTGTTCTCAGTACATTAAGCCTTTTTTTTGAAAAAGAACAGCCTTTAATTAAACCTTTATTCCAACAAAGTATCCTACTTCCAAATTTAAAACCCACTACAATGAAAACGAAAAGAATTATGCTGGCTCTAGCCGCGCTTACCTTTGCTTCAGCTGTTTTATTTTCTTCCTGCAGGAAAGATAATAAGAAGGATGAGGAAAAAGATTCGGATACCAGCGCCGCCTCCGATAATGCAATGGCTGAGAATACTTCCAGCGATATCATGAACATCGGTTCACAATCCATGGACAACGGCAGCCTTACTACGTATAAGATGATGCCCGGAGGAGATGATAACCTTTTGACCCCGATGTTTGGAACGGTAACAATTACACCAAACCTCACCGCGAAAACAGTTACCGTTACTTTCGCCAGTTATATAGGAACGGACGGACACCTGCGGAATGGAACAGTTCTTTTCAATTACAGCCAGTCCACCAACAATGCCATTCATTACCGCGACTCCGGATTGTACGTCAGCGTTACTACCCCAACCAATGATTATTACGTGGACGGCAACCAGGTGAAGATCATCTCCAAAACAATTCAGAATAAAGGAAGAGTAACCAATAACAACATGACCTGGGCCATTAACGCTCACTTAAGCATCGTGAAGGCAAATAACGGGGGAACCATTGACTGGAACTGCAGCAGAACTCAGGTTCTTTTGAATACGAATGCAACCACTTATAACGGTGCCTCACTGCCGGCGGCATATAATGGAAGCGCAACGCCTATTTCCTGGACCACTGCCCTTGTCGGTATTAGCGGTACGGCAAACGGAACCACAGCAGCCGGCGATAGCTTTAATGCAACAGTAAGCAGCCAGCTCGTGCGTAATTTCAACTGTTCCCCTGATCCGAATCATATTCACCGTCATCCTTTTGTACAGGGATCCATTGATTTCACACCGGGAACAAAAGCCACACGTCATATTGATTTTGGCAACGGTACTTGTGATCTCAATGCAGCTGTAACGATCAACGGAACTACCTACAACATTACACTACCTTAATTTATTTCCAAAGAAACGGTCCCGCCCAACAGCGGGACTTTTTTTGTTCCGGAAAAAATTTTATCTTTGGTTTAAACCTTTTATGCGTTCAGGTATCCTACCTGCAAATAAAAAAACAAAAACGATGAAAACCAGTAAAATCCTTTTAGTTATAGCTTCCTTAAGTATTGCTTCCGCTCTCATGGTGAGCTCGTGCAAGAAAAAAGAAAAAGAGATCGACAGCGATACCTCGGCTGCCTCAGATAATAATTACGCCGAAACAATTGCAAATGATATTGCAAACATTGGCGACCAGGCTGGCAACAGCAACAACGCAAGCGGCAATTCCCTGTCTACTTACAAAACCATTAACGACAACAATGCGTTCATGCTTACCTGTGTACAAAGTATTACGCGCGACACTGTGAACAAAATTATAGTGGTGGATTTCGGAACCACTGCGTCTACCTGCCAGGATGGAAGGACCCGCAGCGGGCAACTTAAATTTACCTATACGGGGGGAGTTCATTACCGTGATTCAGGAGTAGTGATCACTGTTACTCCGATCAATTACACAGTTGATGGTAATGCGGTAAGCGGAACAAAAACCATAACTAACCTTGGCAGGATCGGCGGAAATTTCAAATGGAACATCACTGCCAATATTTCCATTGTAAAAGCAGGGGGAGGCGGTACCATCAGCTGGAGCTGCAACCGCACAAAAGAACTCCTGAATACAAGCGTCGTTTATACCGGGGCAGGCAATCCGATCAGCTGGCTTCAGGCAAAGATCGGAATTACCGGAACTGCGAATGGAACAACCGCTGCGGGAAATAATTATACAGCAAGCACCACAAGCCAGCTGGTTCGTGACTTTACCTGTGTTCCGGCAAATTCGCCGCCGCACCGCCACCCGTTTATTGCCGGAGGTATTGATTTTAGTCCCGATAATAAGCCAACACGCCACATCGATTTTGGGAACAGTACCTGTGATGATGACGCGACCGTAACTATTAACGGAAACACTTTTAATATTAAACTGCATTAGGATTTTAATTGTTTTATATAACCCCGGCCCTTTTACGGCGCCGGGGTTTTTATTTTTCAGCAACCTGTTGAAAACTTGATACAGCAAGCGCTGCAGCATCTTTTATCTTTGCGGGAAATAAAAGACAGCTATGAGCGAGGTAAGATTTTTTTTCAAAATTGCAGATAAACTAAACATTGACAGCAAACAGGTAACAGCTACTGTAAACCTGCTCGATGAAGGCGCAACGATCCCTTTTATTTCCCGTTACCGGAAAGAGCTGACCGGAAGTCTTGATGAAGTTCAGATCATGCAGATCCGTGATGAGATTGAACGATTGCGACAACTCGAAGCAAGACGCGAAAGCATTTTAAAATCCATTGAAGGACAAGGCAAATTAACGGAAGAGCTGAAGGAAAAAATAGAAGCTGCCGAAACCATCAGCACATTGGAAGATCTATACCTTCCCTATAAACCAAAACGCAGGACGAAGGCCACCATCGCCAGGGAAAAGGGACTGGAACCGCTCGCATTATTCCTGTTGGAACAGAAAAGCAATGACGTGATTGCTGAAGCTCAGAATTATGTGAACGGAGAAAAAGACGTGAATGATCCGGATGAGGCCTTACATGGCGCACGTGACATCATTGCTGAGATGATCAGTGAAAATCCGGAAGCGCGTGAAAAAATGCGGAAGCTCTTTAAGTCATCCGCCACTATTAAAAGCCGTGTGGTAAGAGGAAAAGAAGAAGAAGGAGAAAAGTTCAGCGATTATTTTGAATGGGAAGAACCACTTATGTCGGCTCCGTCTCACCGCATACTCGCCATGCGCCGCGGAGAGAAAGAAGATTTTTTAATTCTCGATATCAAACCGAATGAGCAGGATGCAATCGATATTCTTAACAAACAATTTATCACCGCGAATAACCAGGCCGCTGCCCAGGTAAAGCAGGCTATTGAAGATGGTTATCACCGCTTACTGCAGCCCTCAATAGAAGCGGAAATGCGCTTGCTCACCAAAGAACTGGCGGAGGAAAAAGCAATACAGGTGTTCGCGGATAACATACGCGAATTGTTGCTGGCATCACCGCTCGGGCAAAAAGCAATTCTGGCCCTTGATCCTGGTTTCCGTTCCGGTTGCAAATTAGTGGCGCTGGACAGGCAGGGAAAACTCCTGGAAGAAACCGTCATCTATCCGCATGAACCCCAAAGACGCGTGGTAGAATCGGAGAATATTGTACTGGCCTTCTGCGCAAAGCATAATATTGAAGCGATCGCCATAGGCAACGGTACGGCAGGAAGAGAAACAGAAGCTTTTATCCGGAACATCGATGTACTGCCCAAAGAGATCCATGTGATCATGGTGAATGAAAGCGGCGCATCGGTTTACTCAGCATCAGAGGCAGCGCGTGAAGAATTCCCAGATTATGATCTTACCGTTCGCGGTGCAGTTTCAATTGGAAGGCGCCTTGCAGATCCGCTCGCAGAACTGGTAAAAATAGATCCCAAAGCTATTGGCGTGGGACAATACCAGCACGATGTGGATCAAACCGCCTTGAAGGATAAACTCGATGTAGTGGTGAGCTCCTGTGTGAACGCTGTAGGGGTTGAAGTAAACACGGCAAGTAAGCAATTGCTTACTTATGTTTCGGGTCTTGGACCACAGCTCGCGCAGAATATTGTGAATTACAGAAATGAGAATGGACCTTTTACTTCCCGGAAAGAGATCCTGAAAGTGGCGCGTATGGGTGAGAAAATATTTGAGCAGGCTGCAGGATTTTTGCGCATCCGCGATGGTAAGCATCCGCTTGATAAAAGCGCGGTCCATCCGGAAAGCTATCACATTGTGGAAAAGATGGCCGCTGATGTGAATAGCAGCATCGAGGAACTGATGAAGAACAAAGAATTGCGCAAGCAGATCAAACTCGTAAATTATGTAACAGAAACTGTCGGCTTGCCTACGCTGCAGGATATCATGAGCGAGCTCGACAAGCCGGGGCGCGATCCGCGTAAATCATTTGAAGCGTTCAGCTTCGCCGAAGGAGTGGATAAGATAGAGCACCTGCGCGAAGGAATGAAATTACCAGGCATTGTGACCAATGTAACTAATTTCGGCGCCTTTGTAGATATCGGCGTGCACCAGGACGGACTCGTTCACATCAGCCAGCTCTCAAACACGTTTGTAGATGATCCGAATAAAATTGTAAAAGTACAGCAGCATGTAATGGTGACTGTAACCGAGGTTGATGTAAAGCGCAAGCGGATTGCCTTAAGTATGAAGGATGAAATTCAACCCTCTCATACAAATAAACCTTCGTCTGCAAAGAGCAAAGAACCGGAGTACGATCCTAATGATATGAATTCTGCACTGGCTGCTTTGAAGAGTAAATTTGGGAAGTAGAATGGATTAGTTGAAACAAAAGGCCTATAAAGAAAGTTCTTCCAGCCTTTTTTCATACTCAGTTTTGATCCTATCAATGATCTCTTCGCAGGACAGGATCTCTTCGATTAACTCAGCCGATTTTCCGGCGCACCATAATCTCTGGTAATTATTGGGCAGTACGGATTGTTCCAGTTTTTTCATTCCCCGCACCTGCACCAGCGTTTTGAACCATTTTTTGGTGCGGGGATTATTGCTCATGAATTTCTCGAACCAGGATTGGGTATATCCCATTTTATGAGCTTCAGGCGTATCAATAATGGTACAGGGTGAGCCGGATAATTTGGTAGTCATTACAATATTGTCCATACCCGAACTCACAATAGCATTTTTATAGGCGGGGTTCACGCTGCATTCCCTGCTTGCAATAAAACGGGTGCCGATAGAGGCTCCATCAGCGCCAAGGGCAATAACGGAAAGTAAGCCCTGACCGGTAGCGATCCCCCCGGCAGCAACAATGATCTTATCCGGGAAATTACTTTTTAATGAAGGTACCAATACCTGCAAAGGATTCGGTCCCGCATGGCCCCCGGCTCCCTGTCCCACAGCGATAAAGCCATCGCAACCGCGTTCATAACATTTTTTTGCATGCGCTATATTGGTAACATCGCAAAATACTTTAGCGCCGTAAGATTTCGCCGCTTCAATTACAGCAATGGGATCGCCAAGAGAAGTAATGTAAAAAGGTACTTTGCGGTCAGCGCAGATCTGCAGATGCCGCTTATAATAAGGATTGGTTTGTTGGGCAATAAGATTTACCCCGTAGTTTCCCCTGGAATGTTGGGAATGATATGCTCCCAATTCTTGCAGAATTAAATCCAGCTCGCCCTTGTCCCTGAAATTAAGCGAGGGAAAAGTTGCCATAATACCGCTTCTCATTCCCGCCTTCAGCATTTCCACATTACTTACAAGGAACATTGGCGCCATAATGAGCGGGAACTCGACCCTCAATGTTTCCGTCAGCAGATTTTTTGACATGTAATTTGGATTTAATACAAATATATATTAAATTTATGCATGCATAATACTTTTTTGAATAATTATGCTGGATTTTCAGAAACTTTAAAAGGCTTATCATGGAAAATTTTCGCTTGTTCGACCTGCTCCATCAATTGAAGCAAATGCCATTTAAAGAAGATATTCTTGCTGCGAAAGAAAACGGCGCATGGCGAAAATATTCTACCCAGGAATATATTGATTCTGTCAACTACCTGAGCTATGCATTTATTGATCTTGGAATTCAACCGGGAGATAAAATAGGACTGATCTCCAACAACCGTCCTGAATGGAACTTCGTGGATTATGCCTGTCTTCAAACCGGGGCGATCAATACGCCGCTCTATCCAACCATAAGCGATCATGACCTGGCGCTTATTATTAAAGAAGCGGACATTAACTATTTTTTTGCAGCAAATGAAGAGCAATACCAAAAAGTAAAATCCTGCTCAATAGGTTCCACCATTAAAGAAATTTTCATTTTTAATCCTTTAAATGGAGTACGCTCCCTGAATGATCTTATTGAACTTGGTAAAAATAAACCCCAGGATGAAAAGCTGGAGGAGATAAAAGCCCGGATCAAACCCGATGACATGGCAACGCTCATCTATACATCGGGCACAACAGGAAATCCCAAAGGAGTTATGCTGTCGCACCGTAATTTTATAAGCAATGTTATCGGAACGAAAGATCTTTGTCCCTTCGAATCCAGCTGGCGGGCACTGAGCTTCCTTCCTTTAAACCACGTTTACGAAAGAATGCTTTCCTATTTGTACATCAGCAACGGAATGTCCGTGTATTATGCGGAAAACCTGGATACCATCGGGGCGAACCTGAAAGAAGTGAAACCCCAGATCTTTGTAACAGTTCCCCGTCTCCTGGAGAAGGTGTACGAAAAAATCATTAGTGCAGGCGCCCAGCTTACCGGGATAAAAAAAACGCTCTTCTTCTGGTCGGTTAACCTTGGTCTTCGATACGAACAACACGGAGCCAATGGCTGGTGGTATGAATTCAAATTGAAGCTCGCAAACAAGCTGATCTTTAGTAAATGGCGTGAAGCTCTTGGCGGGAATATAGTTGCTATCGTTTCCGGAGGATCAGCCCTTCAACCTCGATTAGCCAGGATCTTTCATGCTGCGAAGATCAAGATACTTGAGGGATACGGATTGACTGAAACTTCTCCTGTTATCGCTGTGAATAATTACGACGATAACAACATAAAAATAGGAACCGTTGGTCCTGTCTTGAAAAATGTTAAGGTAAAACTTGCCGATGATGGGGAAGTATATGTCAAAGGCGATAATGTGATGTTGGGTTATTACAAACATCCGGAACTTACCAGGGAAGTAATTGACGAGGATGGTTGGTTCCATACAGGAGACATCGGCGTTTTCGAGGATGGAAAATTCCTGCGGATCACCGACCGTAAGAAAGAAATGTTTAAAACCTCCGGAGGAAAATACATCACACCTCAGAGCATTGAAAACAAATTAAAAGAGAGTCGCTTTATTGAACAGGCGATGATCATTGGCGAAAACGAGAAGTTCCCGGCCGCTTTCATTGTTCCCGCATTTGCCTTTGTAAAACAATGGTGCGAAAAAAGAAATATACCTTATGTGTCGAATGAGGAAATAATAAAAAACCCGGAAGTCTTTAACCGGATCTGGCAGGAAGTTGAGGCCGCAAACGCGGATCTGTCGCAATACGAAAAAATAAAGAAGATAGAATTACTGGCAAGGGAATGGACAATAGAAAAGGGAGAAATGACGCCGAAACTCTCTTTGAAGCGTAAGGTAATTCTCGCCGCCAGTAAACCGGTATACGACAGGATTTACCAACATAGCATTTAAAGGAAAATCTGTTTATGAGTAAGCAACATACAGAAACGATCGATTCGAAATTGAAAACAGCCTGGCAGGTAGTAAGTCGCATGTACAATGCAGAAGCCGTGCTGCATGACGGAACAATTGCGATGGCCCACTTTTTATTGAATATTGACAGCCAGGAAGGGTCTTATGCTTCTGATATTGCCCCGCGATTAGGTATGGAAAGCACTTCATTATCCCGGATCATCCAATCGCTGGACGAAAAAAAATTGATACAGCGGATCCCGGACAAAACCGACAAAAGAAAAATAAAAATAGTTTTAACCGCCAAAGGTAAAGAGCAAAAAGAGCTGGCAAAAAACATTGTAAGAGATTTTAACCGTAAGGTAGAACAGAAGCTCGGCAGGGAAAAAATACTGGAGTTCTTTAAAACCATAGATAAGATAACAGAGCTGGCCGAAGAACGGCTCAAAATTAAAAATGAGTGAACGAATTTAAAAGCAAGACTATGAAAAGGATCATCAATAAAGTTGCAGTATTGGGTTCAGGTGTAATGGGATCAAGGATCGCCTGTCATTTCGCAAACATTGGCTGCGAAGTGTTATTGCTGGATATTGTCCCAAAGGAATTAAGCGTGACTGAAAAAGCTAAGGGTTTTACTTTAGAAACGAAAGCAGTGAGGAACCGCATTGCGAATGATGACCTGCAAATTGCGTTGAAATCGAATCCTTCACCGATCTATAAAAAGCAATTTGCGTCGCGGATCAGCACGGGAAATTTTGAAGATGATATGCCGAAGATCTCTGCTTGCGATTGGGTAATAGAAGTAGTGATCGAAAACCTGGAAATAAAAAAAACTGTCTTTACGAGTGTTGAGAAATTCAGAAAGCCGGGAACGCTTATCACTTCAAATACTTCCGGAATTCCGATCCAACTAATGACGGAAGGAAGATCGGAGGACTTTAAAGCGCATTTCTGCGGCACTCACTTTTTTAATCCGCCGCGTTATTTAAAGCTTCTGGAGATCATTCCAACAGAACATACCTTACCGGAAGTAATTGAATTTTTGATGAATTACGGTGAACAGTATCTTGGAAAATCCACAGTATTGTGCAAAGACACTCCGGCTTTTATCGCGAACAGGGTAGGCGTATACAGTATTATGTCCCTGCTTCACACAGTAGAAAAAATGGGACTTACAGTTGAAGAAATCGATAAGCTCACCGGGCCTGTGCTGGGCCGCCCAAAATCGGCAACTTTCCGAACCTGCGACGTTGTTGGTCTTGATACCCTTGTGCTCGTGGCAAAAGGTTTAAAGAAAAACTGTGTTAACGATGAAGCAAGGGACCTTTTTGAGATCCCATCCTATATTCAGAAGATGGTGGAAAATAAATGGGTCGGAGATAAAACAGGGCAGGGCTTCTACAAGAAGATAAAAAACAAAGAAGGTAAATCCGAAATTCAGGCGCTTGACTTAAAAACGATGGAATATAAACCAGTGCAAAAGGTAAAATTTGCAACGCTGGAATCAACCAAAGCAATTGATAATTTAAAAGAACGCATAAAAGTTTTAATCAATGGTAAGGACAAGGCCGGAGAATTCTACCGTACCAGCTTCACCGGATTATTTCAATATGTTTCCAATCGCATCCCTGAGATCTCCGATGAGCTTTACCGGATCGACGAAGCATTGAAAGCAGGATTCGGATGGGATCTGGGACCTTTCGAATACTGGGATGCCATTGGTATAAAAGAAATGCTTTCTCTAATGGAACTTTCAGGAAACAAGCCGGCACAATGGGTGTACGACCTGTTGAAGGAAAATACTTCCTTTTATAAAATTGAGAATGGGACCCGCAAGTTCTACGACATCCCTTCCAGGTCTTATAAGGTAATTCCCGGCTCTGAAAGATTCATTTCTCTTGAAAATATTCGTTCCTCAAAAACGATCTGGAAGAACAGCGGGGTTACAATTACTGATCTCGGAGATGGAATTATCAATGCCGAGTTCCATACGAAGATGAATACGATCGGCGGCGATATTTTGCAGGGTCTGACCAAAGCTGTGGAAATCGCTGAAAAAGATTACAGGGGTGTAGTGATCAGCAACGAAGGAGCTAATTTTTCCGCAGGAGCAAATGTAGGGATGATCTATATGATGGCGGCAGAACAGGACTGGGATGAGCTGAACATGGCGGTAAAAACCTTCCAGAATACAACCATGCGTTTACGGTACTCATCCATTCCTGTGGTTGCGGCACCTCATGGATTAACGCTTGGAGGCGCATGTGAAATTTGCCTGCACGCTGATAAAGTAATTGCCCATGCTGAAACATATATTGGTCTTGTCGAATTTGGAGTTGGACTTATTCCCGGAGGAGGCGGAACAAAAGAGTTTGCTCTGCGGTTAAGTGACGCGCTTGCTGATGGTGACGTTGAGCTGAATATGTTCAGGGAAAAATTTTTAACCCTGGGTCAGGCAAAGGTATCTACCTCGGCATACGAGGCATTTGATCTAGGAATTCTCCGGAAGGGGATTGACAAAGTAGTTGTATCACGGCAAAGGCAATTAGCGGAAGCAAAAGCGGAATGTTTATTAATGGCTGACGAAGGTTATGTAAAGCCGGCGCCGAGAACTGATATCCGGGTTTTGGGTAACCAGGCCCTGGGATTGGTTTATGTAGGAGCCGATTCCATGCGCAGCGGAAATTACATCAGTGAATACGATCAGTTCATTTCAGAAAAATTAGGTTTTGTTTTAGCCGGCGGCAACCTGTCGCAACCTACACAGGTAAGTGAGCAATACCTTTTGGATCTCGAAAGGGAAATTTTTGTTTCATTATGCACTCAGCGAAAGACACTGGAAAGGATCCACAGCATTATTAATGGCGGAAAAGTTTTGAGGAATTAGTAGTAATGAGATTTGAGTTATGAGTAAAGTATATTAAAAGTAAACACATAAAACCTAAAATAACATGCACAATTTGAAAGAACTTAAAATCTGGAACAAAGCAATAGACCTGACAGTTGAAATCTATAAGGCCACGGAGAATTTTCCAAAACAGGAAATGTACGGATCTTCTTATGAGGTTCAAACCCAGTTAGTCATTTCTAATCGCCTCAAATTAATTGATGATGAAGCCTTAAAGCCTTTACTTAAAGAAATAGATGAAATACAAAAAATGAATTATAAATCACAAATGAGCATAGTAAAATAACACACCCATTATTAAATACTCAAATCTCATTACTCAATACAATACTCATGGATGCATACATAATAGCAGGCTTTAGAAGCGCGGTAGGAAAAGCCCCGAGAGGTTTATTCCGCTTCACCCGTCCGGATGATCTGGCGGCGGATATCATCAGGCATTTGGTTGCTTCTGTTCCCGGACTTGATAAAGAAAGAATTGACGATGTGATCGTCGGGAACGCAATGCCGGAAGCGGAACAAGGTTTAAATATGGGCAGATTGATCTCGCTTCTTGCTCTCGACACCGACAAAGTTTCAGGTATGACAGTGAACCGCTATTGCGGATCAGGGCTGGAAACCATTGCGATTGCAAGCGCGAAGATAACCGCAGGTTATGCTGATTGCATAATTGCAGGTGGAGTAGAAAGCATGAGCCTCATACCGATGGGCGGATGGCGCATTGTTCCAAATCCAAAGGTTGCAAAAGAACATGCCGACTGGTACTGGAACATGGGATTAACAGCTGAGGCTGTCGCTAAAGAATACCATGTGTCGCGTGAAGACCAGGATCTGTTTTCTTATCATTCTCATCAAAAGGCGCTCGCTGCAATACAGGAGGGGAAGTTTAAAGATGAGATCGTTCCTGTTAAAGTGAGCGAAACTTACCTGGATGAAAAACAAAAACGTAAAACGCGTGACTTTATCGTAGACACTGATGAGGGCCCGAGAGCTGATACTTCCGCGGAGGCGCTTGCGAAGTTAAAACCAGTATTCGCACAGAATGGAAGCATTACGGCAGGCAATTCATCACAAACCAGTGATGGCGGCGCCTTCGTCATTGTAATGAGCGAGCGTATGGTCAAAGAATTAAACCTCAAGCCAATTGCGCGTCTTGTCTCTCATGCTGTTGCTGGTGTTCCGCCAAGGATCATGGGAATAGGTCCAATTGCAGCCGTACCGAAAGCATTGGCACAGGCTGGATTAAAAACAAAAGACATTGACCTGTTCGAATTGAACGAGGCCTTTGCGTCCCAATCGCTGACCGTGGTCCGTAAGCTTGAACTGGATCCTGAGCTGGTAAATGTAAATGGTGGAGCGATCGCCTTAGGTCACCCATTGGGCTGCAGCGGAGCAAAACTTTCAGTACAATTGTTCAATGAATTACGCAGACGAAACAAAAAGTACGGAGTGGTTACCATGTGCATCGGCACCGGACATGGCGCAGCAGGAGTTTTTGAATTACTCTAAGTATAGAATATAGGATTGTTATATGGATAAGGAACTTTTTGATAAGCTGGTTGCAGTTAGAAGACTATTGCACGCTAATCCCGAGCTCGGATACCAGGAGTTTGAAACTTCGGCTCTCATCTGCAAGGAATTGGACGAGTTGAAAATTCCTTACCGCAAGGAAATTGCAAGGACAGGGATCGTTGCGACTTTAAAAAAAGGTGATGGACCGTGCATTGCCTTGCGCGCCGATATGGATGCCTTACCCATAAAGGAAGAAAATAACCTGGCGTTCAAAAGCACGAAAATAATTAAAAGACAGAACGGATCAGATATACCTCTGATGCACGCATGTGGTCACGATATGCACACTGCTATGCTTCTGGGGTCAGCCGCACTTTTAAAGGACATCGATTTCAACGGTACAGTTAAATTTATTTTTCAGCCTTCGGAAGAGGAAGTCTATGATGATCCCGAAAAAAAATCCGGAGGACAAAGGATTGTAGAAAGCGGCGAGCTCAATGATGTAAAAGCCGCCCTGGGCTTACACGTTCATCCGCTTTTGCCTGTCGGTAAAGTTGCGTATAAGCTTGGACAAGCTTTAGCCTGCGCAAATTTTTTTAAAATTAAAATTGGGGGAAAAATGGCGCATGCTGCTGTGGCCCCTCATTTAGGAATAGACGCCATTCTGATCTCAAGCCATCTGATCCAGTCCATCTCTTCCATTGTTTCCAAATATATTCCGCCACACGAGCCAACTGTGATCTCATTCACCAAGATCAATGGTGGCATCGCTCCCAATGTGATCGCCGATAAGGTAGTTCTTGAGGGAACTGTGCGTGCATTGGACCTGAGCACCTTTAACCAGGTAATTGAGCGGATTGAGAAAATAATAGAAGGGACAAAAATCTTATTCGGATGTGAGATTCAAATAGAATACAACCTGAGCTATCCGAGTTTATTAAACGACAAAAAAGTTCATGACGATATCTCAGGAACATTATCCGGCATTTTCGGAAATGAGAACATTATTCCGGTTGAGGCCATTCTTGGCTCGGAAGATTTCGCATTCTATTCCAGGAAAGTGCCTTCTATGTTTTATTTTCTTGGCGCGAGGGATAGCGCTGAAAACGCTTATTTTTTACACGACTCGAAAGTAATCTTCAATGAAGATTGCATTCCGTACGGCTCCAGGTTATTATGTGAAGGCGCCCTTGCGTTAATGAACGATCAGAGTAAGGTCGCTTAAGAAAAAGCTTATATACAGAACACAGAATAAAAACACGAAATAAAAAATCACTATGGCAGCAAAAACAAAAGGCGGAGAATTCCTGATCAAAGAAACACTGGCCGAAGACATTTTCATTCCCGAACAATGGACGGAGGAACAATTGATGATGAAGAAAACCTGCGAGGATTTCATTGCGCAGGAAGTTTCTCCAAACCTCGACAGGATAGATAACCAGGAGCCGGGCCTGATGCAGGCTATTCTTGAAAAAGCCGGAGCTCTTGGCATTCTGAGTATTTCCATTCCTGAGGACCTCGGAGGCCTCGGCTTTGATTTCACCACTTCGATGCTTACTACCGAAGTGATAGGCGCCGGCCATTCAGTAGCGGTTGCACTTTCGGCACATACGGGAATTGGCACTCTTCCGATCTTATATTATGGCAATGAGCAACAAAAGAAGAAGTATATTCCAAAGCTGGCAACCGGAGAGTGGAAAGCATGTTATTGCCTGACCGAGCCAGGAAGCGGTTCCGATGCCAATAGTGGAAAAACAAATGCAAAACTTTCTGCAGATGGGAAGCACTATATTTTGAACGGTCAAAAAATGTGGATCACCAACGGAGGCTTTGCTGATATTTTCACTGTGTTTGCTAAGATCGATGATGATAAAAACCTTTCTGCTTTTATCGTTGAAAAATCTTTCGGCGGGATCTCTCTAAATCCTGAGGAGCATAAAATGGGAATAAAAGGAAGCTCGACCCGTCAGGTATTTTTTAATGATTGTAAAGTGCCGGTGGAAAACCTCTTATCAGAAAGAGAAAACGGCTTTAAAATAGCGGTGAATATCTTAAACCTGGGCCGGATCAAACTCGCAGGCGCTGCAATAGGAGGCTGTAAAAATACAATTACCAAATCTGTTGAATATGCAAATGAACGCAATCAGTTCGGTCGCCCGATCTCTAAGTACGGTGCGATCCGTTATAAGATAGCAGAACAGGCCGTTCGTGTGTTTGCTTGTGAAAGCGCCATTTACAGAGCGTCACAAAATATTGAAGATGCCATTCACGCCTTAATAGAAGGAGGCATGGATGAGGCCAAAGCCAAGTTAAAAGGAGTTGAGCAATTTGCAGTTGAGGCTGCCATTTTGAAAATTCACGGTTCCGAAACCCTCGATTACGTTGCCGATGAAGGCGTGCAGATATACGGAGGCATGGGTTACAGCGCAGAGGCGCCAATGGACAGGATCTACCGCGACGCACGGATCAACAGGATCTTTGAAGGAACAAACGAGATCAACCGCCTGCTGATCGTGGATATGATCCTGAAGCGCGCGATGAAGGGAGAACTCGACCTGATGGGCCCCGCACAAAAAGTCGCCGCAGAATTGGCGGGCCTACCCGAAATGACTGAAGCCGATGACGCCTTATTTGCTTATGAAAAAAGGTTAATTGCCAATTACAAAAAAGCCATATTGCTCGTTGCAGGCGGAGCCATTCAAAAGCTGATGAATACACTGAGTAAAGAACAGGAGATCTTAATGAATGTGGCAGACATGATCATGGAAACTTATGTAGCAGAATCCGTATTGTTACGCGTGGAAAAGATGGTGGGCCTAAAGGGTGAAGCTTCCTGCGCCGAACAGATGGCCATGATGCGTGTTTATGTGAATGATGCATGCGACAAGATCTGGCTCTGCGGAAAAGAAGCCCTCAACAGTTATGGAGAGGGAGATGAACTCCGGATGATGCTGATGGGACTTAAGCGGTATACAAAACAGGATCCTTTTAATCCGAAAGCGGCGCGTCAGCTTATAGCGGAAAAACTGATCGCCGAAAATAAATATTGTTTTTAAAAGCTCAGCATGACAACAGAAGAAAGATTCGAAGATGCAAAACAAAAGGTTCTTACACTAAAAGGGAAGCCTTCCAATGAAGCCATGCTTGAATTATACAGTTTAAACAAGCAGGCTACTATCGGAGATCTCAATATAGAAGCTCCGAAAATGTTTGATTTTGTTGCGGCTGCAAAATACAATGCCTGGAAAAGTAAAGCCGGGCTGAGCAAAGAAGATGCAATGAACAGGTATATAAAGTTGGTGGAAGACCTGCTAAGTATATAACAATCAAAAATTCTATAGCTTACATTTTAATCCTGTTTTCCTTTCCAACGGAAATAGCGAAACTTCTTATTTGCATATCCGTAACAGCAATAGCACTTGTTTAGAAAAAATATTTTGGTCTTAATAAATAAAGATATTGATCTCAGTCGTTTTGTAGCAATAGGTGATTCTGTCACTTCAGGTTACAGGGATGGCGCCTTATTTTATAAAGGCCAGCTTGACTCTTTTCCCAGGCTAATGGCTGAGCAGTTCAAAACCAAACAAAAAGCTGAAAAACAAGATCCGGAAGATTTCGAATTCAGGCAGCCTTTGATGCATCCGGGATCGCCCGGACTTGGATTCTGGGGCAATTCACGACTGGTACTTAAAAAAAGAGATGACGGGGCAGGCTCAGAGCTTTCTTACTTAGCGCCTGCCGGAGATCTCCAGGCGCTCGCAACTAATATTTATTCCTCGCAGGGGCCATTTCACAATCTTGGCGTACCTGGTGCAAAAGTTACAACGCTCGCTGCGCCGGGATACGGAGATCCGGCCAAAGGTATGGGGAATTACAATCCTTTCTTTTTTCGTATGAGCTCTGATCCGGTAAAAGCGTCCATACTTTCGGATGCTCTACGGATGAGACCAACCTTCTTTTCCTTATTCATTGGAAATAATGATGCCCTGGCTTATGCGCTCTCCGGCGGTACAAGTGATTCCATAACGCCTTTAGCAGATTTCAAAGCGGGTCTTGAACTTGTTATCGACGCGCTGTTGTCAGCAGGAGCCAGGGGCGCCCTCTCCAATTTACCAGGTCTTGAGTCCATTCCTTTTTTCACAAGTATTCCATACAACGGTCTTCTGCTCGATCGCGAAAACCGTGATCAGCTCAACCTTCAATTTCCGGGAACGGTGTTCGTACAAGGCCTTAATTCTTTTCTGGTTGAAGACCCGTTTCACCCAGGTGGAAAAAGGCAATTGGAAAAAGGCGAACTCGTCATACTTGATGTTCTGCTGGATGAAAACAGATACAGTTACCTGCAGGGCCTCATCCCAATTCCGGAAAAGTATTATCTTTCAAAAGAGCAGGTAGAGCAGGTTCGGAAAGCTATAGCAGCTTTTAATGAGATCATTAAAGCCCTTGCAATACAAAAGCAGCTGGCATTCATTGATACGGAATTGTTCCTCAGAAACATTGCGACAGCTCGCGTATATGATCCGCGAACGCTCTGCATTGAGTACGCCAGCGGGGACGTTTTTTCCCTTGACGGTTTGCATATAAATTCGCTGGGGCATTCCCTGCTGGCTAATGAATTTATTGTAGCAATTAACAAGAGTTATAATGCCGGCATTCCTAAAATAAATATTACGCGGTTCAGGGAACACAATTAAATAGTTGAAGAGATCCGGCAAGGAATCCGGGATATATCTCTATATTGAGCAAAGGTTTAATGGAAACGAAGAAAGAAAAGTCAACCCGGATAAAAACAAAAAGAAGAGCCCATCTTCCGAAGATGCCCTTTCACAACATTGCTATTTCCCTTTCCGGCGGGGGATTCCGGGCGACCTGCCTTCACCTGGGCGTTTTGTCTTACCTGCACTCTGTGAAACTTTTCAATGTCAGTCTGCTTGAGCGGGTCCGCGTACTTTCAACGGTTTCTGCGGGGACACTCGCCGGATTGAAATATGCTTCAACTTTAAAGAAAGGAGGGACCTTCGAAGATTGTTACAAGAGTCTCCTGGAATTTATGACAAAAAAGGATCTTGTTGAAGACGCGTTACAGCATTTGTCCGAGGATAAGAACTGGAACGCGATCCGCAAGAGAAGCCTTATCAATGCTTTTGCTTCTATTTACCATAAGGCGTTTGAATCTGAAACTTTTGGATTGCTTTGGGAAGAAAGTCCAGCGATCCATTTAAAAGAGATCAGCTTTAACGCCACCGAATTTAATTTTGCGCTGCCGTTTCATTTTCAAAAGACGGAAAAGCTTCATTCTAAAACCGGTCTGGACACACACACTTATATTGGGAATAAAAAAATACATATTCCCATTGAAATAGCAAAGGAGATCCGTTTAGCCGATATCATAGCCGCGTCCTCCTGTTTTCCCTTTGGATTCGAGCCCATAAATTTCCCGGATGATTTTATATACGATGGCGCAGAAAAATTAAAGGATTTTTCTCTTTTACCGCATAATGTATACGATGGCGAAAAAATTGAATATCCGATCGGGTTAATGGATGGCGGGGTAGACGATAACCAGGGAGTAGATTCCATAATTAATGCTGAGGAAAGAATGAAAAATTATCCTGATGAGCTGAAAGAGTTCCGTTCACACGATAAGAAAGCGGTCGACCTGTATATTTTGTCTGATGGCACCAATCCAACCATGCAGAGCTATACGCGCAGTAATAAAGACAAGATACCTTATATCGGGAACTGGAGCTTTAAACTGCTTCGGTATTTTGGCATTATAAGTTCTATCGTAGGCTTATCAGCGATCATTTCCGCCTTTTACCTCGAGAGTAAAACGGGTATAATTCTTTTATCCGTTTTAGGTACATTGGGGATCCTCGTCGCTTTTTTCTTTCTTGTCTTTTCAAGGGGAATCGTGGGGCTTTCAAAGCGCGCAGGTGTTCCTTCTTTTTTTCTGACGCGTCTTTTTCACGTGGATAAATTAAAATTTGCCACGCTCAATAACCTCCTTGTGAACCGCAGAAATTCGGTAACGAAAATGATCACCAAGGTCTTCATCAAGCAGATGCGGTGGTTCAGCTTCGAAAGAGTATACAGCGATCCCGCCTGGAGACTCAGGTTAATTATGAATGCTGTTTTTGAGCTTACAGCAGATGAGGTTGAAAAAAGAAAAAGCAAGCATCCTTATTTAAGTACGGGACTTTTAAATCCCGGCGGCGATATAATGGCAGTGTCTGAAAAGTCCCTGAAGATGGGAACAACACTCTGGTTTGTGCCGGAAGAGCTGAAAGGTGAAAAAAATATGCCGAATACGATCATTGCCTGCGGTCAGTTCACGATCTGTTTTAACCTCATCAAATATTTTGAGAAATTCATCTATCACCCGAGGTATAAAAATGATTATGAAAAATACAGTGCGGAAACAAAAGAAGAGCTTGCCCTTTTATACAGCAATTTGATGAGTGATTGGGAAAAGTTCAGGAAAAATCCATACTGGATGGTAGAAAAGCTCAACAAGAAAGTAGGATGCGAGTCGAACAGCTGATCTTAATTCTTCAGGTCTTTTACCCTGTTCAACTCTTGTTCAAATTCCTTTTTATATTTTTCTTTTAACGTATCGTCCCATTTCATTTCGCTCTGCAAATAGGATAGTGCGGCGTTTTTCCATCTCTCCGCAATTTCAATATCAAAGTAAAGCATGCCTGTGCGTCTTACAAAAAAATCGGATGGACCAAGACACATTTCCTTCTCTATGCAATAGCGTAATTGCGCCCACAATGTAATTGGCAGGTCTATGCCGGTTGCATTTTTCTGAGAATGGATTATTTCATAGACCTCATCCACATTCGAGCCGTAGCGCCTGATCAAGGTTTCAGCTTCTTTTTGGGACAAGCCCAAAGCTATGCCCTGAGCTGTTTTGCTTTTAACGAAGGCTTCATTATTATTTCCTGTGTTTCCGCCCGGGAGAGTTATAAATTGCGTATTGCATCCCGGAATTTCTTTCGTTTGATTCACCGCTATTTTCCCGGCAACTTTGTCTACAGCTCGTTCAGCCATTTTTCTATATCCTGTCAGCTTACCGCCCGCAATAGTAATTAAACCTGAAGGCGACTCGAAAATCTCATCTTTGCGCGAGATTTCAGAAGGGTTCTTGCCGGGCTTACTGATCAGGGGCCGCAAACCCGCCCAGCCCGATTCTACATCTTTCGGGTATAACTTATTCTGAGGGAAGTATTCATTTACACATTTTAAAATGTAATCTCTGTCTGCAGGAGTAATATCCGGGTGGACAAGATCGCCATGATAAAATGTATCCGTGGTTCCGATATAGGTTTTTTCTTCGCGGGGAATAACGAACAGCATTCGTTTATCGTAGGTGTCAAAATAAACAGCCTGCCTGACTGGAAGTTTTTTCCGATCAACAACGAGGTGAACGCCTTTTGAAATTTTTAGTTTATGCGCGCTTCTGTCTTTTTCGAGGTCATCGATCTCATCAACCCAGGGGCCACCGGCATTTACAACACAAGTAGAATTTATTTGATATGTTCCGCCGTTGATCTCATCCTTTGCACGAACGCCTGTTATTTTACCATCTGTATAGATAAACGAAACCGCTTTTAGGTAATTAAGTGCAAGAGCTCCGCGGGCAACCGCTTCTTTCAGCACTTCAATTGTAAGCCTGGCATCATCCGTCCTGTATTCATAGAAAAGGATGCCGCCGAGCAGGTCGCGTTTTTTTAACAAGGGTTCTGTGATCAGCGCATTTTCCTTATTCAGCACTTTGTGGCGCTCTTCTTTCTTTACGCCTGCTAAAAATTCATAGACCCACATTGCAATCCGGGCGGAGAATTTATTCAGTGATCCTCCTTTTACAATAGGCAGGAGCATGGGTTCAGGTAAGGCGAGATGCGGCGCGTTTTTACGGATGATCTCTCGCTCTTTTCCTACTTCAGCTACTAATTTAAGCTCCATCTGCTTTAAATACCTCAATCCTCCATGAATAAGCTTGGTTGATCTGCCGGAAGTTCCCGAAGCGAAGTCCTGCATTTCAATCAAAGCAACTTTTAATCCCCTGGCGCTTGCATCCAGGGCAATACCAGCGCCCGTGATCCCGCCGCCGATCACCAGCAGATCGAAGGAAGAAGCGTTTAATTGTTGAATGAGCGCTTCCCTGTTTTTTGAGGAAAAAGAATTCACCGTTTTTTTTCTCTTTGTAATAAATTGATCAGCCTGTCCGGATAATCCGTAATTATTCCGTCGACTTCGCTATCCAGTAATCTTTTCATGTCTGCCGTTTCATTCACAGTCCAGGGAATAAGCTTAATGTTTTTGGAACGAAGCTCTTTTACCAGGTGGTCGTCAACAAGAATAAATTCCGGGGCATAAGTATCCGGCTTAAAACCCAGGCGCTCAAGATTGGCAATGAGCCCATCGGTATTTTCAACGAGAAGTGAAATGACGATCATGGGATCTTTTTTCTCTAACTCCTGCAGGATCCTCACATCAAAAGACTGAAGAATGATCCGCGGCAGAATGGCGTGTTCTTTAATCTCAGCGAGAACAAGATCAGTAAATGTTTGTGGATCCGGTTGAAAGATCCCATCTTCTTCCCGTTCGCTTTTTATTTCAATGTTGTATTTTACTCGCGGCAAATTGTTATTTTCAGTGTATGCTTCCACCTGCGTGATGACTTCAGAAAGAAGTGGCTTATGTGCAGGTATTGCTTTCTGCAGGGGAAATTCCGGGTTCCCTCTTTTTCCACAATCGTACTTCACAATTTCCGCGTAAGTCATTTTATACAGGTTGTAATCAAGCTCAGATTCTTTCTCAATTGGCAGGCCATCCGGTCGGGAGCAATAATCCGCACTCATCCAGGCCTCGTGGGACACCACTACCTTATGATCTTTTGAGATGACCACATCCATTTCCAGGGTATCAACGCCCAATTTTACAGCCTCAATAAATGCAGGAAGGGTATTTTCAGGGTAAAGACCTCTTGCGCCGCGGTGACCTTGTATATCTATGTGTTTTTTACCTGGCATTTGCGAATTGTGATCTACTCAAAGATACCTAATTGTTAGGTCCTCAAAGGGCATTGCAAGCTTATTTTTTAGCTAAATTTGGGCTAATAAAAAAGAAAGAATGGATCAATCTGCAATAAGTTCCGGATCATTTAAACATTCGTCAGCCATACAGATCCGTTTTGCCGATGCGGATCTGGCCGGGCACGTCAACAATGCGGTGATACTCTCTTATTTTGAAACTGCGCGTGTAGCATTCCTCGATGAAATGATCGGTAAGGAAAACGACTGGAAAAGCAGGAGCCTCATATTGGCGCGTACAGAGGTTGATTATTTGAAGCCCATTTACCTGAACGACGATATAAAAGTGTATTCCCGGATTTCGCGCATTGGCTCCAAAAGCTTTACCATGGAAAACCTGTTGGTGAAAACGGATCAGGGAAAAGAGATCCCTGCCGCCCGCGCCTCCTTCGTTTTGGTCTGTATGGATTACATAAAAAAGCAAACGATAGAAATTCCTCCTGCGTGGAAGCAAAAATTTCAGGAAGAGCTTTGATGCCTTGATTTCGCAAGCCTGACAAAAGCTAAGAATCCGACATATAGCCGGGATCTCACTGAGCCCGGGCAGTAATTTTATGGTCGTGTTTCAGGATTTACGTATTTTTACCGGCAAAACGTAAATCATGTCCCAGGAAAAAGACATTCATTCATCCAAGGCCCCTGAACCAGTTGGCTTATATCCTCATGCAAAAAGGGTCGGCAATCTATTATTCCTTTCAGGCGTGGGGCCGCGTGAACGGGGTACTAAAAAGATCCCGGGAGTGGAACTGGACGAAAAAGGAAATATTATTTCCTATGATATCGAAGCGCAATGCCACAGCGTGTTCCGGAATATCAGGTACATACTGGAGGACGCGGGTAGTAGCTGGGAGAAGATCGTTGATGTGACTGTTTTTCTCACGAACATGAAAAACGATTTTCCGGTCTACAATAAGATCTGGGCGGAATATTTCAAGGAGAACCCGCCTTGCAGGACAACCATTGAAATTAATTGTTTGCCCACGCCAATTGCTATTGAGTTGAAAGTAATGGCGACAATTGACTAAAGACATGAGAAATCTTATTTTACTGCTATTCCTTTTGATCGTCAATTTTTCGGTTGCTCAACCAAACACAAGTATAAAAAAAGAGACAAAACTCTATATCCGCGGTTTGAGCTCTGAAAATACAATAAGACGCGCTCAGCTTGAAAAGCTGGATACAATTTACATCACTGGGAAGGACAGCGGAGAGTACAAAATAAAAAGTGTAACCCTCTCATTCGTATTTCAGGGAGCTGTACGAAATATGGAATTGCAACGCACGGATATAATTCCGATCATACAAAACAGCATTTCGCATTTTAAAGAAACCAAAAAGCTTGGCTTTGAAAAAATTATTATCAGGAATTATAAGGCAAAAACAGAAAAGTTTCTCCCTTCCTTTACTATAACCATTATCGATTAACAAATTCGACATGAACATCGCTGCAAGAAATATACTTACAAAAGAGATCTTTAGCGCTTATGCTAAAGTGCATAACTACTTTGGCCCCGGCCTGCTGGAATCGGTTTACGAACTCAGCCTGCTGAAAGAATTTGAACTGAGGAACATAAGGGCTGAAGGCCAGGTAAGGTTTCCAATTCATTACAAAGGCCTTCGCTTAGAGCATGATTATACCGTAGACATTGTAGTTGAAGGAGAGTTCATGATCATGGTTAGGTCCCTTGATCCGATCCTTTCCATACACGAGGCGCAGCTCGACAGCTACATGAAGATGGCAAAGAAAGAGCTCGGCTTCCTGCTTAATTTCAATGGGAGACTTAGAGACGGTTTCAAACAAATAACCCGCGATTCCGGCTCCATCCTTCTTCCGGAATACCTGAACTGATCCCTTGCAGCTGTAGTGCGAAGCTCGTCTTGACATAAAGGCCCCGTCTTTATGCGCTGCCTGAGGGCTATTTCTTGCGAATAATTATCTCCTCATGCGCCGGCTTAATGCTTCTGCGCCTCCGTATCTCTGGTGTTAAAGACAAAAAAAATGCGTAAATTCGCTCCTCTTTTTTAAAAACGATGAGCAAGTACAAGGAATACAAGGGTTTGAACCTGTCACAGGTCGGAAAGGATATTTTAGAATTCTGGGAAGAGAATAAAACCTTTGAAAAATCGGTAAGCAGTCGCGAAGGCGCCACACCTTATGTATTTTACGAAGGCCCGCCCAGCGCAAATGGTCTGCCCGGCATACACCACGTTATGGCGCGCAGCATCAAGGATATCTTTTGCCGTTTTAAAACCTTGCAGGGCTACCAGGTAAAACGTAAGGCCGGCTGGGATACGCATGGCTTGCCTATTGAGCTCAGCGTGGAAAAAGCCCTCGGGATCACCAAAGAAGACATAGGCAAAAAGATCACGGTAGAGCAATATAACCTGGAGTGCCGGAAAGATGTAATGAAATACACCGACAAATGGGAAGCTCTAACCAATGTAATGGGTTACTGGGTGGACATGAAGGATCCCTACATCACTTACGATAACAAATACATTGAAAGCGTCTGGTGGTTATTGAATAACCTGCACGAAAAAGACTTGCTGTATAAAGGGTTTACGATTCAGCCTTATTCGCCAGCGGCAGGAACAGGATTGTCATCTCATGAATTGAATCAGCCGGGATGTTACAGGGATGTGAAGGACAGGACAGCAACGGTGCAGTTTAAAGTGAACGAGAATGAAAAGTCAAAATTCAAAAATGAAAAAATAGAAGGCGACGTTTATTTCCTTGCCTGGACAACAACGCCCTGGACACTTCCTTCCAACACTGCATTGGCCGTAGGGAAAAATATTGATTACGTTTTTGTGAGCAGCTTTAATCCCTTCACCGGGAAACCGCAAACAGTAATTCTGGCGAAGGAGCTTCTTCCAAAATATTTTTCCGAGAAACACACCGATCTGAAATTTGAAGATTACAAAACCGGCGATAAAAATATTCCCTTTAAGATCGTTGGTCATTGCAAAGGCTCCGACCTCGAAGGGATCCGTTACGAACAGTTACTGCCTTTTGTAAAGCCGGAAGGCGATGCATTCAAAGTGCTGATCGGAGATTTTGTCACTACTACCGACGGAACAGGTATTGTACACATAGCGCCCAGCTTCGGTGCAGACGATTTTAGGGTGGCGAAGCAAAATGATACTGCCTCTTTGACCCTGGTTGATAAGCGCGGCAAATTTTTACCGGAAGTGCAGGATGGTGTTTTTCTTTACGGTGAAGAATACGTGAAAGAAGCGTATCATACCGAAGAAGAAAAAAAAGCCGAATTCCAAAAGCAGAAGAAAGTACTGGAAGCTAAGGGAAAGATAAAAGAGCTGAAAGAGTATTTGAGCGTTGACGAGCGTATCGTTCTTAAATTACAGGAAGAAGGAAAGCTGTTCAAAAAAGAAACATACGAGCACAGTTATCCGCATTGCTGGAGGACAGACAAGCCGGTTCTGTATTATCCATTAGATTCCTGGTTCATTAAAACCACTGCGCTAAAGAACCGGATGATCGAACTCAATAAAACGATCAACTGGAAACCGGAAGCTACAGGTACGGGCCGCTTTGGTAATTGGCTGGAGAACCTGAATGACTGGAACCTTTCGCGTTCACGTTTTTGGGGAATTCCGATCCCGATCTGGACAAGTGAGGATAAAAGCGAGCAAATTGTAATAGGTTCGGTTGAGCAATTGAAAAAAGAGATTGCCAACTCTATTGCAAAAGGAATGATGAGCGATGATCCGCTTGCAGGGTTTAAAGCAGGCGATAACTCAAAAGATAATTATGCTTCTTTCGATCTGCACAAGCCTTATGCAGACGCTATTATTTTAGAAAAGAACGGCAAAAAATTATTCCGCGAGCCTGACCTTATTGATGTGTGGTTCGACAGCGGAGCCATGCCTTATGCGCAGCTCCATTACCCTTTCGAGAATAAAGAGCTTATCGATCAAAAGAAATATTTCCCCGCTGATTTTATTGCTGAAGGTGTTGACCAGACACGCGGTTGGTTCTTTACCCTTCATGCCATTGCTACCATGTGTTTCGACAGCGTTGCCTATAAAAATGTAGTGAGTAACGGTTTGGTGCTCGATAAGAATGGCAATAAGATGAGCAAGCGCCTGGGTAACGCGGTTGATCCCTTTACGACGATAGAAAAATACGGTGCAGATGCCACGCGCTGGTATATGATCGCGAACGCCGCGCCATGGGACAATCTGAAGTTTGACCTTGATGGCATTGCTGAAGTGCAGCGCAAATTGTTCGGCACACTTTATAACACCTATAGTTTTTATTCCCTGTATGCAAACGTGGATAATTTCCTTATCAATGAGAAGGATCTTGTTCCTGTGGCAGAACGCATAGAGCTTGACCGTTGGATCATTTCCAAATTACAGACATTGATCGGGGAAGTTACCGCCTGTTTTGAAAATTACGAGCCGCACCGTGCAGCCCGGGCCATTGAGGAATTTGTGGATGAGCACCTGAGCAATTGGTACGTTCGTCTCTCCCGTCGTCGTTTCTGGAAAGGCGAAATGAGCCGCGACAAGAAAGCAGCTTATGAAACCTTGCATGAATGCCTGATGGTAGTAAGTCAGTTGATGAGCCCGATAGCCCCTTTCTTTGCAGACTGGATGTACAGCAACCTCAGTAACCCGGTGCGCGAGCAGGCTCTTAAAAATAATACCCCATTGCAATATGAATCTGTTCACCTGAGCAGGCTCGTTCTGGCGGAAAAGAGCATACAGGACAAAGCGCTGGAAGAGCGCATGGATATTGCCCAGAAGATCTCTTCAATGGTGCTTTCTATCCGCAAGAAAGAGAACATCAAAGTGCGTCAGCCCTTGCAACGCATCCAGATCCCTGTTCTCGACAAGAGCGTTACAGAGAAGATAGAAGCGGTAAAAGACCTTATTCTTTCAGAAGTTAACGTGAAGGAGATCGAGTTTGTGGATGAATCGAAGACACAGATCGTAAAGAACCTGAAGCTGAACTTTAAAACCCTTGGGAAAAAATGCGGGAAGCACATGAAAACCGTGCAGGCTTATGCACAGGGACATGGCGCGGAGATCATTTCAGGCATCGAAAGATCCGGTAAATACGAGCTGAACCTTGAGGGTGATCTTATTATCCTTGAAAATGAGGATGTTGAGATCATACCTGTAGATATTCCGGGCTGGAAAGTGGCCAACAGCGGCCAGCTTACAGTAGCGCTGGACATCACAATAAGCGAGACCCTGAAAGAAGAGGGCATTGCCAGGGAACTGGTGAACCGCATCCAGAATATCCGCAAGGACAAAGGCCTTGAGGTAACCGATAAAATTACAGTCAAAATTCAGCAAAATAATGAGATAGATACAGCTGTGAGAAATAATTTGAATTATATTTGTTCTGAAACTTTAACCAGTAATCTTGAGCTTGTTGCAGCGATGGAGCAGAATTCGGGCGTACTGATAGAAGTGGATGAGGCGGTAAGCACCTACATCTCTGTAGAAAAATTAAATTGACCAAGATTATGGCTAAGAACAATAAAAAGGCAGCGAAACCTG
>JBJMLS010000205.1:0-10242 GCA_045805185.1 Bacteroidia bacterium | reverse complement strand
TATGTTTTCATTTCGCCGGAATTTCAGTCTGCGCTCAGGAAAAAGAACAAAGCCCTGCTTAAAAAGGGCGGGACAGCTGTTTCGGAATTTAAGCTGAAAGATAAAAAAGGAAAGATCCTGGAAGTGGAATGCCTTTCTAAAATTATTCAGGTAAAAGGAAGGCCGGCCCAGCAATGCATTTTTCGGGAAATAAGCACTTACAGAAACATAATAGAACAGCTGGAGCAGACCAGGCACGACTTCAACCTTATTCTTCAGAATATCGATGAGATCGTTTTCTATTATGACCGTTACGCGCAGAAAGTAATGTATATTTCAAAGCAGATAGAAAAGATACTTGGAATTAAGGTAAGTGATTATGAAAAAGACCCGGGACAGATGCTTTCCTGGTGTCACCCCGATGATCTGAAATATATTTATGAAGCAGCCGAGAAAGTAAAAAACACAAAAAAAACCGCATCCTACCAATACAGGATCCGCAACCTTAAGACAAAAAAATATGTTTGGCTCGAGGAGAGAATATTTCCCCAGTTTGATAAGGAAGGGAATCACCAGGGAAATCTTGGAGTAGCGCGCGATATTACCAAAGAGAAGGAAGATGCAATTAAAATAAAAGAAAGTGAAACCAAGTTCCGGCTCCTTGCAGAAAATGCAACCGATATTGTTTATCAATACAGTTTCATTCCCGAGCCGGCTTATGTTTATGTGAGCCCTTCCGTAAAAAAAATCCTTGGCTACACCCCTGGAGATTTTTACAAGGACCCTTACCTGGGTTATAAAATAATACACCCGGAAGATGTTCACCTGCTGCGTGATTCTGAAAAAAATGTGAGGAGCAAGAAAGCAATAAGGGAGTCCTATGAAATGCTCACGGTGCGCTATATTTCAAAGGACAAACGAATCGTCTGGATGGAAACCCGCTTTACGGAAATTAAAGAGGGAGATAAAGTGGTTTCACTGGAAGGTATCTCGCGTGATATTACAAGGGAAAAAGAGAGCGAAAGGAACTTCCGGCTACTGGCAGACAATGCCTCTGATGTGATCTTCCGCTTTAATTTAAAGCCGAATCCGCACTACTCTTACGTTAGCCCATCGGTAGAAAGAATTCTTGGCTACACTCCCGAAGATTTTTACAAAGATCCCATGTATGTAAGCAAGATCATACATCCGGAAGACAATGAATCTATTCTTTTATTGACCCAGACAGACCAGTTTAAAGGTAAGCTGCCTTTTCCACAGGTCCACATCAATCGTTTCTTTTCAAAGAAGAAGAGCCTGGTGTGGCTCGAAACACGCTACACACCTATAAAAGACAAATATGGAAAAATAATAGAAATACAGGGGATCTCGCGTGACATAAGCCTGCAGAAGCAAAACGAAATGGCCTTGTTTGAAAGCGAACGGACGCTCTCTAACCTGTTCAGTAACCTTCCCGGCATGGCCTACCGCTGCTTTAACGATGATAAGTGGACAATGAAGTTCATCAGCAATGGCTGCAAGGAGCTTACCGGGTACGAGCCAAAGGAGCTTATCGATAATAAGAAGCGTTCCTACGCAAGCATTGTTTATCCGGAAGACTATGCCGTGGGAAAGAAAGAAATAGCGCAGGCCCTGGAGCAAGGCAAAATATTTGAAATAGAATACCGCGTAACGCATAAGAACGGAACGGAAAAGTGGGTGTGGGAAAAAGGCGAAGGGGTTTACTCGAACACCGGAGAGCTGCTCTATATTGAAGGTTTTATTACAGATATTTCCCAGCGAAAGCTTTATGAAAAAGAGCTTAACCAGCAATGGACAAACTATAAGACCGTTGTTGATCATTCGCCCAATGGAATCCTGATCCATTCCGGCGGTAAAGTTGTCTTCGCTAATAAGGCGGCGGTAAAGATCAGCGGATTTGAAAAGGAAGAAGAACTTAAACAGATCTCGCTTTTCGATATTTTATTGCCCGAATTCAGGCCCATGGCTCTCGAACGAGTGAAAAGAGTCACCGAGGGTGAAGTAGTTCCTCCCCAGGAATACAGGGCGCTTACGGCAAAGAATCAGTTAATAGAAATAGAAGTAATGGCCACGCTGATCGTTTTTAACGGCCAGCCCGCCGTACAGGTCATTATCAGCGATCTTTCCGCTCAAAAAATGCTTCACCGCGAAACACTTCGCGCACAGCTTGCCGAGGAATCAAACAGAAACCTGCAGCTGGAGATTGAGCAAAGGAAGAAAACCGAATTGCAATTGCAGCAAACGCAGAATTATTTAAGGATGATCATTGATTCATCCCTGGACATGATTTGCGCCAGTGATAATAAAGGCATGATAACCGAATTTAATTATGCTGCGCAAAAGACTTTTGGCTATAAAGCTTCAGAAGTGATCGGTAAGCCGATCAGTATTCTGTATGCCCACCCGGACGATAGAGACGAAGTGTATGACCAATTGATAAATACCAATATGGCATATAGCGGAGAGGTACAGAACAGGAAAAAGACCGGGGAGCCATTCATCAGTTACCTTTCAGCATCAGTTTTAAAAAATGAAAAAGGAGAAATAATAGGATCTATGGGAGTTTCAAGGGATATTACAGAAGTTAAAAAACAGGAGCAGGAAATCATTAACCAATCAGCAAAGCTAAAAGCAATATTTGAAAGCTCCTCTCATCTTATCTGGACGGTTAATCGAAACCACGAGCTTACGTCCTTCAATAAGAATTTCGCGAATACTTTAACTGATAAATTCAATATTCAGCCCCAGCTCAACAAATCGGTTCACTCCCTGTTGAAGGAAACGGACCGGCTTGCCTACACGCTTTACTGGTACCCACTTTACCAGCAGGTTTTCGAAGGGAATAACCTAAAATTCGAGAGGCTGGATGTAGACAGTAAAAACCAGCACCTGTACAGGGAAATTTTCCTTCACCCGATCTACAACGAAAAAAACGAGGTGGTGGAGATCTCGTGTATAGCGCACGATATAACTGAAAATAAAAGTTACGAGAAACAGATCACAGAGCAATCCGCCAAGCTTAAGGCTATTTTTGAAAGTGGCGACCAGCTGATCTGGAGTGTAAACAGGAATATAGCGCTAACCTCTTTCAATAAGAATTACTCTGATGCCATCTTTGATCTTTATGAAGTGTATCCTGAAATTAACAGGGATATAGAAAGGCCGAAGACGATGTTTACCACAGAGGAGTACCATGGGTTCTGGGATGAAAAATATGAAGAGGTCTTTGAAGGAAAAAGCGTGGAGTTTGTGACTGAGCGCATGAACAAAAAAGGAGTAAAAAAATACAGGCAGGTGTATTTGCATCCGATCTATGATGAGAATAAAAATGTAGTGGAAGTGTCCGGAATGGCTTATGACATAACCGAACTGCGCTTTTATGAGCAGGAAACAATTAAACAGGGAGCTAAGCTTAAGGCCATTTTTGATAGCGGCTCACACATGATCTGGTCAATTGATAGAAGCTTTATGATCACTTCGAGTAATGAAAATTTTAATAAGACATTTCGCTTTTCCACAGGGGATAATCTTAGCGATTATACCCAAAAGGATAAGCATTCGGATAAAGTAGACCCCGAGGAGAGAAAAATGCGCGCGGAGAAATACGCAAGGGCGTTTAAAGGAGAGTCGCAGCACTTCGAGGTCAAATTGTTTAACGAAGACGGTACGGCCTATTGGGCGGAGGTTTTCCTTGAGCCAGTATATGATAATAACGGCGAAGTGTATGAGCTTTCAGGGATCGCGCATAATATTACGGAGCGTAAAACGGCCGAAGAGCAGATCAGGCAATCCCTGAAAGAAAAAGAGGTGCTGCTGAAAGAGGTGCATCATAGGGTTAAAAATAATCTTCAGGTGATCTCAAGTATTTTGAATCTGCAGTCGACTTACGCCAGGGACAGCTCAACGCTCAACCTGCTAAAAGAATGTCAGAACAGGATCAAGTCAATGGCATTCATTCATGAATCGCTCTACCAGACAAAAGATTTCACGGAGATCAATTTCAGTGAGTACGTGCTTGTGCTGGTGAAAAACCTGATGCATTCATACAGTAGCATTGACAACAGGATTAAAACACGGTTTGAGGTGGAAAACCTCTTGCTTAATCTGGACACCTCTATACCATGCGGTTTAATTGTAAACGAATTAGTTTCAAACGCATTAAAATATGCCTTTCCGGATAACAAAGAAGGTTATATATTTGTACAGTTGAAAAGAGAGAAAAATAAGATCGTTCTTTCAATAAGCGACAATGGCATTGGGCTGCCAAAAGACCTCGATTACCGCAATACAGAAAGCCTGGGTTTACAGCTGGTGGTTACCCTGGTTGAACAAATTGGTGGTGAAATAGCAATTAATACAGAAAAAGGGACTAATTTTACCATCACGTTTAACTATTAGGCGATAAAATTAAATCAAAATGTCAAAAACTAACATCCTGGTTGTAGAAGACGAGAGCATCGTTTCAAAAGATATTCAGAACAGCCTGAAGAAACTTGGTTATAATGTTGTTGGCGCCTGTAACAATGGCGAAGAAGCGGTTGAATTAGTGCGCGAAAAGCAACCCGACCTTGTTCTGATGGATATTATGCTGAAAGGTGAAATGAGCGGTATTGATGCTGCAGATATTATTCGCACACAACTGAATATCCCGATCATTTTTCTTACGGCTTATGCTGACGAAAGCACCTTATCAAAAGCAAAAGTTACAGAGCCTTATGGTTATATCTTAAAGCCTTTTAAAGAGATCGATCTTCACTCCTCGATAGAAATGGCGATCTACAAGCACAAAAAAGTTTCCGAGATTAGAAAAGAACGGGATTTTCTTTATTCGCTTGTGGAGAATAAAGAGGGCTCAAAGGATATCCTCTTCGTTAAATCAAACAGCCGTTTGGTTAAAGTTAATATGAAGGATATTTTTTACATAGAGGCCTTAAAGGATTATGTGGTGATCAATACTGAGCTGACCCGCTACACGATCCACAGCACCATGAAGGATATTGAAAAGAAATTAGCTCCAAATGAGTTTTTGCGCGTTCACCGCTCTTTCATTGTTAGGGTAGATAAGATTGTAGCGATTGAGAACCATAACCTCGTGCTTGAAAAGGATAAGAAATCAATCCCGATCGGAGGATCTTATAAAGATGAATTATTACAGCGCTTAAATATGGTCTGAATAATTGAGTATTCATTTTACAAAGGCGAAACAACATTGTTTCGCCTTTGTAATTTAAACAGGTTGAGCGAGCCTGTTAAGATTACCTAAGACATTTCTGAACTTCGTGATTGATTCGCGCTTTCTTGTACCTTTGCAAAATAATGAATAGTGAATACGATATAATTGTTGTTGGTGCGGGACACGCGGGCTGTGAAGCGGCAGCAGCAGCAGCAAACATGGGATCAAAGGTGCTGCTTGTAACGATGAACATGCAAACTATTGCTCAAATGAGTTGCAACCCCGCTATGGGAGGAATAGCTAAAGGCCAGATTGTCAGGGAGATAGATGCGTTGGGCGGTTATTCAGGAATTGTTTCTGATAGATCGGCGATTCAGTTTCGAATGCTAAACCGCAGTAAAGGTCCCGCAATGTGGAGCCCGCGCACGCAAAACGACCGAATGTTATTTGCTGCCGAATGGAGGTCCATGCTGGAAAAAACTCCTAATGTGGATTTCTGGCAAGACATGGTGCGTTCGCTTATCATTTCTAAAGATGGTAAAAAGGTTGAAGGAGTGATCACAGGAATGGGCATTGAGTTCAGATCAAAAGCGGTTGTGCTTACCAACGGAACTTTTTTAAATGGAATCATTCATATCGGCGAAAAGCAATTTGGAGGAGGCCGGACAGGAGAAAGCGCTGCTTATGGAATAACGGAGCAACTTGTCAAGCTGGGCTTCGAAAGCGGTAGGATGAAGACAGGAACTCCGCCGAGAATTGATGGGCGTTCTTTGGATTACTCAAAAATGGAAGTGCAGGATGGAGATGAGATCATGGGCAAATTCTCCTACCTGGAGGAAACTTCACCTTTCATTTCCTCTAAACATAATCCCAAGCCCAAAAAGCAAATACCTTGTCATGTTACCTACACGAACGATCAGGTTCACGAAATTCTCAAAACGGGCTTTGAAAAGTCACCGATGTTCCAGGGAAGGATTCAGGGCTTAGGGCCTCGTTACTGCCCGAGCATTGAAGATAAAATTACCCGCTTTTCGGAACGGGAGCGCCACCAGTTATTTGTTGAGCCCGAAGGTTGGAACACGGTGGAGATTTATGTTAACGGATTTTCCACTTCTCTTCCGGAAGATGTTCAGCAAAAAGCGCTTCAATTGATCCCGGGTTTTGAGAAGGTAAAAATGTTCAGGCCGGGTTATGCGATAGAGTATGATTACTTCCCCCCTACTCAATTAAAGCTTACCCTTGAAACACATATTCTTGGCGATCTTTACTTTGCCGGACAAATAAATGGCACGACTGGATATGAGGAAGCAGCTTGCCAGGGATTAATGGCGGGGATCAATGCACACTTAAAGATCAACGGAAAGGAAGCTTTTATTCTTAACCGGTACGAGGCTTATATAGGCGTTTTAATTGATGACCTGGTAACGAAAGGTACAGATGAACCCTACCGGATGTTTACTTCCCGTGCTGAGTATCGATTGTTATTGCGCCAGGATAATGCGGATATTCGCCTTACCGCCCGTGCGCATGAGATTGGTTTAGCCTCGTCAGAAAGGTTAGAAGCGGTAAACAAAAAGATCAATCAATCTGGCGAAATCATTTCTTATTTTAAAAATAACAGCGCCGAGCCGGGAATGATCAATCCTTTTCTGGAAACCATAGGTTCTGCACCTATTAGCCAAAAATACCGGTATTACAATGTGCTTTCCCGTCCCAATGTTTCTATTGCAGATATGGCGAGGTATTGTAATGACGTGGACGAGTTGGTGAAACCTTTTAATGAGGAAACTATTGAACAGGCTGAAATTCTCATGAAGTATGAAGGATATATTGAAAGAGAGAAGGAAAACGCGGACAAGCTAAAACGCCTGGAGGATTACATGCTTAAGGATGACTTTGATTACAGCAGGGTGAATAGTTTGTCAACTGAGGCCAGGGAGAAATTAAAAAAGTTTAAACCCAGAACCCTTGGCCAAGCCTCGCGGATCTCCGGAATTAACCCCGCTGATATTTCTGTCTTAATGGTTTATTTGGGGCGGTAGTCTAAATTGTTTCACGTGGAACATTTCAAATATGGTACAAGAAATAACAACCTGTTTAATCTGCGGCTCAATTCAATCTGAGCCTTTTTTAGTATGTAAGGATCATACTGTGAGTAAAAAGGATTTCCAAATTCGTTCCTGTAAATCCTGTGGGTTTAAATTTACCTCTCCCCGCCCAGCGGATTCTGAACTCGGTAATTATTATAAATCCGAAGAATACGTTTCCCATAGTGATACTAAGAAAGGCCTGGTTAATAAACTTTATCATTGGGTTCGTTCTTACACCTTGGTTAAGAAATTACAATTGGTAATGCGGCACGCGGGCAAGCAGGGAACCATACTGGATTATGGTTGCGGAACAGGCGCTTTCGTTGGCCTATGTAAAAAAAACAAATGGAATAGTTTCGGTATAGAGCCCGATGAGCAAGCGAGAGCTATAGCAAAGGCCCAACAGGATATTGTCGCCTTTCCAAATCTTGAGCAGGCTGATTTAGATTTAGCTCAAACAAGGTTCAATGCGGTTACGATGTGGCATGTGTTGGAACACGTTTCCGATGTTTCCGGCCTCTTCGAATTCCTGAATAAGAGAATGGCTGAAAAGGGAACCTTAATAATTGCAGTCCCGAATTGCAGTTCTTATGACGCGAGGTTTTACAAAGAGAACTGGGCGGCTTATGATGTCCCGCGGCATCTCTATCATTTTACACCAAAGGATATGTTAAGCCTTGTGCAATCAAAAGGATTTAAACACATCCAAACACTTCCAATGGTATTTGACTCCTTTTATGTTTCCATGCTAAGTGAGAAATACAAGACGGGAAAAGTTAATTACCTGCCGGCTTTCTGGAGGGGATTTATTTCAAATGTAAAAGCGAATAAGACAGGCCTGGAGTTCTCCAGTCAGATTTATGTGTTCAAAAAGAACTAAATTGTTCCACGTGGAACAAGAAAAAGGACCAGCTTTAAGGCTGGTCTTTTTTGTTTAAGGCTTTTGCTGTCTTCGGTTCCGCTCAGACAGCGCATTGAAATGGATAGTGATAAAAATTTTGAATCACTGTCTTCGGCTTCGCTCAGACAGCGGTTGAAATGGATAACACAAAGCGCTTGAAGCATTGTCTTCGGCTTCGCTCAGGCAGCGAATGAAAATAGAAAACAATATTAGTATTTCGACTTATCGCCTTTGGTTCCCAGACAGAGAATGAAAAAATAGGCAAGTCTTTAAGCATTAGATTCTGGTGATTGAAATTCCATGTGAACGGATATACGGGAGCATCCAACAAAATAGAGTGGAAGTAACTGTCTTCGGATCCGCTCAGACGGCGGGTGGATGTACAAGCTTTATCAGATATCTGTTTCTGATCGTCATCGTTCCAGTGAAGAATAACAAACCGGAATGATTCTGTTTAGCTTCCTCTGTCTGAGCGGAGCCGAAGACAAGGCATTAATAACTTAAATTAATATACACCGGAAGGTGATCTGAGTAGCCATTAAAGTACTTCTCTCCGCCGTATGTTCTGTTCGGCCTCTCCTCACCTGTTTTCTCATTCTTGAAGAGAATAAAATCCTTCTTAAAAACGTAGGCGGATTTACCGTCGAAGCTCAATCCTTTTTTACCCTTCAGCATTCCCTGCGATACAATGATCTGGTCCAGGGATCTCCATTCTTTATCAAAGTAGTGAGAACCCTTTCTCTCCTTGTCGATGTTATAATAACAATTCAGCAGATCTTTTTTGTCCTTGGGTTTATCTTTAGCAAGTAAGGTTGTATTAATGCTGGAGTTGTCGGGATGGTCATTAAAATCACCCATGATGATAATACGGCATTTAGGATCCGCCTTCAGCAAGGAATCAACTTTGCTCCTCACCTGTTGTGCCGCATAAATTCTTTTGGGTTCACTTTCCTTTTCTCCATCCCGCCGACTTGGCCAGTGGTTCACAAAAACAAACACCTTATCCGTTTTATTAAAGATCAGGGTGGCGAATAAAATATCCCTGGTCTTATAATCCGGAATAGAAGGAGACGTTGCATTCAGCGATTGCCATCCCTGTAATTGGAAGAGATCTTTGTTATAGAGCAGACCCACATCAATACTGCGGTCATCTTTACCATCCGTATTCAGGATTCCATAGTTGGCATCCTTCAGAGAGGATTTAGAACAGAGATCTTCGAGCACTTTCCTGTTCTCAATTTCACATAGGCCGACCAGCGCAGGAAAGCCATTTCCTCCTACCGAATCGATCACCTGACCAATGTGGTTGATTTTGTTTTGGTATTTCTTTTCGTCCCATTTTAGTTTGGAGTCCGGCAGGTATTCTTCATCGTTCTTCGTTGGATCGTTTTCGGTGTCAAAGAAGTTTTCGGTATTGTAGAACATTACGGTAATGTTCTTTTGAGCGAGGGTAGAGGATAAACTAACAAACAGAAATAAGGGAAGCAGAATAAGTTTCATGGTGGTAATTTTCCTCAAAGGTACTGGCTTATTCCCAACCATTGAACGGCTTCTCTAAATAATCATTAAATGCTTCTGATATTGTTCCTCGCTTGAGTCTTTGCTGAACGAATTCGGAATAGCTTATTATTCAGCTATACAATTATATCGAATGATAGCTTTTCCGACCAGGTGATCCATCCAGGAAAAAGGTTTATATGCTAATCTGACTGAGACTTCTGTTACTTTGTATTTTACGCAAAAGAAGGAATAGCGTTTTAGCAAATCGATTCAGTATGTGACTACTCTAACCACAAATTCAATTGTGCGGAAAGAAAAAAGAAAAATATTCATTGATTAAATTGGCAATCTGATAAGGAAAGTTTGTGCATTAACAAAACCCTGGCAAAAGAAAGCTCAGGTGGTAAATGGAAAATCAGAGGGGGCACCGCTATAAACCTGGATAGTCACCAGAGTAATGAATAAAGGGTTTATGAGGCTTGAGACGGTAAAAGAATCATTAAACAGGGAAAGGTTTCGTTAAACGGTTGGGATCGCGTAAAGAGTTCATAAATTGATAAACTCAGAAATTCAGGATT
>JBJMLS010000204.1:0-16593 GCA_045805185.1 Bacteroidia bacterium | reverse complement strand
GGAAGCTCAACAGCCGCTGTCCCAACGTATGCTTATGCTGTTTCGGGAACTTATTCTGTTAAGCTGAAAGCGACAAGCGCCATGGGTTGCATTGATTCTGCTTCTGCATCCGTTATAGTCAAGCCTGTTCCGGTGGTAAATTTCACGCAGGCTAATGTCTGTGATGCCGATATCATGAGCTTCAGCAGCACTGCATCAACTATTGCCTCGGGAAGCATCAGCAGCCGCGCATGGAATTTCGGGGATGCTTCCACAGCAACGGGCACCAGTGTAACGCATACCTATCCTGCGGATGGCTCTTACCCGGTAACTTTAGTGTGTACGTCGAACCTCGGCTGTAAGGATTCACTGACCAAAACAGTAACAGTTTATCCTTTACCTGTTGTTTCCTTCACGCATGACAGCACTTGTCTCGGCGGGGCGATCAGTTTTGTGAACGGAACCACCATTACCTCAGGTAACCTGACGTATAACTGGGATCTCGGCGACGGAAACAATTCAACAGCTGTAAATCCCGCTTATGTATATCTGGCCGCCTCTTCCTATAACGTAACGCTTACTGCTACTTCAGCAAATTATAATTGTACTGCTTTTGCGTCCCAAATGGTAAACGTATTCGAACAGCCTGTTGCCGATTTTGCCGTAGCGAATGTTTGCTCCTACGATTCTGTTGTAACGGTGAACACCACCAACACAAATGGTGCAACGGTTACCTATGGCTGGGACTTCGGCGACGGCGGATCTTCTACACTCACTTCTCCTGCGCATTTTTATTTGAACCCGGGAACTTACCCGATCATCTTATCAGTTAATTCCGACAAAGGTTGCATAAGCAGCAAAACAAAAAGCGTGATCGTTAACGCTGTTCCTTCTGCGAATTATTCGTTAGCTAACCTCTGCGATTCTTCCAGCGCAGTATTCACCAATCTTTCTTTCCTCGCTAATGGGTCAATGACTTATTTCTGGGATATGGGTGATGGCACCTTTTCAGCCGCTGCCAATCCCGTATATACGTATGCTGTTCCTGGCACCTATAATACACAGCTCATAGCGACATCGAACAACGGTTGTACAGATACCCTGCAAAAGCAGATCATCGTTCATCCGCTGCCTGTTCCGGACTTTAGCTTAATTGAAACCTGTCCCGGCTCTCCTTCAGGATTTAATAACACATCTGCCATTTTAACCGGGAATATAAGCAGCTACAACTGGGATTTCGGCGACGGAACGAATTCTGTGATTCAGAATCCTGCCAAGACCTATCCTGTTGCGGGAAATTATACGGTTACTTTAACGGCAACTTCTAATAACGGCTGCAGCCAGAATACTTCGCAGGTGATTACGGTTACAAGTTCGGGCAGTCCTGGAAATGTAAGAGGAAATGTTACCGGCAGCGCGAATGTGTGCTTCGGCATAAATGGCGGAAGCTTGTTATTGACAGGGCAAACGGGCTCGGTGATCCAATGGGAATACCAGGATTCCGGATCTTCTACCTGGACAGCAGTTCCGGGAAATACAAATGCATTCAGCTACAGCAACCTTACCCTCACCCGGTATTTCAGGGTGCTCACGCAGATCACTACCTGCTCAACGGATTATTCAGATACTGCAACTGTTACTGTAAATCCATTGCCTGTTGTTGGCTTTAACGCTGCGGATGTCTGCAAAGGACAAACGAGCATGTTTATAAACAGCACCAGCATTCCTGTTGGCAGCATCTCCGGCTACAGCTGGGATTTTGGAAACGGCGCCAGTTCTATTGCTCAGTCGCCGCAGTATGTTTATCCGCTTGACGGAACTTACAGCGTACTCTTAACCGTGACCAGCAGTGCGGGTTGTATCGATACCTTAAGGGTTAATGTAAATGTAAATCCTATTCCTGCCGTGTTCTTTACACAAACCAATATCTGTCTTCACAATTTCATGGCCTTTACCAATACCTCTTCCGTTTCATCAGGATCGATCAGCAACAATTACTGGAGCTTCGGGAACGGAGATACTTCAACCACGGCGGGTCCGGTGTATTTGTATCCTGCAGATGGAAGCTACAGTGTGGAACTGGTGGTAACATCAGCAAATGGCTGTAAAGATTCACTCACCAAAGCAGCAACAGTTTATCCAAGGGCGGCGGTGAACTTTGTTTCAGACAGCGTTTGCATCGGAAGCAACACACACTTTACCAACTTGACAACAATTGTATCCGGTAACCTGACCTTCACCTGGGATTTCGGAGACACACAGACTTCCGCGCAGATCAATCCCAACCATCAGTATGCGGTAGCGGATACCTTCGCCGTAACGCTCATTTCCACTTCTGCTTACAACTGTAAAGATACCTTGGTGCAGAACGCTGTTGTTTTTGGACAGCCGACATCGAACTTCGCGCTTGCAAATGTATGTGCCTACGATTCTGCCGGCTTTACCAATACCAGTCTTACGGGTGGAAGCGCGCTGAACTACACCTGGGATTTCGGTGACGGATTCTACAGCAGCGCGAGCGACCCAATGCATTTGTTCCCAAACCCAGGCACATACCTCGTGAAGCTTACGGTGAACTCCGCGGCAGGTTGCACCAGCAGCCTTGCCAAAAACATTACCATTTACCAGGTGCCGACCGCCAATTTTACAGTGGCGAACGTTTGCGATACCGTGGCGGCGAACTATATTAACCTTTCGAATATCGCGGCAGAAACACTGAGCCATGTGTGGACATTCGGCGATGGTAATTCATCAGCCGTAGCAAATCCAACACATCTATACAGCGCTTTCGGTACTTACAATCTGCAATTGATCAGCAGCTCTTCCTTAGGATGTACAGATACAGCCTGGGGCAGTGTAACCGTATATCCGCGACCAGTAGCAAATTTCTCTGCGCCTGCTGTCTGCGATGGTTATCCGACTGTGTTCACTGATTCTTCTTCAGTTGCATCCGGCACGCTTACAAGCTACAGCTGGGATTTTGGTGACGGAACAAATTCCATTGTGAAAAATCCTTTGCACCAGTTTTTAAATCCGGGAACATATCCGGTGAAGCTGATCCCCACTTCTGACAAAGGCTGTAGCAATGAGATCACCATCAATGCCGTTATAAATGTATTGCCGGTGGCAGACTTCACTTTCATCAGCGAATGTGATTCTGATCCTATCGTTTACTCCAACACTTCTTTCATCAGCACGGGAACGCTTACTTATGTCTGGAGCTTCGGCGACGGCCAGCAGGATGTGCTCGCTTCTCCAACTCACCTGTTCGCTTCCGGCGGCACCTGGTACAGCGAATTACTGGCAACTTCGGATCTAGGCTGTAAGGACTCGATCACTAAGCCGGTTGGCGTGTATTCCATCCCTCAGCCTGATGCAGGAACCGATACCAGCGTAAGCATGGGTTATTCGGTTACGCTGAATGCGACGGGAGGTGCAAATTATTTCTGGTTCCCGGCAACAGGACTCAGCAGCACGGGGATCAGCAACCCGGTAGCGACACCAATGGAAACAACAATATATGTGCTCACGGTAATTGATGCCAACGGTTGCATTGGTTACGACACCGTGGTGGTAAATGTGAAGGAAGATTTCAAGCTGGTTGCGAACAATGTATTCACACCGAACGGAGATGGCGTCAATGATTATTTCAAGATAGAAAATATAGAAACTTATGCCCTGACGAAGCTTTCCATCTTCGATCGCTGGGGCCAGCTTGTTTACAGCAAAAAAGGCTACGCGAATACCTGGGACGGAACAGCGGGACAGGATATCCTTCCCGACGGAACCTATTACTATGCAGTGACCTTTGATGAATCGGGAAAAGTATACAAAGGTTCGGTAACCTTATTGAGAAATAAATAATATTCGGATAAAAGAAATTGCTTAAAAGAAAAGACATGAGAAAGCTAATCGCATTACTGGTATTCGGAACAAGCCTGCTTCAGACCATGGCACAGCAGGTTCCGATCTACAACCATTATTTTTTAAACCCCTACCTGATAAATCCTGCGAGAGCGGGCGGGGGGGAAGGAACCAATGCCTACCTGCTGCATCGCCAGCAATGGGTAGGGATCCCGGGAGCGCCGATCACCGATGTGCTGAGCATTGATGGTGCAGTGAAATCGAAACGCGTCGGCTTAGGTCTGATGGTGAGCAACGATGTAACCAATATTGTCGGTAAGACCAGCGTGATGGGCACTTACGCTTATCACGCAAAGATCAATAGCATCTCTCACCTTTCAGCGGGAATCTCAGCGGGAATATTGCAGAACAGGATCCAGTTCAATAAAATGGTTGTGGGCAATTCTACAGACAATACTATTCTTGCCAATGCAGAAAGCCGTACCACCTTCGATGCGAATTTCGGACTGGCTTACCAGCTGCAGCGTTTTGAATTCGGTATTGCCGTAAACCAGTTGCTCGCAAATAAAATGGATTTCTCCGACCAGGCTAAATTCAAGGAGCTCAGCTGGCAGAATATCCGTCATTATACCGCGACGATGTCCTACACCTTTAACCTGAAGAAAGATGTGCTGACGTTAACACCAATTGCTTTGGTAAGAAGCGCAGAAGGTCTGCCGGTACAGGCAGAAGGAAATTTATTACTGAACTACAAAAAAATGGCCTGGATCAATCTCGGCTATCGTCATGAAGCAGCTGTTTCCATGGCGCTGGGCGTTCGCGCTTACGAGAACATTTCCGTTGGCTATTGCTACGAATATCCGTTGACCAGTCTCAGTCAGTTCTCTTCAGGCTCCCATGAGATCATAGTTGGTTTCCGCTTCAGTAAAAATAAAAGAGACGAAGTTTATGTTCCGGATCCGGGCGCAGCTTCCCCCGGTGACCCTTCAAAGGTGAACACTGCACAGGCTGAGCAATACGACCAGCTGATCGAGAGGATCGAAGCCCTCGCCCATGAAGTAAAGAAGAGCAAGGACGAGCTGGCGCATAACAAGGAAGAAATGCACCGCCAGCAGCAGGAAATTGAGAAGCTGAAAAAAGAGATCGCGCATGAACAGAAAACTGCCATCAAAGACACCGACTTCGTTGACCTCGATAAAGTAAAAGACTTCGAAACAAAAGGACACGATTACTATGTAGTGTTAGGAGCTTTCAAAACGATCCGCCACAGTAAGCACTTCCAGAAGATCGTTCACCGCGACCGCAACATTACCACGCAGGTGATGGAAAATAAAAACAAGACCTTTTACTTCGTTTACTCTGTAAAGGTGAACTCAAAAGAGGAAGCTTACGCAGAGATCTATCGCCTCAAAAAGCTCGACGTGGAAGAGATCATAGGCGGGAATATCTGGGTTCATAAAGAGGAGAAGTAAGAGCAACCTTTCCACTCCTTAGACGAATTCCGTCGGTTTGGTAATGAAGGAAGATGTCCTCTTGGTGTTGGGTAGGCGGAAACCGTTTTCTTCTTTATTTTGGAGCCTTGCAGTATATTGAGGTAAAACATATTTTACCTTTTAACCTTCTATTTCAATACGTCGTGACCACATGCATTGGGCGCCCTCACTTTTTCTGAAATAAGTAACTTTGTATCCTGGTGAACAAAATTAGCTTGAATAAGCTGTAGCCGGATTGTTCACTATATTTGGTTTGTTTAATTTTTTGTTTGCATGGAAAGTTGTAAAACAAAAAACCCTGCAACATGTATTGCAGGGTTGGTTTTTTCGGTTGTACCGATTTGTTATTGTGATCCCGCTGGGATTCGAACCCAGGACCCTTACATTAAAAGTGTAATGCTCTACCGGCTGAGCTACGGAATCAAATACCACAAGAATTAAAAAGAACTATATCCTAATTCGGGCTGCAAATATATAAAGCATATTCAGTTTCTCAAAATTTTTACTGAAATATTTTAAATATTCGATTTAAGTCCTTTACAGCCCTGTAAATTCAGCTTTTTTTCACATATTTATAGAAAGAATATCTGCCTCAGAAGAGTCATTAACGATGGAACAAGCGTTTCAACTGGAAATATTACCTAAAATAGGCCTGAACAGCTTTAAATTCGGGGCGAACTCCACGGATGCCCTGAAACTCTTCGGCGATCCCGAGGAAACAGAGAACCTCAAGGATGAGGTATTGAACGCGAATTCCCTGGTGTATCATTACTGGGAAAAAGGATTTTCTCTTTTCTTTAACGCGAATTCGAACCTGATCTTCACCTGCGCCGAGATCGATAACCCGGGATCACTTTTGTTCGGCGAAAAGATCTTTGATCTCAGTGAAGAGGAAATTGTAAAGTTGTTTGAAAAGAACGGGTATAAAATGACGGAAACAGAGGATCACGAATGGGGCGAAAAGAGGGTCAGCTTTGATGATGCGCTGATCGATCTGTATTTTGAAAATGACGAGCTGTCTTCCATAAACTTCGGACTCTTCCCCGAAGAATCCACTTTCTTTTATTTTCCCAATTAATGCCGGAGTTCATCTATAAGCTCTCCCCATTCAATGCCGCCGCTATTTTCTTTTTCGAAAATTTACTGATCATTCTGTTGGTGGTGCTGATCGGGTTCCTGATCAGGAAAAAAATAAGTCGTGGAATCCCGTTTCATCTTACCGGGAAAGAATTGCTCTTTGCCACATTTACCCTGCTAATTAATACCGGGATCACGTTCCTGGGCTTTATCCTGTGGAAGAAAAAGATCATTGTTTTTCACACTGATCTTTCTTTAGCAATACTTCCTGATTTCCTTGTGCTTTTTTTAAGTATGGATCTTGCCATGTATTTCCTTCATCTTTTTATTCATCACACTGCTTTGTACAGGCCCGTGCACGGCCTTCATCACGATTACCATGAGCCTTCACCCATCGATCTTTTTGTTTTGAATCCTGTTGAAACTTTTTCTTTCGGATCGCTCTGGCTCATTCTCATCTTTTTTTATCCTTGTAATATTTATGCGGTAGTGATCTATCTTGTATTAAATGTACTTTTCGGAATGCTCGGGCACCTAAGCGTTGAGCCCTTTCCTGCAAACTGGATGAGAATTCCATTAGCCAATTTAATCTGCACCTCGACCTTTCATTACCAGCACCACAAGCTGGAAAAATACAATTTCGGATTTTATACGATCCTTTGGGATAAGATCTTTGGCACTCTTGCCCCTGATTACAAAGAGCAGTTCCTTCTTGAAAAACAAAAAAAATGAGCAGGATCTTTTTAATGGGAATGCCAGGCAGCGGGAAGACCACGCTTGGAAAAAAGCTGGCGGCTAAGCTGGGATTGCCTTTTATTGACCTTGACGCTTTCATTGAAACGCAGGAAGGAAAAACAGTTTCTGAGATCTTTGAGGAAAGAGGTGAGGCAGAATTCCGCAATTTAGAAACAGGTTATCTGAAAAGTATAATCAGTGAAAAGTCAACATTTTTTCTTTCTTTAGGCGGAGGGACTCCCTGCTATAACAACAACCTTGCATTGCTTAAGGAAAACGGGGTCACAGTTTACCTGGAAGTACCGTCCCTGATGCTTATCGACCGGCTGAATGCTAAAGGGAGAGGTTCGCGCCCCTTATTCAGCGGACTCAGCAATGAGGATCTTAAAAAGAAAATTAAGGATATGCTGGAGAAGCGCGAAGTATTTTATAAGCAGGCTTTACTTGTTCTTAATGGGAAAAGCCTGAAGATAGTATCCGCAGCCGGAGAGATCGCTGCCTTATTGAATAAGGGCATAAATTCTGATCAAACCAAGCATGCATGAGCCTAAGAAAATAGCTTATTTCCTGCTGCTGTTCCTTTCAGTGCAGTTCATGTCCGCACAGCAATTCCGTGATAAAGGATTTGGCGGGAACGCCGGTGTCGTAATTGCGCTGGGTAACCGTTTCGACAGGATAGGATTTTCAGTGAACGGATACTATAAGGATAATTTTTTCCAGGGAAATGCGGAGCTTCGTTTCTATTATAACTTCCGGAACCTTGGTCCGAAAAAAAGATACCTTGAGGGGCAAACCGCGCTTGGCCTTGTTTTCGGAATGGGAAAGACAGACACCATTCGTAACCGTTTTGTGAATTCGGTGAGCAATCAAACAAATTATTTGAACAGCATTGCTTATTCTTATAATGTCTATTTTAATAAAATAGGAACAACACAACAAACGGGAATTTTTGCTTTCCAGTTCCGTAACTTCAGCCTGCTGACCGAGAACGATATTTATGCACGGCCCATGCTGGATCGTTTTCGTACCGGAGCCTTCCTGTTGCAGTACCAATACCAGGATTTTCAATTTGGAATTAACACAACCTTGTGGACAGGGCAGATGGGATGCAGAGTTAATGATGGTTCCTATCCCTCAGCTCACGGATGCATGGACACAACGGGTGCAACCTATGCACATTACTCGCACGGCCTGCTAAGCGCCCAGGCGAAATATATCGCTCCCTATTATCAAACTGCTCAGCTGAGCCTCGGAATAGATGCTGAGCAGGTCAGGCATGCTGTCCAGAACAAGTTCATTCACGATATGCCTTTTGTTCCAAAAAAATGGAACAAAGCCAATAACGCGCATATTCCAATGTTAGATGATAAGGGAGAACAATACCTGTACAAAGAAGGGCAAAAGATCAGGCCCGCGCGTTTTTACTACAATGCGTTCTTGAATCCGGCTATTTTCTATTAGTTGCCTGGATGGAAGTTTTTTGCCAGAGCATCCGCACATCTTTCTCCATCCATCGCGGCACTCACTATTCCACCTGCATAACCAGCTCCCTCACCACAGGGGTATAAACCTTTGACCACAGGATGCTCGCAGCTTTCATTGTCCCTGGGAATGCGGACAGGTGTTGAGGTTCGTGATTCTACGCCGACAATTACCGCTTCATTGGTTAAATAGCCCCGCATTTTCTGACCGAATACCTTAAACGATTGCTGCAAACTTTTGGAAATAAGCGGGCCAAGCACAAGGTCCATTGGCACAGATCTTATTCCCGGCTGATAGGAACAGGGTGGAAGGTCCGCGCTTATTTTTTTGTCCAGAAAATCAATTAAGCGTTGTGCGGGCGCTGTTTGCGTTTGTCCGCCGCTGATCCACGCGGAGCGTTCCAGCTCTTTCTGAAATTCGAGTCCGGCGAGCGGTCTGGCAGCCTCGTATTTTTTGAAATCGATCAGGTCAAACCCAACAACGATCCCTGAATTTGCATAAGGATTATTCCTTTTGCTTGGGCTCCACCCATTGGTGACTACCTGCTCTGCACCGGTTGCGCAGGGAGCAATGATTCCGCCGGGACACATGCAGAAAGAATAAACGCCCCTCCCATTCACCTGGTTGACGAGGCTATAAGAGGAAGCGGGTAAATATTCACGCACACGTTCCACATCTGAAAAAGAGGAACAATGGTATTGAATTTTATCGATCAGTTCCTGGGGATGTTCTACCCGTACACCCATCGCGAAAGGTTTTGCTTCAATAAGAATTCCTTTTGCGTGAAGTAGCTCGTAAATATCCCTCGCGGAATGACCTGTGGCCAGTATTAAATTTTTTGTTGGGTGTTCGGAGTCGCCTGCATTATGCCTGATCGTCACCGAGCTGATCGCGTTATTTTTTATTTCAATGTTGGTAAGCTTCGAGTTGAAATGGATTTCGCCTCCGTATTTGATGATCGTTTCCCGCATGTTCACGATCAGCTGCGGAAGCTTATTGGTGCCGATATGCGGATGAGCATCGACCATGATCTCCGGCGTTGCTCCATGGAATACCAAGGTGCGCAGGATCTTATTCACATCGCCGCGCTTGGTAGACCGCGTGTAAAGTTTACCGTCGCTGTACGTTCCGGCTCCTCCTTCCCCAAAGCAATAATTGGACTCCGGGTTAACAAGGTGTTCTTTATTGATGGCAGCAAGGTCGCGTCGTCTTTCTTTCACATCCTTTCCTCTTTCGAAAAGTACAGGCTTCAGGCCAAGCTCAAGGCAACGCAGCGCCGCAAATAATCCTGCCGGGCCGGCGCCGATAATGAAGACCTTTTCTGCAGTATGAACATCTTTGTAATCTACAGTGATAATTTCTGTTTCTTTAGGCTCATCAATGAAAACCCGTACTTTCAGGTTGATCTTAATGCTCCTGGACCTTGCATCGATGGAGCGCTTTAAAGGCTGAATGGAAAATTGTTGTTCCGGATGGAAGCCGAGCTCCTCTGCGATCTGCTGTTTCAGCAGGTTTTCGTTAAAGGCTACATGAGGTGCAGCTACGAGCTGTATGTCTTTAATCATTATTTCCCGGAAGGTGTTTATCCTTCAGTATAAATTTCGTATTTCACTAACCACTAACCACTAACCACTAACCAGAAATTACCCCTCAAAGGTAATGGAAAACACAAAGAGCCTTGAGTTCAGTTTATCTATTGGTGTGGTAAATACGGTTCCATCCTTAATCAGAATATTTTTTACGCCCACCACGACTTTCATCTCGAGCGCCAGTTTGAAATAAGGGAGATAAAAATCCGCTCCGCCCCCTGCTTCGTAATAAAAATCATGTTGTTTTAAACGTACAATATCGTCATTGGCTTTCGCGCGTTTGTTGGAAGCAAGATCGATGCTGTAATTGGCGCCACCCAAAACATAAGCGCCGAAATTTTTCAGACGTTTGGACTGTATTTTTATATCAAGCGGAGTATTGATGAAAGTAGATTCAATCCGCTGGGAAACTACAAAAGTATCAGTACCTGCAAAAGAATAACGGAGCTGTCGTGAACCAAATGAAAGGTTAGGAAGAAAACGAAGGCGCACATATTCATGAAGTCTTACATCGCAAACAATGCCTAAGTTAAATCCGACCTCAGGAACGCTGCTTACGGATTTAAGATTGAGCGTATCTTTCGGGTAACGGATGCTATCGGTGTAATTCGTGTAAAGTTGTGAATTGGGAACTGTATGAATGCGAAAATCCGCCTGGTTAACTCCAATGCTAAAGCCGAAATGAATATGGTTCTTATAGAATTTCGGAAGGTTCACTCCGCCTTCATCACGCCGTGGCTGGGCAATGGCCAGGTTAAACAGAGCTGTAAGCACGATAATACCCGTTGTGAGCAGAACGCGTTTTCTCCTACGCAGAAATGACATGATATGTGTTGAGCTGCTCAAACCGGCTTATGTAACGGTAAAAGTACGAATTTATTACTGAGACTCAATTTTTGTGCTCACTGCAGGCAGGGAATGCGGGAATTTATATAACCCGCTTATTTGATTGCATAATAAATAGTCGCAATTCCCAATGTTAATGGCCTGAATGCTGAATTTTTGTAACCCAGCTTGTCGAGTACTGCAGTGAAGTTTTTTCCATCCGGAAATGCCTGCACGGATTCAGGAAGGTAGGTGTATGCCGTGCTGTCCTTAGAGAACAGTTTGCCTACCGTCGGTGTAATGTATTTGAAGTAGAAATTGTAAATATGCCTGAAGAATCCTGTTGGCTTTGAAAATTCCAGCACCACCAGCTTACCTCCGGGTTTTAGCACGCGTAACATATTCTGTAAGCCTTTTTCAAGGTTTTCATAATTGCGCACGCCAAAGCCAACAGTGATGACGTCGACCGAATTATCAGCGAAATCAAGATTTTCGGCGTCACCTTTTTTTAATTCGATCATGTCCTCCAATCCGCGTTTTTTTATTTTTTCGATCCCGAATTTCAACATGCCCTCTGAAATATCAACACCTATAACTTTACCGGGTTTTGCTTTTAAAGCTGCTATGGCGAAGTCGCCAGTCCCTGTTGCAATATCCAATACAAGACCCGGCTTATCGTTTATAAAATACTTCACCGCCTTTTTTCTCCAGCTGTGGTGAATCCCAAGAGATAACAGTTGATTCAAAAAATCATAGCGAAAAGCAATGCTGTCGAACATTTTTGCTACCTGTTCTTTCTTCCCGGAGGAACTTTCTTTATAGGGTGTTACTAATCGCATTTTTTGAATTGGAGAGTTGGTTAATTGGAGAGTTTGAGTAATGAAAAAATATGATTATAATAATGCTATAGCTATCAATAAACTCTGCGTTCTCCGCGCCCTCTGGTGTTTAAAAAATCACCTCACGAAATCCAGGTCCAGCGCCTCATCCAGCAATTGTTGCTTATTGATCGGTACAACCCCGATCTGTTCGCAGACAAGTCCTCCGGCCAGGTTGGCAAGTGAAGCGGTTAATACAGGGTGGAGGTCCAGGGCAAGGCAAAGCGCAGCCACGCTGATCACCGTATCGCCTGCTCCTGAAACATCAGCGATCTTCCGCACATGTGCCGGGATCAGCTCTTTCACAGAACGGGAATTGGTATAGATGCCTTTTTCAGAAAGGGTGATAAGTGCAGTATTTATTTTTTGCTTCACGCGAAAGCTACTGATGACCTTGCTCAGCTCTTTAATGTTGTCCGGGCTGAAATCCGTTTTTAATCCTTCTCTCAGCTCTTTTAAATTCGGCTTGAATAAGGTAACGCCTTTGTAACTCGTGAAATTTTTCTTCTTCGGATCCACCGCGATAGGAATTCCGCGTTTTTTTGCGAGATCCACTACTTTTGAAATAAGCCTGGGAGTAATAAGACCCTTGTTGTAATCTTCAAATATGATCACATCTATTTTATCGTGCTGAAGAATAAATGTGATCAGCTGGAGCAGCTGATCGGATTCACTCTGGGTGATGTCCAGTTCGTCTTCCTCATCCACCCGCAGCATCTGGTGGTTATTGCCAATAACCCTTGTTTTATTTGTTGTAATGCGGGTCCGTGATTTTAAGATCCCTTTTTGACTCAGTTTTTGCTGCTTTAAAAGATCCATGAAAATAAGACCGTCATGATCAACACCGATAACAGAGCAAAGAATAGGATTTGCACCCATGGCCTGTACATTGAGCGCAACGTTGGCCGCCCCGCCAAGTCTTCTTTCTTTCTGCTCTACCGAAACAATTGGAACGGGCGCCTCCGGTGAAATCCGCGAAACCTTTCCCCACATGTAGGAGTCCACCATTACATCGCCGATAATAAGAACATTGAGATCGTTAAAGGACTTGAAGGTTTCTTTTATCCTTTCCATTTTTATTGAGAATTTTTTCATTTCACTCTTGCGTACGGATAGTGCGTTAATTTAATTTTTCCAGTGCGGTTTTCATACGCTTTAACGCTTCGCTAAGTTTATCTTCTGAAGTTGCATAAGAAAAGCGGATATAATTGTCATCACCGAAAGCGGCGCCGGGAACCAGGGCCACATTTGCCTGCTCGAGGATGAACATGCTCAGGTCGGTAGCATTTTGAATGGTCTTTCCATTGAAGGATTTACCAAAGTAATAACTTACTTCGGGAAAAACATAAAAAGCGCCTTCCGGCAGGTTGCATTTGAATCCGGGGATCTCCTTCATTAATTTTACCACAAGGTCCCTGCGTTTTTTAAAAGCATCCCGCATTGGATGAGTGGCGTCAGCTGGAAGTTCCATGGCTGTTTGCATGGCTTTCTGAGTAATTGAACAGGTGGCGGAAGTAAATTGTCCCTGCATCTTATCACAGGCCTGTGCTATCCATTTTGGCGCTGCGAGTATTCCGCCTCTCCAGCCTGTCATGGCAAAACCTTTGGAAACGCCATTTATTGTGATCACGCGATCTTTAATGAAGTCGAATTGCGCCATGCTTTCGTGTCCGCCTGCAAAATTAATATGCTCGTAGATCTCATCACTGAGAATATAGAGTTCTTCATGCTTGCTGACTACTTCGGCGATTGCTTTTAGCTCAGCCTTGCTGTAAATTGAACCGGTAGGATTGCAGGGAGTGCTGAACATCATCATCCGGGTTTTAGGACCAATATGCTGTTCAAGCTTTGCTGCGGTTATTTTGAAATTATCTTCAATGGTAGTGCGAACAACGATGGGTTTTGCGCCAGCTAATTTTAGTATTTCCAGGTAACTTACCCAGTAAGGAGAGGGAACGATTACTTCATCTCCCGGATTAATGAGGCAAAGCACTGCATTGGCTATGCTTTGTTTTGCACCGGTAGAAACGACTATTTCATCTGCAGTATAATCCAGCCCGTTATCGCGCTTGAATTTTTTGCAGATCGCCTGCCGTAGTTCGAGATAGCCCGAAACATGGGTATAATAGCTGAAATTATCATCTATCGCTTTCTTCGCAGCTTCTTTGATGACTTCCGGCGTTGAAAAATCCGGCTCGCCAAGGCTGAGGCTGATAATATCAATGCCTTGTGCGGCAAGTTCCCGGCATTTACGTGCCATGGCGATAGTCTGCGATTCTGACAATTGCTGTATGCGGTCGGAAAGTCTGGTCATAAACAAATATTTACTTTACAAATCTACTAAATAGTTTCAGTTTCAAGGTTAAAATTGTAAGTGATTTCTGATGAGTAAAGTCATGTCTAATCCATGGGCGCCATGCCGTACTCCACCCATTCTTCTTTGCTGGGACCATATACGCCCGGCACTTTCAAGCCCAGCAGGCGCATAATGACCGTCATTTGTCCGCGGTGATGCGCCTGGTGAGTGATCAGGATCTCGAGCACCTTGCCTTTTTCCCATGTATCGCCGTACATTTCCACCTTCGTTTCAAGGTCATTGTCCTCCCAGCATTTTTCTACTTCTGATGCAACCGATTCAGCGGCTGTTTTATAAGCTTCAACGATTGCTTTCATATTTCCGGGCGCCTTTGAATGCTCTTCAGGCGAATTGATCTTCAAACCTGCCTTGCCCAGCATTTCTCCCGTGGTAATGGTAAGGTGCCATGCCAGAAAGGCCAGGCTGCGCACATTCTCATGGAGCTTGGTATTCATTTCCGCATCGCCGATCTGTTCAAAAACCTTTAAGGTACTCTGCGACTCATAAGCCCAGTTTTTAGTAAAGTCTGAAATTGTTCTTATCATGGATTTTTTCTTTTGGATTAATATAAAAATTAAGGAGTATATCGCAATTATAAGTAAAAAATTTCGATATTTACGCTAAACAAAAAAACCCGGACTATGCACGAATTACTGGAAATATTGAAAATACTTATTCCTGCAGGAGCAGTTTTTGCAGCCACTTATTTTATCGTGAAGAGTTTTCTTGACAATGAAAATAAACGACGGGATCTGGAATACAGGAAATCCTCACTTTCGATCGTTGCTCCGATCCGTTTGCAGGCTTATGAGCGCGTGATCATTTTCCTGGAGCGCATTCACCCCAATAACCTTGTACTGCGCGTAAATAAAGTGGGTATGACCTCACATCAACTGCATTCGGAACTGGTTAAAACAGTAAAGAGCGAATATGAGCATAACATTTCACAACAGATCTATATGAGCGCCGGCGCCTGGGAATTGCTGCGCACAGCTAAAGAGGAAACCATCAAGCTGATCAATATTTCATCCACTAAAGTTCCGGACACCGCTAAAGGACAAGACCTGGCCGGGATCATACTGCAGTTGAGCTCAAGCATTGACAAGATGCCGAGCCAGGTTGCGCTGGAGTACCTGAAAAAAGAAATTGCGCAAGCGTTTTAAGTAAGCAAAGCACAAAACCAAACAGGACTTTTGTGCAATGCTATAGCATACCTGTCCTGTTTTTTATTTGTATGCAAAAGCTATTTGAAGAATTTCCAGCAATAACTTCACAGCAGTGGAAGGAGCAATTGGCGAAGGACCTGAAAGGAACGGATTTCAACGCGCTCATCCGTGAAACAAACTGCGGATTCAAGATCAATCCTTTCTATACCTCAGAAGATCTTAAACAAAAGAAGAGTCCCGTATTTTCTCATCATGAATGGGATATTTGTTCGGAGATCATTGCCGATAATGCAAAAGAAGCAAATCGGATTGCGCTGAACGAACTGAACGGCGGAGCAACTGCCCTTTTATTTTACCTTTATCCGGGACTTGAGTTAAGGACTCTGCTTGAAGGTATTTTTATTGAACATATTGCCGTTCACTTTGTTTTTGATTTTCCCGCCCACGTTTTTTTCAGGGATCTTAATGCCTTATTGGAAGAGAGAAAACTGCAAGCATCCCAGTTAAAAGGTTCAGTGAACATTGACCCCATTGAGAATCTCATCCGGACAGGTAATTGGAAGAAAGAAGAAAATGCTGATCTAGATGAATTGATCGGGCTTTCGTACCCACTCCGTACTGTTTGCATCAATGCGACTTGTTATCAGAATGCAGGAGTAACGGTTGCCATGGAACTTGCCTGCGCTCTTGCTCATGCCAACGAATACATTTCACTTTCAGCGTCTAAAACCGGAAAACTTTCTGACTTCCTGCAAAAGTTCCAGTTTAACCTGGCTATTGGTTCCGATTTTTTTACCGAGCTCGCCAAGCTCCGCGCCTTGCGGAAGTTATGGAACCTGTTGCTGGAACAATACAATGCACAAGGAGAAGTATTTATCCATTGTGAAACCACCCAGGTGGATAAAACCTCGCTTGACCCGTACAACAATATGCTTCGCACCAGCACCGAAGCCATGAGTGCGATCCTGGGCGGATGCAATTCTTTAAGTGTACGGCCCTTCGATAACACTTTTAAAAACGCGAATGAATTCAGTTCAAGGATCGCGCGCAACCAACAGTTAATTCTAAAAGAAGAATCTTACCTGGATAAAGTAGCCGACGCCGGTGCAGGTTCTTATTATATCGAAAATCTTACCGATCTACTGGCTG
>JBJMLS010000203.1:0-11019 GCA_045805185.1 Bacteroidia bacterium | reverse complement strand
GTAAGGTTGAAAACATCGACCTCGATTTTAAAGCGAAGGAAGAGGGACCGAAACAAGGAGAGATCGAATTTAAAAACGTTGAATTCTTCTATCCTTCCCGGGTGGATTTCCCGGTATTAAAAAATGTTTCGTTCAAAGCGGAAAAAGGTCAGACTGTTGCATTAGTGGGACCGAGCGGATCGGGTAAATCAACTATTGCTTCACTGGTATTGCGCTTCTATGATCCGGTGAACGGACAAATACTGATCGATGGAAAAGATTCACGCGATTATTCCCTGACAGCGCTTCGTCACCACATGGCGCTGGTACCGCAGGATGTGATCCTTTTCGCAGGAAGTATAAAAGACAATATTTTGTACGGCAGGCCTGATGCTACTTTTGATGAAGTGAAAGAAGCGGCGAAAAAAGCAAACGCACTGGAATTTATAGAGAGCTTTCCCTCAAAGTTTGATACGATAGTGGGAGAACGCGGCGTACAGCTCTCGGGCGGACAACGTCAGCGGATCGCCATTGCAAGGGCCGTATTGAAAAACCCTTCGATCCTGATCCTGGATGAGGCCACCAGTTCGCTCGACAGTGAATCGGAACACCTGGTACAGGAAGCATTGGATAAATTAATGGAAGGAAGGACTTCCATTGTAATCGCGCACCGGCTTTCCACTATCCGGAATGCGGACAAGATCATCGTTCTGGAAAAAGGCAAAGTAAAAGAAAGCGGCACTCATGCCGAGCTGATCACGCTTGATGATGGTTTATACAAAAACCTGAGCAAATTGCAGTTTGAATTCAGTTCGTGAGGGTGATGTTAGAGTGATGGCGTTCGTATTCACTAAAGAATCGAGGGCAGTTTAATACTAAAGATATTTTCAGAATAGTGTTGATAGTACCCGCTGACTGAGCGGAGCCGAAGGCAGTTTAATACTAAAGATATTTTTCAGAATAGTGTTGATAGTACCCGCTGACTGAGCGGAGCCGAAGGCAATTTTAGTTTAGTTCCTGAGGAATATTAGGAGTGTTTAAAATTTAGCACCTGCTGACTGAGCGGAGCCGAAGGCAATTTGACTTTAGTTCCTGAGAAATATTAGGAGTGTTTAAAATTTAGTACCCGCTGACTGAGCGGAGCGAAGGCAATTTGAGTTTAGTTCCTAAGGAATATTAGGAGTGTTTAAAATTTAGTACCCACTGATTGAGCGGAGCCGAAGGCAGCTTGAATAAATATTAGATGTCTTGTTTTCCCTCTCTTAGACCTGCTCGATCACAAAGCCCAGTCGCTTCATATCTTCCCAATAACCGGGATAGGATTTCTGTACCACATCAGGTAATTCTTCAAAAACAATGTCATGCAATAAGGCAAGCGGTGCAAAACTCAAAGCCATCCGGTGATCCTGGTATGTCGCGATCGGCTGACTGCTTTCATGGAAATTTGAAGCCTCGAGTTTAATTTCATTATCCGATATGATCTCCACCTTCACGCCGAATTTTCCCAATTCATTTTGCAAAGCCTGAGCCCGGTCCGTTTCTTTTATTCTCAGTGTTTTTAATCCCGTGAAAATGGAAGAGATCTTCAGGGCGCTCACAACGACAGCAATTGTTTGGGCGAGGTCAGGACAATCCTCAAAGTCATATTGGAACTGCTCCGCCATAACCGGCATTTTACTTAAATGCAGCTCCTGCCCTTTCCATTCGTGCTTCACGCCGAAAAAATCAAAAATGTTCCTCACAACCGAATCGCCTTGTAAACTATCCTCCTTTAAGCCCTGTACCGTTATCTCAGCCTCTTTTGATAAAGCCACCAGGCTGAATAAATAAGAAGCAGAGCTCCAGTCGCCTTCAATGTAATAGCTTTTATCCTCTTCGCTCTCCAGTTCGTAATTCTGCTTGGATACGTGAATGGAATCCGCTTCCCAAACGCCATACACATTGTGCTGCTCCATCATGTGAAGCGTCATGTTAATATAAGGAACAGAGACCACCTCATCCGTAAATTTCAGAACAAGGCCGCGCTCCATCAAAGGACTGATCAGTAATAAGGCCGAGATGAATTGCGAGCTGATGCTTCCTTTCATTTCAATTTCACCGCCATGCAATGTTCCCCCGATGATTTTCAATGGAGGGAAACCTTTCTCTTCCATGTACTGGATATCCGCACCCAGTTTTCGCAATGCATCCACCAATTCCCCAATAGGACGTTTCTTCATTCTGTCGGAACCGGTTAAAATACGCTCTCCTTCGAGACAGGAAAAATAGGCGGTAAGAAAACGCATGGTAGTACCCGCATGACCCACATCGAATACTTCAGCTTCAGCGCCGGTATGATTAGTATTCTTTACTTTTTCAAGGATCGCTTTTAAAGTAGCCGTATCTTTTGCCGGTGATATATTCTGGATATCGATATCGATCCCTGAAATGGCCCGGATCATCAGCATGCGGTTGCTCTCACTTTTAGAAGAAGGCAAATTAATGGTCCCTGAAATTTTTTTTGCCGGATGAGAAACTTTATAAGCCATTAAAGGGAATTATAAAAAGTTAATGATTCGAGAACCTCAAGGGAACTACACGCTACATCTGTTTTAAATTTCCCCAGTTTGTTCAACAGGGTAAAGTTAAGCTTTCCTCCCGAATTCTTCTTATCGTGCTTCATTAAAGCCATGATGGTCAGGAAATCTTTTTCCGTAATTTTTACTTTCGGAAAATAATCAAAGATCAGGTTGATGATGTCCTGCAATTGCTGCTGCGTGATCCCTTGTTTTTTATAGGACAGGTAGGATTCAGCCAGTATTCCAACAGCTACAGCCTCTCCATGCAACAGGCTGTTCTTCTTTCCCAGATAAAAACTTTCGAGCGCATGTCCCACAGTATGACCGAAGTTCAACGCTTTCCGCTGATCTTTTTCAAAAGGATCTTTTTTAACAATAGTATTCTTTATCGTTACCGCTTTATGGATCAGCGGCAGGAGTTTTTTTTCATTCAGCTTAGTCGTTGTTGAAATTGCTTTCCACAATGAGACGTCCGCTACCAGCGCTAACTTGATCACTTCCGCATAACCACTGTGCAGTTGACGCTGATCCAGGCTATTCAGGAAACCGGAATAAATAAAAACGCCCTTCGGTTGTGTGAATGTACCGATGTGGTTTTTATAAGAGCCGAAATCGATACCTGTTTTTCCACCCACTGCAGCATCAGCCATTGCAAGAAGGGAGGTGGGGATGTTTATGAAATCGATGCCCCGCTTATATGTGGAAGCTACAAATCCTCCCATATCACTGATCACGCCGCCACCCAGATTGATCAATAGCGCCTTGCGATCGGCGCCAGAATCTGTTAGCTCGTTCCAGAGATTCACGCAGGTTTCAATTGTTTTGTTTTCTTCTCCGTTACCGATCACCAATACATCAGCGCCCTTCAGCTGCTTTACTTTCTTCAGTAAAACATTCAGGCAGGCACTGCTCACTTTATCATCACTGAGAATGAAGTATGCCGAATAAGCGCTTTTTTTAAGCCAGGCATTGAGAGCCGGAAATGCAGCGCTTTCAAAACAGACATCGTATCCTATCGATCTTATGGTTTTCATAAATTATTAAAAACAAAAATAACATTAAATCCGAATGCGCATCCGGCTGTTTAAATTATATTTGCAGGGATTTTTACACCGGTCCGGTTTGTTAAATCCGGCTGAACTTTACAAATTACTTATGCTTTCTTTCGACAATACTGAAAACGCGTTCAAGGGAAAATCCGATAAGGACCTGAAGCGTTCCTACATGCTTTTTAAAATGATCGGCAATGCAGCGCTTGTGAAATACGGAGCTCCGCTTGCGCCCCTCGCCTTGAACCTGGGCTTCCGGAGCCTCATCAAAGGCACGATCTTTAAACAATTTGTAGGTGGGGAGAATATTGAAGACTGTTCCCGGACCGTAGAGCAGCTTGGGAAATTCAATATCGGGACCATACTTGATTACAGTGTCGAAGGAAAAGAGAGCGAGCATGATTTTGATGCCTGCCGTAATGAAACCATCGGAACAATTCACCGCGCCACGCGTGACAAGAATATTCCTTTCTGTGTTTTTAAAGTTACCGGCCTCGCCCGTTTTGATCTCCTCGAAAAAGTGAGCGCAAAAAAAGAACTAACTGCGGACGAAAAACTTGAATGGGAAAAAGTAAGGGGCCGCGTTTACCAGATCTGTAAAGCTGCCCACGATGCGGCGAAACCGATCTTTATCGATGCTGAAGAAAGCTGGATCCAACAGGCGATCGATGACCTGGCTGATGAGAACATGATAAAATTCAACAAGGAAAAGGCAATTGTCTACAACACGTTTCAGCTTTACCGGAAGGACAGGCTGGATTTTCTAAAAAGATCTTTTGAACAGGCAAAACAGAATGCTTATTACCTGGGCGCAAAGCTTGTCCGCGGGGCATACATGGAGAAGGAACGTAAACGCGCAGCTGAAATGGGCTATCCTTCTCCCATCCAGGACAACAAGGAAAACTCAGATAAAGATTACAATGCCGCGCTTGAATTCTGCGTCACACACATCGACCGCATTGGCTTATGCGCGGGAACCCACAACGAAAAAAGCAGCCTTTACCTTTACGAGCTGATGGAGCAGCACCATATTGCAAAAGATGACAAGCGCATCTATTTTTCGCAGCTTCTCGGAATGAGCGATCACATCAGTTACAATTTATCCCTGAACGGATACAACGTTGCAAAATATGTTCCTTATGGCCCGGTGAAAGAGGTGCTTCCTTACCTGATGCGACGCGCGCGCGAGAATACAAGTGTGAAAGGACAAACAGGACGGGAGCTTGGCCTGATCATTAAGGAAAAAGAGAGAAGAAAAAAGCTAAGCTGATCTTATTTTTTGTACTTCTGAACCAGCTGCAGCATTTCCTTGTCGTCCATGCTTTTCGCATAATCTTCAAAAGTAGAACCGTAACTGTCTTTCAGGCTGAGGTCCGCCCCATGCTCGCATAAGTATTGCGCGGTCAGCGGATGCTTATCCAGGGCAGCGGAGATCAATGGAGTAAATCCCTGCTTATCCGGCAAATTTAGCGCCCCCGGATAGATCAGTAAAGCTTCACGTAGCGTTTCGAGATTGTCCTGTCGCGCGGCAAGGTGAACAATCGTTTGACCGCCATTTGTTGCCACTTTCATATTCGCACCTGCCTTCTGAAATTCTTTCAGGAATTCTGTTTTACCGGTAAAAGCGGTCAGTAGCACCGGGTACAAACTATCGCTGGAAAAATCATTCACTGCTTCCTTATCAAGCTGCAGGGCAAGCTTCAGCATTTCTAAATTTTTACCAGGTGTGGAGCGGGTAATAATTGTATTTCCTCTTTTATCTTTTCTCTTATATTTTACACCTTTCGCTACAAGCAGTTGACAGATCTCCAGGTTATCCCTCGAAAAAGCCATGTGCTCCAAACCTTCCTGTGACACAGGATCCACAAACATATTTATATCCGCGCCCCTGGAAAGCAGGTACGTGAGCATTTCCTTATTACCTTCTGAAACGGCGTACGCTATTGGCGGCCAACCGTCGTTGCTCTTTGCTGAGGGATTATATTCCCTCTCGTTTATATTTATTTTTTTCTCCTCTAGCAGGTATTTGAGGATATCCATTTTATTTTTAGCAGCTGCAATTGCAGTGAGACTGCCATAATAATAAACCGGATTGAGCGGATCAATATAAATGGCTCCTTTTGCCTTCAGATCCGCCTTTTTATTGACCAGCTTTTTAACCATTTCAAGATCACTGTACATCACCGCCCACATGAGTGTTGTGGCTCCGTTACTATCAGTGGATGCTACATCAGCGCCTTCTTTTATGAGCTTATCCACAAGCTCCTTGTCATTTACTTTTATCGCGCCGGCAAGCTCTTCATTGAAATCATTTCTCCAGATAAGAACATCGTTCGAGATGTTCTCGCTTCTTGAAGTTGGCTGCTGCTTACCATGTGTAATGGCAGGAACATCCACCTCAATATACCGTTGAAGTTCGGAAAGGTAAACTTTATTGTCGCCGTTGACATCTGCTTTGTGCTTGCGTAAGGCATTGATCAACGAATAGGAAAACACTCCGTTGTTCCATTCTTCTCCTTCTATCGCGTATTCCGTTCCTCCCGCCGAAGAGATAACGGTTGCCCCTGATGTTTTACGCAGATCGATGAACATTTCCTTCATCAGGTTCATGGAGTTTTTAAGGATCCCTTCACCAGAGCTGATCTTTGAGGAAGAAGTCGACCGGAAGGCAATGCTTCCGCTTTCCGCCACCGGCTCGCTTTTAGTTACAACGACTTCATCTTTATCGATCTCGCCTGAATGACAGGCATCGATCAGCACTACTTTATTCCTCGGAGAAATATGATCGAGGATCCCTTCGATCTCCGAATAAAGCAAACCGTTCTGGGAAGGGTTCTCAAAATTCACATCGTAAGTTGCCAGGTAATAATCCAGGTTCTTATCCAGCAATCCGTGAGTAGCCGCAAAGATCATTACTTTGTCATTAACTCCTACAGAATCCTCTTTGTGATCGTTCAAGATCTTTTCTTTCAGCTTCAGGATATTTTTCAGTGTCGCGCTATCATTCAACAAGGTGTCCACAATGATCGAGCTGTACATGTTTTTTTGATTCTGGAATAATCGGATGATATCCCGCACATCCTTCGCCGGATATTTTAAATTGTATTGGCTCTCCTTAAATTTGGAAACACCTATTCCAATGATGTGCAATTTCGGCTTCACCTTATTTTCCGGATTCGAATACCAGGTAGAGAATGTGTAAGGATAGGACTCCACGTCGTCCTCGTTCGTGACCTTCACAGAAACCTTATTCAGTCCCTTGCTGAGGTATATGGTAGTAGCGATCGGAGTAGAATTGTATTCAGAAAGCTTTATCCCGTCAATTATCTCCTCTCCTCCGACCTCGCGTACCGGCACGTCGTTTATGGTAATTTTAATACTCTTCAATTTCTTATGATCATCGTGTAGTACGAAGAACAGGCGAAGATCGCTTCTCGTAACTTCCGGCGGATAATTGGAAACGGAACGGAGAACAGGTCTGTTCTTTTTTTTGAGCGCCGAAGAATTATCGAGGTGAAGTCTTTTCAGTCGCTTTTCATATAATTTCTGGTAGGCGCCGATAATTTCCCCTGACTCATATCCCAGCGCTTTGGAAATAATATCCGGGCGATTGAATTCAATGTCAAGATCCGCGAGGTCAAAGAAAGTATTGCCATAAGAATAATACGCCATATTCGGATTGGGTTCCTTCGCAAAAGAAACCGAGGCCACATAGTATTTTTCAGGACTCACGGTAATGTAGCAGCCATACTGGCCCGAATAGGTGGAGGTAACAAGCGAATAATTATTTCCCGTTTCCCACAAGCGCACAAAGGCATCAGTGCCCGGAGTTACTAAAAACCTTCCGTCCGGTGTGTATTTTGGCCTCCATAAATAACCGATATGCGGCTTCCACTTCTTTACCGATTCATGCGTTCCGAATCGTGTTATGTTAATTTCCCCATCAAGTCCTGAGATCGCGACCTCATCTTTTACCGGGTTCAGGCAAAACCACTGAATATTCGATGCTGATCCTTTACAGGATATCTCATCCGTTTTTTTAAAAGTCCTTTTATTGTAAATATGAATTACTGTATCCATTGATCTTAAAGCAAAATATTCCCGGGATTCAGCCAGAACATCATACCAGTTCTCTAAATTCAGCTGGCCAATGACAGTTGTTTTACCGTTGAATATATTCTTAAGGCAGGCATTTTCCCTCTCCTGGAAAAGCAGGAAGGTATCTCTTAACAAATTGAGCTCCTTCAGTCCGTATCCTTTGATCAGGCTCTTATCTTTCGCCATGCCCGCCTGGTGAAGGAGAATTTCTTTTTCATCCGTCAGGTAAATAAAAGAGGAATCGTCGGGCAGGGGTAAAAAATAAACAGGAACCGCGTCCGGCTTTGCCTTGTAAATGCTTTTATTCTGGCGATAATCATAAGAGATCAAATAATTTTCAGGATCCAGGAAAGCAACATTGCCAGTTGATCTATTCAATACGCTCAGCCTTTTTACCGGAACCTTTTCAGCATTGGAATTCCAGATCACCCTTCCGCTCTTAAGAGAAACTATGCTAAAAAAATCCTTGAACCCGATCTTAAAAACTTCATTCGCGCCATCTGCATCCGCGTCGTAAGGTATCGCTCCCGTACCCATTATGAAGGTAAACTCTCCTGTATTTACAGCATAGGTGGTGCAATAGGTAGAGCCGCCGTAGATGGCCATATTATATTGATAGTTATAGCCAAGCGAAAAGTATTGCTGCGCATCGAAATTCTGATACCTGAAACTGCGGATGAATGAATGGCTTTCATAATCGTAGATCTTGCCATAGCCATGTTCAGTAAGCAATAACAAATTCATATTATTAGAACTGTCCCTTTTCATTATCGGAACAAACCACCGGTAAGCCGAATCCTTTTCAGTTGATATGATGCGTTCTTTTTTCGACGGTGTATAAATATATTTCACGGCTTTACCGCTGGAAACGACAATGGCATTGGAATACGGCATGGCCAGGTCTGTGATCTTATCGTAGCCCGATTCAATATCTTCACTGGTATAATCGATCAGGTTCAGTACTTTGATCCTTCCTTTCAGCATGTTTATTACCGCGGTCATCTCAGCGTATTCCAGTTCGATCTGTGCCACTTTATTATTAAACCTCATGGTTTTAATACATCTTTTTTGAGCCAGGTCCCATACTTTGATCGTACTATCACTCGAGGAGCTTAACAGTTTCTGGTCCCTGTCAAAAAATGCAATATCATTTACGGATTCTTTATGTCCGCGCAATTCAGCGACAAGCTTTCCGGTTTCCACTTCCCAGATTTTGATCACTGAATCATCCGAGCAGCTGACAAGCAAACGCTCGTTGTGTGAGAATTCCAGGTTATGTATGGTCTCCGCATAAGCCTGGATCGTCCTGAGTTCCCTGGAACCGTCTCCATTTGTGATCTTAATGGCTCCCTCTTCGCCGCCGTATGCCAATAGCCTTCCTGAGGCGCTGGAAGCAATTGCATAGATCGTGTTATTAGATCCACTCTGGATGATCAGCCCGGGCTCCATTCCTTGTGATGGCGCATGCGGATAAAAGGAAAGCTCCATCAGGGCCTTCATGAAGTCATTATCATAAGTCTCCAGTTCCTGTTCAAAATTCATCACTGCATAGATCTTCCCTTTTGTACTGTTGTTGTAATAACAAACGATAAGGGTCTTATCATAATCGGCAAATGGCTCCAACAGGTTCCTGGAGTTGTCCATACCGGTAAATATTACTTCTTCCGCGTTCAGCATCACGCTCCATTCGTTCTGATCTCTCACCCGGAAGGCGCTTGTGTTCTTTATTCCGAAAACAGAGGTAAGATCATTCATCACTTCCGACTGAAGGTTGAAATGATTTCTGCAGGTATCTATGTAATAAGCAAAGTTTCTTTTCAATTTTGGGTTCTTGAACATCGCAAACTTCGAGGTGAAGGCGGTTTTCCTGGAATAGAAAGGCTCAAAGCCCTTAAGCAGCGTATCCGTTTTTTCGGAAAGCAAGGTCCTTTCAAACCGGACCTTATACTTCTTCATGTTCTTTTGAAATTCCTCAGGAAATTTAACCTGGGAAAAAGCAGGAAAGAGACTGCAGAAAAAGAAAAGAAAAAACAAGCCTGGTTTAAAGAAGCGCCGGATCATATTTCAAATGTAGGGATTAGGAATATATTATTCCAAAACGCAGGAAGCTCTTTTTTAAAAATCTTACGATTTTTGTTACAGGTATCCAATAAAAAAAGCCGTACGGGACGGCTTTAATTAAAACAATTTTACTGATTATTTTGCTTGCTTGACACGCTCCACGTAAGCATTGGTGCGTGTATCAATTTTTATTCTTTCGCCATTGTCAACAAACAGCGGAACCATGATCTCCGCCCCGGTTTCCAGTGTTGCGCGCTTCAAGGTATTGGTAGCGGTGTCGCCTTTTATTCCCGGCTCGGTATAGGTAATTTCGAGCTCAACAAATGTTGGTGGCTCAGCTAAGATCGGATTATCGCCTTCAAATGTGATCTTCACTTCCATTCCTTCTTTTAGAAACTGGTAGCTCTCGCCAAACATTACTTTTGGAATATGGATCTGCTCGTACGTTTCATTATCCATCACCACCATGAAATCACCTTCAGGATAAATGAACTGAAGCAGTCGGTAATCCACGCGTACCAGCTCCACTTCTTCGCCCGAGCGGAAACGGTATTCCATTTGTTTTCCTGATTTCAGGTTACGCATCTTCGCCTGGTAAAACGCGCGCAAATTTCCCGGTGTGCGGTGAATATATTCCGTGATAACCACGAGCTCGCCATTATAACGAATAACCGAACCTACTCCAATGTCTCCTGTATTTGCCATTTTTCTTTTTTTAATCCGCCTTGCGCGGTGATTTTATACTGTTGATTTTCTGATTTTAATCTGCTTCCATCACTACTCCCATTGCACAGAATTTTTCAATTCTCTTGCTCACGAGCTCTTCAGGATCCTGCTTTGAAAGTTCAGCCAGGTGAGCGAGTATCTCTTTCTTCACGCGCTCAAACATTTCAGGCTGGTTATTATGGGCGCCACCAAAAGGCTCTTCGATAATTCCATCCACAAGACCGTTGTCCTTCATGTCCTTTGCCGTTAGCTTGAGCGCCTCTGCCGCTCTTTCCTTAAAGTTCCAGCTCCTCCATAAAATGGAAGAACAGGATTCCGGAGAGATCACGGAGTACCAGGTATTTTCCAGCATCAGCACTTTATCGCCGATCCCGATTCCCAGCGCTCCACCCGAAGCGCCTTCTCCAATGATGATGCAAATAACCGGAACCTTCAACTGCGCCATCTCGATCAGGTTGCGGGCTATAGCCTCACCTTGTCCGCGTTCTTCCGCCTCAAGACCGGGATAAGCGCCCGGCGTATCGATCAGGGTTACAACAGGCTTATTG
>JBJMLS010000202.1:0-16585 GCA_045805185.1 Bacteroidia bacterium | reverse complement strand
AGTTTCTGCGGCGTTGGTTGCCACAAGCCCTGCATTTATCGCCTTTACTGTATTCAGCATGGCAATATTGCTGTCGGTCACTCCTGTATTAATGAGGGTATCAACTTTTAACAATGTTCCGATTGTTCCTGTTTGGTTTGTATTCTTAAAGGCTGTTAAAACAGGATCGCCGGAGATGTTTACGTTTTGTAAGAGCAATTTTCGTAACAACCCGTTTTCATTATGGAACCGGCTTACATTCTGAAAAGCTAAGAACGGAACAGCGTTTTGCGCTATAAGTTGATCGGTTTGGTTATTCCCATTACCTCCACCAAGAATAATATTAAGTGGGGTTGGAGTAAAATTACATGGAAAGTTAAATCCAGCTATATTTAAACCAATCGGGGAAATTGCTTGACCACTTCCGTCATCTCCATTAAAATATGGAATATAATTAACCGGATTAAATGAGTTTTTATAATACCACGGGAATAAACCAGAAAACGTAATGTTGGCTGTAAATAAAGTAAACGGATTATATGTTCCAATTGTATTCGGATTACTAAACACATCGTTGCAAGGTATTCCTTGTGTAAATGGAAATGATCCGGGAGCCAATCCTTGTTTACCAACAAACCCATTATTACTTAATAAGAAATTTGTTTTTTCAGCATCCACAAACTGATTGTTAAATATACCGCTTGCCATTTGTCCGAAGCAACCCATGCTTACACCCGCCCCTGTTAAACTGTTGCACATGAAAGAACTGTTCGGGCTAAAATCAGCCTTTATACCATACTGCCAATCCTTGGCAATCACATCTGTATTATTGTCGTAGCATTGATTATTGAGTACCTGGGTGTCATCGCAGGCAGCTAAGTAAATACCGTAGGTTGTATGCCCCTGAACATTGTCCGGGATCATCTGCACCTCGTTATCTACAACATGAGCCGCAAAAGTATTTTCGCAGGAAATTCCCTCCTTGAAATTTTGAATAAAATTATTCAGAATGTCGTACTGCATATTATGCGGGTTATTCGCTTCTTTTACAGCTATCGCATGAGGCACTATATTAGGTTGAGAAACATTCATAAACAGACCGTTTATAAAACGGTTGTCCTGAATAGTTACATTTCCATTTGTATTCAGTTCGGCAAGAACTCCCACACGCCGGAAATTCTCAAAATGGTTGCGAATGATCTGGTTTCCCGTAAAACCTGTAGTTCCTCCTGCAAGCTGGTTAATGTATACATCTGCTTTACCATTACCTTGTCTGAAGCGGTTAACAATAATATTTGTAACAGCAAAATAATCCTGCCACACCCCAACCTTACAGGCAAAAAAATCGTTCTTTTTCTGCGAGGTGTTGAACTGGCCGCCGAAAGCATCTCCTACATTTATATAGGGCTGTGGGGTGTTTGTTCCTGTTAATCCCTGTATCCAAACCGCAGCGTTCACGGAGTTCATAATCGGAACCGAGGCTACAAAGGAGCCTATGCTTTTAAAATCGCAGTACAATATATTTGCAGAAGTTTTATTCAGGTATATACCGTTTTCCAGTTTATCGAACAAATGCCGGGTTGCCAAATTGATATTGGTTTTATACAGCTTAATGACACCTGCCGGAACGTTTGTGGCATGAATACCGAATTGCGCCCGTGCGCCGTGAGTATAGACTGTATTGTTCTTTAATCCGCCCTCCGTGTATGTCAAATTCGGTACAGTGGTCGAGGTAGGAAACGATGGAACGTAATTCGGCCCACTTGCACTATAGGGAATACCTGCTGAACCGCTGTTCATGTCAAGACGGGAAGTAAATACAGTTCTTGCCATAGTGAGCGATGAATTTGCGCCGCAATTGGTTAATTTAACTCCTATGCCGTTCCGGTTGAACCAAACATCCTGAAGGTCTATTGTGTTTTGCGATTGAACACCGTTGTCCTGCATATCAATTGCAATCAACGCATCTTCAATTAATGTTTCCTGCCCCTGAAAATTAGTGTTCAGGTCGAGTTTAATTCCCACCCACATATCCGTACACGCCCATAGATGAGAATTGAGTATGGTTAATTTGGTGGGCTGTCCGCCCGGAATGGTATTTTGCTTAACGGTGATCTTACTGCCAGTGTTCATATAAAATACCACGTTAGTAAAGGTTACGGTATTGTTCACGTTAAAGCTGCCGCTCAGAAAATAATAGTTCGGGCTACCGCTTGTTCCATTTGTAATAACCCCCGAAGAAAGATTGATCGGATTTGCAGGAAGTGAATTTAAAACAGTTGTTCCTGAAGGATAATTGCAACAAGGGCTTATTGGTAAGCAGCTTGAATTTGTGCAGCCGTTAGCATTTGACACGGTTAAACAAACCTGACCGCCTGCCGTTGCGCTTGGCCAGTCAACGGTAATGGCCGCCGTATTTTGCCCGGCTGTTATTGTTCCGCCAGTAACCGCCCAACTGTAAGTAGCTCCTGCGGTTTGCTGTGCGGTATAAGTTGAACCATGCTGATGATAGCATACATAAGTATCGGTCGTACCTATTACCGCCGGTGGCGCTGCAACTGCTGTTACTACTGTGGTAGCTGTTTTCGTACAGCCTTTTCCGTTGTCTGCGGTAACAGTAAAAGTTGTATTTCCAGGAACAGTGGGTATATAAGTGATCGGGCTGCCACCAGGATAAACACCGGCAGGCGATGAAGTCCAGGTATAATTTAAACCGTTGGGCGTTCCATTGGCAGTAATTGATGTTTGCTGTCCTACGCAAACAGTTGAAGGAGCTGCCGAAGCACTAATCGTGATCGGGTTAATTCCGAATGTTACTCCCTGTGTTATTGATCCTGTGCAAGTGCCGTTGTGTACCGTCAACGTAACACTTCCCCCAACACCTGCATTAAGAAAGGTATGTGTCGGGGTTATGGCTGTTGAGTGGGGCGATCCATCATGAAAATCCCAATCGTAAGTAAGGTTGGAACCTCCGCAGCTCACATTAGGCGTAAAACCTATTGTTTTGCAAGTTGCAGCATAAGTAAAGCTAACCGTTAGCGGGCTTATCGTAAAAGTCTGAACCGTATTGGAGCTGCAAGTACCGTTACTCACAGTAAGGGATGCGCCAAACTGTGCAGGTGATGAATACGTAAGACAGACAGGCGCACCGTTGTTAACTGTATTAAAACTGCCTCCCTGTGTTCCTATACCCCATGTATAGCTATATGCCGGGTTTACATTTGTGGGAGTGAAACAAATCTGATCGCAAATACAAACAGGCTGAGGAAAATTAAAACCGGAAGTGGGATTACCCACAGTTACCGTTGAGGTTGCCGAAGCGGTGCATCCGTTAGGCGCTGTTACGGTTACTGTGTAATTCGTTGTCGCATTTGGCGAAACATTTATGGTTTGCGTATTCTGATTGCCGGGCTGCCAGTTGTAGGTAACGCCCGCTGTAGCAGAATTTGCTGTTAAGTTAACAGAATTGCCCGCGCAAAGGTTGGGTGAATTAACCGTAACGTTGGGCGCAGGCTTTACGTTTACATTACATGCAAATACTTTTGTACATATTCCATTATCTGCGGTTACGGTATAACTCTGGTTTGCCTGCGGGCTTGCAATTACCGAAGCTCCATTGGTTACGTTTAGTCCTGTTGCAGGCGCCCATGTATAAATAACGCCTGCCTGCGGGTTGGTAACATTTAAAACCACGCTTTGATTGCTGCAAATTATGCTGTTTACAGGGCTGATAACCGGATTAGGAAAAGCAACCACAGTAATACTTCCTGTTGCTACGCTTGGAATATTACAGTTAGGAGCATTGGCGGTTACTGTGTAGGTATAATTTCCTGCGGAAAGAAAAAAGTTCGGACTGGAACTATTAATTACTGCGCCGTTTGAAAGCGTCCACTGGTAAGTATAGCCCGGTGTAACAGGGGATACCGAGCCCGAAAAGGGTGTGTTCTCACAAACCGGACTTGGAACGTTGGCCTGAATTGGCCCCGGAGGTGGAATAACATTAACCGGGCTGATTATTTGAAAGGAGCAGCCACCCGGAAAAGAGACGGTACAGGTATAAGTAGTGGATACAGTTGGTGAAGCCAAAGGCTGCGCACAGGTGGTGCAGCTCAGGTTAGTCGCAGGCAGCCACGCATAAGTTGCAGTTGATGTAAGCTGACACAAGGTATTTAACTGGACTGGAAAACCCGGACAGATTACAACGGTTGGTTCTGTTTTATCCTCCATTTTTATTACCTCTACGCTGTCCAGATCAACACTTGCCTGAATGTCGTCGGGTTTTGTATTCTCTACCGGATAGAACACGAGCACATCCTGATTTGCTGCATTAGGTGTAAAACAAATTCCTCTTGAAATCCAGTTTACCACATTGGGCATGTTTGTTACCTGATCTATCGCCTGACCGGAACTAAAGGGTGGAATAAACCCTCCCCAACCTGAAGAACCCGTAGGAGAACAACCAATGCTTAGACTGGGTAAGCCAGATCCCGCTGCATTTGCCAAAGTCACATTGAATTGATCTAAGGTTGCATAATTAGGAACGCCTGCGCAAGTGACTTTGTAACGCACATAATAAGTTGCCAAAGGGTCTAAGGGCGCACCAAAATTTATCATTACACCTTCGGATTGTATATTGCCCCCGCAGGAACGATCTGCCCACATATAAGCGGCGTTGTTTCCAGCCGGGGTTTGTATTTGCGGTGTACCAAATGCAAGTTGCCAACAAGAGACTTGTCCGGCGCCAAAAGGGTTAAGGTAATTGGCGGGGACACCTGCGGGTTGGTTAAATTCTCCGTTGCAATTTATTTTACATGCGGCGGCGGTAAATACACCCGGCGTAGTCCCTTGGCTCATGCACATGGAAAGTTTTATAGTACCAGGTGAAGACTGAACAAGGATGAAACAGGTGTCACCTATATTCAAACCTGTAAACTCATAATAAGAAAAAAGGCTGTCGGCTGTTATTACCGTATCTGATTTTAAAAAAGTTAATCCCGCACAGCTTCCTTTGAAATAGGATATGTTTGAGACCGGCGCATAACCCGCAATGGAATTATTCGTTGCTGAAACCAAAACCTGTGCAGTAGCTGAATCGGCGGTAAAAAAGAACCAGTGTTCAAATTTTCCACTATAGTCTTGCTCTGAACAGGTATTTGTCGCCTTAATGTCTATAGCAAGGGAACAGTTTACGCCTGTTCTTTGCGCCTTTAATAAGCCCGTGCAAAACAGTAGGCCGATAAGACTTATGAGTAATTTAATTTTTGTCATTTTATTGATTTTTATTGTTGGGGTATGTTTAAATTTCCTGATGGGCTAATTATTATTTTTAATAATGGTTCAAACTAACGGATTAAAACAAAGTCTTGGTCATCAATTTCGATGAATTGTACGATTAATCGGATATATAAAATTCAAGGCTTTTTTGGTTTATTCGTTCAAATGAACTATTTTAAATTAAACACTGACACAAAAGGTTCAGTGAAGAATTTAATGGCGGCTTTGAAAATTACGAAGTGTTCAGGTGCTTTTTCAAGTAGCTGTCTAATTTTGTTCTCATTCCTTTTCCAAAGCCACGAACACATATAAATCATCTGGTTCAAACTCTAATACATCGATAGTGTTTTACATTCCAGTTCCCGCAGCTTGTTGTAGAGCCGGGAGGAAAAACCGTGAAGGATCAAAGGAGCAGTTAAAAAATCTTCCCTGCTGTCAAATGCCGTATCTGTTTTATCCAGATTAATTTCTGGAAAGCCGACTTTAAAAATTATAAGCTAACTTGCTCGGCTCAGATCGGGCGCAGTCGAGATCCGGTTTAGATCACTGAAAAATTTGAAGCTTTGAAACAGCATCAGGCTAAGCATTTCTCGGTTTCCTGCTGCGGAGGTAAAGCACATCACCCGCTTTTGGCTCATCACCGGGTTTCATGCGGTTCTTTTTGTAGAGGTGATAAAGGCGGATGCCGTGAAGCTGTGAAATGGATTTCATGGTTTCGTTCTTCGTTACTACATGATAAGGTTCCAATGCTTTACGGCGCTTGCGCTGGACGTAGATTTTTTGTCCTGCCTGCAGCTTATCGGTTTTACCCAGATCGTTGTACCCGAGCAGGTCCTCCAGCTCCAGGTCGAATTCACTGGCAAGCTTAAAGAAAGAATCTCCCGGCTTTGCAATAACAAAACGGGTATGATTGAACTTCAGTGATTCGCGGATCTCCAGCTTTGGTTTGGAAATGCTGTAGCCTTTGGAAACGATCGGCGACATGTTCTCGATCTTATCGTATTGGCTCAGGTTGTGCTTTTCGATCAGCTCGATCAGCTGTTCCGCATATTTTGGATGAGTGGCGTAACCCGCGTCTTTCAAGCCGCTTGCCCAACCCTTGTAATCGTTTTTCGGTAAGTCGAACAGGAAGGAATAACGGGTCCGGCTCTTCAGGAACAGGGAATGATCCTCATAAGAATTGAGCACGCTTTCGTACTTGCGGAAACACTCGTCTTTGGCATCGTCATCCATAGTGTAGGTTGGACCGATCCAATCCGTGTGACACTTAATTCCGAAATGATTATTTGCGTAAACGGCGAGTGGACTGTTGCCATTTCCGCTTTCCAGCATTCCCTGCGCGAGTGTAATGCTTGCGGGAACGCCGTGCTGCAACATTTCCTTTACTGCGTCTTCCTTATACCTCAGGATATAATCCTGTGGCGTCAGCTTTTTTTCAGAAGGCTGGGCATGAACGGATGAGGCAAAAAGCAACACCGCAAGAGCCAGGATAGTTTTAAATTTGCGCATATCGGGAGTACTACAAATTTAAACGCTAATTAAGGGATAAAAAAGTATTTAATCTGCGGTTATTAACAGTTTTCTGTTAAAAGGAGATCTATTTAATTTTGACCTCCTCGGTTTGCATTACTTCGTAATACCTGGGACTGGCTGAGTTGGCATCATAAATATAGGCTACAACCGCACAATGGTTTTCATTATACGCTGAGCTGATGGGAAAGGATGGAACAATTACTGAATCCATCGCATTTACTGTTATAACCGATGAAAATACCTGGCTCCCCCAATCGCTGTTAATTGCGCCTCTTAAAACGTCGCGGTGAACATAATTGGGGACATAGTTCGGTGTAACGTATTTGTCGAGCTGCTCGGCAATTACACTGTCTTCTGTTAACAGAATGACCAGCTTATAAGTTCCCGAAAGTGCATTCAAAGCGGTTACTTTTACTTTGGTGTTTAGATTCCGGGTTGCTGATGTGTAATTATTGCTTATTTCCAGTTTGAAATCGGGAGCAAGGCTATTTGCTGCCGCGAAGGACGAAGATAATGCCGATTCGGAAACATAGTTATTTGCAGTTGGAACATCTTTTCGGTTTACCATAAAGAAAGGATTAAAGCCAACTGAAAAATCAGTATTGCTATAATACGCATTTCCTGTAGCACACCTCATATCAGTTGGGAATTGTTCTCCTGTTGCCAATGGTGTAGTATATGCAAATGAACCTGCATGTATGGAAACAATAACCATGTTGTCCTGGTAATACTGGGTCTTCAGGTCGTGAGCGGTTCTTGCGGCCCGGGGACAATTATCACATTTATGCCCGGTATAGTCTTCAACAAATATTTTCCTCACTACAGGTGCGCTTCCGGTGGTACCGGTAGTTGTTCCCGTAGTCTTGGGCTCGTAAGGATTACTCACATAATCGCAGGAGTAAAACGCAAACAAAATAAGCGTTAGAAAAAAGCTGGTGTATTTGATCAATGTTCTCATTTTCCTATTTCTAAATTACAAAAAAATCTTCTATTAAGCAGAGGTAAAATCAATTAAAAACTGGTGGAGATCGTTATCGTTACCCCATTCGAAGCGGGTACATTCCGGCAGACGCCTCCCACGCAAAAAATACCGGCGCGTTTTTTTCCGTATTCTAATGTTACGCGGGTAGGACCATTGATGTAACCGACTGTTCCCAGGAAATAATGATACCTCTTGTTCTCATCCCGGTTGCCGTAATTGTACTGGTCAATCACCGCTACAAAAAAGTGTGAATTTGGCGTCCATTCCAGCAACCCTGCCGCCCAGGAGCCTTTGTCCATGGTGTCGCTGGCGGTTCTCAGGCTCTGCAGCTCCATGCGTATGGCCGAGGTAGACTTGTATTTGTAGGTAAGGTCGACCACCCCAATAAAGGATTTAATGTTCGGGTAACCGGCAAAGGCATTGCTGTGGCGGATGATATTGTCGTTGTAAAACTGGTGCGAAAGCATTAAGGTTCCTTTGAATTTTTTGCTGAATTTTTTACTGATCTCGATGTTGGCATCATAAAAATAAAGCTGCCCCGTATTCATGTAATTGATCTTGTATTTATACAGGCGGGCCGAATCCTGCTGGTAGCCCAGGTTAGTGGTGTCAGTGCAATAGGCGGAAGAAAAATTAGCGGCAATGTCCATTCCGTATTTTCCGCCAAGCGGGGATCCTTTCTTAAATTTATACTGTACCTCGGCCTGCAATCCCATTTCCCCGTTGGGCTGGGTAGCGTAAGGATAAAAAGCCATGAGCAGGTAAGTATGCGGTTTGGTCAGCGCCGGCAGGAAATTGATCATGTCAACGGAACCACTTGCGTCACGGTCGCTGCGGAAACTCATGTTATCAATGATCTTCCCTGCGAGACTCATGGAGAACCCTTTGGTGGAATAAGAAGTAGTAACGTAAGCCGCTCTTCCGTCCTTATAACTGCCATTATTTACAAGTGAAGGGTCATTTATTTTATACGCGCCTTCCCCGAAAAAATTGAAGCCGCCACGAATGATATTGATGCGTCCGCCATAGCAGCCGACATTCTCAGGTATGATAAGGGCGGGATCCTTGTCTTCCTGGTATTTGCTCACAAAGCTTCCGCCAAGGATGACTTTTGTTTTTTTAGTACTGAGGGAATCAAACAATTCATTGATATTGATCTCAGCATCAAAGCCGCGTACAATTCCCGGGCTCAGGCTGAAAAAAGTCCTTTGCTTGCCGATCAGGCCCTTCAGTGTTATTCCCTGGTAGGGATTGAAAATGACGCGCATTCCATCCATGGCATTGTCGTACAGTAAGCCCCGTTCTTCGTAGCTCCTGAAGATCAATCCGCTTCCGAACTGTTCGTAAAAATTACCAACAGTAAAATCAATATCCTTGTGCTTGTAACGGGCGTAACGGTATGGAATTCCCTGGCCCTTGTAGCGGTTGTCAAAGCCCTGCATTACTTTCTGATAGCTTTCGTAACGGAGGCCGGCTGAAAAATTTCCGTTCTGGTAATTCAGATTGCCGAATCCGTTGGATAATACTTTTTCGGGGACAATTGGAGCGCCTATCGCGGTGTCTTCGCTGTAATATTGAGCGTCGACCTGGAAATTTCCGTGGATCTGGCTGCCTATGTCGCCAACCTGCGCAAAAACGGGATTTGAAAACCAAATCCCGCCAGCTATTAATAAATAAAATAAATACGTAGGTAATTTCTTTTTCTTCACAAGCCTGTATAATTTTTTAGTGTTCCAGTTTTTCCCCCTTTGCGAGCTTCTTCACATTCTCGTAAAGTTTTTCTTCGTCGCCTTCTGCGTAAGAGTTGTGGCTCCATACGATCTCGCCATTTCCGTTCACCAGGAAAGTATGCGGTACATTGTTTACGTTCATGGCGCGTTTGAAGTCCTGGTTCTCATCAATATAAACTTCATACTCCCAGGCTTTCGCTTTTACATCGGTGACAACCTTTGCCGAGCTTCTGGCATCATCAATAGAAATAGCGATGAGCTTTACTCCCGTTTCCTTCTGCCACTCACTGTAATTCTCAGCGATCGCGTCCAGTTCTTTCTTACAGGGCTTGCACCAGGTGGCCCAGAAGCTGATGATCATCGGTTTGCCATTGTTGCTGAATGTAGCGGAATTGATCTTTGAACCTTCCAGTGTTTTAACGGTTGCCCCGGGGATCTTTCCGCCATCGGTAGGAATAGTTGCCGAAGCTAAAATGAACAAGGCGCTTACTGCTAATAAAATTCTTTTCATGATTTCTTTATTGGTTGGCCGCTTAAAACAAATTAAGTACCAAAGTATTTAAAAAAACCCCTCGCAAAGCGAAGGGTTTTTTAAGATCAGAACTAAACAAAACTATTTACTTACAGTCAGTCTCCGTGTTACGAAACCGCTTTTTGAAGCGATGCTGACATTGTATACGCCGTTTGCAAGGCTTTCGGTAGACAGGATGATCCTGTTATCACCTACTGGCATATTGTTCCTTGCTTCGCTGTAAACAATCTCGCCAAGGCTGTTGTATACATTGATGGTTACCGACTCCGATTTTGTTAAGCTAACTTCCAGGTTGGCCTGTGAAGAAGTAGGGTTCGGATACAGGCTCACGTTCGAAATGTTGTTCACTTCGTTGATTCCTGTTGGGAAAGTAATGTTCACGTTATCCACGTAAAGGTCATTACCATAATCCGAAGTACCTTCAAACATTACCAGTACATTGGCCTGACCTGCATAAGCATTCAAACTTACAGTCTCAGTTCTCCACTGTGTTGCAGTTGGGAAGAACTCATTGGTAGTTGTAGGAGCAGTTGCCAGAGTAGCGCCTGCCTTGCTATAAACGGTAGTCCAGGAAAGACCGCAGTTGGTTGAAACTTTTACTTTCAGCTTATCTGAATAAGCAGTGCTGTAACGTGCGTTGGCAACATCAAAAGTAAGACTTGCTGTGGTTTGTCCTGCGAAAGTCTGAGGAGGAAGGATCATTCCGTCAACTTCACCTTGTGCGATGTTGTAAAAATCAAGTGTAACCGATTGTGAAGAAGTTCCGAATCCGCCATAAGAAGCAGGTAACCAGGTATCAGCTGAACCTCCGTTCTGGATCAACCAGCTTGCTGGTGGAGCAACAGTTTCAAAATCTTCCGTTACAGGAGTTCCCCCGATCGGATTGAAAATGGTAAACTCATTTGTTGCTGCATCATTGATAGCTGCAGCATCAGTAGTTCCATTCGGATTAGAAACAGTAGCAGTAATGGTGTGTGTGCCAGGACCAGCTCCTAATTTAATTCCGGTTACGTTGATCATTGCATAAGTTGCAAGACTTCCTGTCCAGTTATAAGTTTTCTGGAACACGCCGTCCACATCATAAGTAATGGTAGCGGAAGTTAAAGTAGTGTTACTTTCGTTTGTAAGCTTGAACGTTGGATTAACGCTGTCGCAGCTCATGATCGTTGTTGGAACGCTGTTCATTAAAGAAGCGTCATTTGCAGCTGTAGCCATAACGCAGGTTGCCTGCTTTGCGGCATACAGGTTAGCAGTAGTTAACTGCCCAACTTCGCGGACCACTTTATCAGGACAGATCATGTATATGGTAGGAAAATAACCGATCGCATAATCCGAAAGGAAAGTGCTTCCTGTTGAAGGATCATCGATGATTGGAAATGTAGTGCCTGCTGTCCAGTCTCCCTGGGAGAATGTAGAGTGAGCAGTTCCACTGGTAGTTCCTGTGATCTGCGCTGTAGTGTTTGTATGTTCCCCTTCGATATACAATACCATTAGCTCATCCGTTCCCGGAGGTCCATACTGCGTGTACAGGTTATCAAGCGCTCCTGACTGGTGATAAGCCCAGCAAGGTGAACACCATGCCGCAGAGCAATCAATGAATACTGTTTTACCCGCATTAAGGTAAGCGTAAAGGTGATGTGAATTTCCGTTAATGTCGGTTAACGTAAAATCGGGAGCAATGCTGCCATTCGCTAATTGAGCATTGGAAACAGTGGAAAATGAAATCCCCAGTGCCAGTGCTGCTGTAGTTAGTAACGATTTTTTCATGTTTGTTGTATTGGTTGATTAATTGTTTTTTCTTCTGTCGGCTCAAATATAGACCAAATAAAATCCGAAGGATAAGTTATTTGAGAATACAATTAGCTTTCGACACGAGCTAAATTAGATAAAAATAATTGATTTGCAAGTGTTTCGCCGCTTTATCCGATGAGGGAAATGCAAGGTTTTATTCACATTTTATTGCAGTATTCCGTTCACCTAAATCGATTTTAGATATAATCGTCTGATTTTTACAAATTTAAGGTAAATGAGACGATTTACCCCTGAAGATCAGATCCGGCTTATTTGCCGCTTGCTTTTCTTTTGCCCGGATTATACAATGATAGCATGGAATATTTATTTCGTAAGATATTGCTTACACTATCGCGATTCTTCTCACCAAACAAAATAATTGCCTTTAATTGCCTTAACTTTGCACCTTTTTGAATTTGAGGCTTGGGATCCCTGGACAAAATAAATTTTCGCGAAAAGCTGAACGATGCGGTTCATCACCGGACCTATTTAAGCGGCATTCAGGGATCGGCGATTTCTTTTATCGGCGCGGACCTTTTCGCAGATCAGGATCATTCTCTTCTTTTTATCAGTACGAGCCAGGAAAGCGCTGTTTATTTATACAATGACCTGCAAAACCTCATTGATGAGAATAAGGTGATGTATTTCCCTGCTTCCCTGCGTACGCCTTATGAAGAGGAGCGCACCGCCAACGCAAATGTGCAGGAAAGAGCAGAGGTGTTGAATTACATTAACAATACAAGCCTGCCCTTCATAGTCGTTACCTATCCGGAAGCTCTTTTTGAGAAAGTGGTTTCAAAACAAGTGCTGACCAAAAATACTTTTGAGGTAAAGCTCAAAGAAAAGCTTTCTGTTGATTTCTTATCGGAATACCTCGAATCCTTTAATTTCAGAAGAGAGGATTTTGTTCTTGAGCCGGGGCAATATGCGGTACGGGGAGGTATTATCGATGTCTTTTCATTTTCCAATGATTATCCATACCGCATCGAATTGTTCGGTGATGAGATCGAGTCGATCCGAACCTTTGATCCGGTGAGCCAGCTTTCCGTAAAGAATTACGACAGGATCAACCTGATCCCCGATGTGAATTCAGACCTTATCGCAGAGATCAAGCAGGATTTTATTTCTTACCTGCCGGCAGATACGCTTGTAATTTGCGACAACCTTGAGCTCTCGCTTCAGAAGGTTCAGAAGCAATTCGAAAAAGCGGAAGATATTTATATTTCCCTCCGGGAAACGGTCCAGAAGGAACCTTCTGAGATCTTCTGCAACAGCGTGGAACTCAAAAATGCACTGGAAAAGCTGAAGTGGGTAGAGTATGGGATCCGTCCCCTGTTCAGCGAAAAAATAATAACGTTCAGCCAGAGCCCCCAGCCTTCTTTCCACAAGAATTTTGAAATGCTGCTGCAGAATTTACTGGAGAATAAACGAAAGGGATACAAGAATATTCTTTTCGCCGATTCGCAAAAACAAGCTGAGCGCCTGGAGCAGATCTTTCATGATATTTCTGAAGAAAAACACATTTCAGCGGATATCATAGAGCCCGTTTACCTTTCTATTCATGAGGGATTTATTGACCACGAATTAAAGGTAGCCTGTTATACCGATCACCAGATCTTTGAGCGTTACCACAAATACCGTTTAAAAAGCAAGGCTTATAAAAAGAACGAAGCGCTCTCGGTTAAAGAACTGATGGGATTAAACCCCGGAGACTACGTCACACATATTGATCATGGAATAGGGCGCTTTGCCGGACTGGAGAAAATTGATGTGAATGGAAAAATGCAGGAAGCTGTGAAGCTGGTGTATAAGGACAACGATATTCTTTATGTAAGCATTCATTCGCTTCACCGTATTGCAAAATACACCGGCAAGGAAGGACAGGCGCCACGGATCGATAAGATAGGATCCACTGTATGGCAGAACCTGAAGCAGAAGACCAAGCGTAAAGTAAAAGAGATCGCTTATGACCTGATCACGCTCTATGCAAAGCGGAAAGCGCAGAAAGGCTATAGCTTCAGCAAGGACAATTATTTGCAGCATGAGCTGGAGGCTTCTTTTATTTATGAGGATACGCCGGACCAGGTGAAAACTACCAACGATGTAAAAAAGGACATGGAAAAACCGTATCCCATGGACAGGCTGGTTTGCGGAGATGTAGGCTTTGGAAAAACAGAGATCGCGATCCGGGCTGCATTCAAGGCGGTATGCGACAGTAAGCAGGTAGCGGTGATGGTGCCCACAACCATTCTTGCTTTACAGCATTATAAAACATTCAGCGAGCGTTTGCACGACCTCCCCTGTAATGTGGATTTCATTAACCGTTTCAAATCCGCAAAGGAACAGAAACAAACCCTGGAGAAATTAGCGGAAGGAAAGATCGATATCCTCATCGGAACACACAAGCTGGTCGGAAAAGAAGTGAAGTTTAAGGACCTGGGACTATTGATCATTGACGAAGAGCAGAAATTCGGAGTAGGCGTAAAGGATAAGCTGAAAACCATAAGGACAAATGTAGATACCCTGACGCTTACCGCCACTCCCATTCCGCGTACCTTGCAGTTCTCGCTCATGGGCGCACGCGACCTTTCGGTTATTGCTACTCCGCCTCCCAACCGTTATCCCGTGCAAACAGAATTGCATGCCTTCAATGAGGAGCTGATCAGGGATGCAGTGGCTTATGAGGTAAAACGCGGCGGACAGGTTTTCTTCATCCATAACAAAGTGCTGAACATCCAGGAAGTCGCTGGAATGATCCAGCGCCTGGTGCCATCGGCCCGTGTAAGTGTCGGGCATGGACAAATGGATGGCTCCAGGCTCGAAGACATCATGCTGAACTTTGTGGAAGGAAACTACGACGTACTGGTGGCAACCACAATTGTTGAATCAGGGCTCGATATTTCCAACGCGAACACCATCATCATCAACGATGCGCAGAATTTCGGATTGAGCGACCTGCACCAGATGAGAGGAAGGGTTGGCCGTAGCAATAAAAAAGCTTTCTGTTATTTACTTACTCCATCACTGCTCACGCTTACTTCGGATGCGCGCAAAAGATTGAAAGCTATAACAGAGTTTACGGATCTTGGAAGCGGGTTCCAGATTGCCATGCGCGATCTTGATATCCGCGGCGCAGGGAACCTGCTTGGCGGCGAGCAAAGCGGTTTCATTAACGATATGGGCTTTGAAACCTATATGAAGATCCTGAATGAAGCCGTGGATGAATTGAAAGAAGAAAAATGGTACAAGGAACAGGCATCCCTGCTTGAAAAAGATGACAGCTCCAAAGGCGCATTCAGTAAAACTTTTGTCAAAGAAACCCAGATCGATACAGATTATGAATTACTGATCCCTGATAATTACGTAGGGAACATTACCGAGCGTCTCACCATGTACCGGGAGCTGGACAACATCAGCAAAGAGCTGGACCTGATCAAATTTGAAGAGAACCTCCGCGATCGTTTCGGGCCCTTGCCAAAGCAGGTACTGGACCTGATCGCGGCAATGCGTATGCGCTGGATCGCTATGGAGATCGGCTTTGAGAAGCTGATCCTGAAGAATGGAAAAATGATCGCGAATTTCCTGAGCAGGAAGGATTCGGACTATTTTAATTCTCCAATGTTCCGCGCTGTATTGCGGTACGCCCAGCAGCACCCGAACATGTGCAAGCTCAAAGAAGCCAATAATAAACTTACCTTTACCGTGGAGCGCATAAAAAACGTCAATGATGTGATGGGAATCTTCAATTATATCAAATCGATCGCGCAGGAAAATGCAAAGCAGGAAGTCTAAATACCGGGTTTTATTTTATATTCTTGTCGCCTATATTATTTTCCAGTTCATCTGGTGGGAGGTATTGCTGGTAAAGCAAACGCGCGAGATCCACGATGAAAAGCAAAAGCTCACTGAACTGGCTTCAACCGATGAATTAAAACTCAGGCAGGACCTGCTGGCCCTGAACCAATCGGAAACACATCGCATTTACATGATCGTTGGCGAAGGAACCGTTTTCCTTATCCTGATCACATTAGGGATCCTCAGGGTTTTCAGAACCTACCGGAAAGAAACGGAACTGGCCAATCAACAAAAGAATTTTCTGCTCTCTATTACTCATGAATTGAAATCGCCGATTGCCTCAGCCAAGCTGCAGTTGCAAACATTGCAAAAAAGGGAATTGGACAGCGAAACCCAAAAAAAATTAATCTCGAATGCCCTGAGTGATACGGAGAGGCTCCAGGCGCTTGTCGAAAATATCTTGATGAGCGCGGGCCTTGAAGCGAATGACGACCTCTTGCGGAAGGAGAAGCTGGATCTTTCGGCCCTGGTTGTGGAGACCCTGCAAAACAACATTCCGGAAAAAAAACGGCAGAGGCTTCAAGTCACTATTGAGCCCTCAATTTATTTCTTTGCGGACAGGATAGCCTTTCCCTCTATTCTCATCAACCTGGTTGAAAATGCCGCTAAATATTCAGAGCCCGACTCAGCTATTCATGTGGAGCTGAAGCAAAAGGACGGTCTCATTGTATTAAAAGTAGCTGATCAGGGTCCGGGTATTCCCGATAAAGAGAAAGAAAAAATATTTGAAAAGTTTTACCGCTCGGGAAATGAAGAAACGAGGCGCGCCAAAGGTACCGGGCTCGGCTTGTTCATTGTGAAAAGATTAACGGAACAGCATAACGGGAAGATCAGCGTGCTAAACAACCGTCCTTCGGGAACTGTTTTTGTACTGGAATTTAATGCGTAATGATCAGGGGACGGATCGTT
>JBJMLS010000201.1:0-4937 GCA_045805185.1 Bacteroidia bacterium | reverse complement strand
TTTTATATAGTTACAGGCTCCTCCAAGCCCGGTTGCGAAGTTCGATTTTTGTGCCGGAGATGTGCTAAGGTCAAGGTAATTGATCCATTTGTTACAGTAATCAATAAAAAAATATTTACCGGTGTATTGCGCAGGATAATTGCTGCTCGTTGGGTTGAAAAAAGTTCCTCCTGTGATCGCGCAGCCATCATTGGTTCCTGTTGCGCCATGTGGATAAGTATAAACCGGCGCCGTATAGTTCGGATTAGTGGTCATACCTTCTGATCCGGGCCAGCCGAAATTTTTTCCTACGGTAGTTGTATTGTTGATTTCCTCCCAGGCGCCCTCCCCAACATCGTTCACAAATATTTTCCCTGTACCGGGTTGTATGGCGAGCGACCAGGGATTGCGAAGACCATAGGACCAGATCCGTTTTGCAGATTCGGATCCTGAATAAGGATTTCCCGGAGGTGCGCTTCCGTCAGAATTGATACGCAGTACTTTTCCCATGTAATTGTTGAGGTCCTGGGAATTGCTGTTTACGTTATCATTGCCAACTCCAATGTATAATTTACCATCCGGACCGAAAGCCATTCCGCCGCTGTTGTGAATGGAGTTAATGCAGGTTTCGAAATTCAGGATCTGTACTTCACTTCCTGCCACCGCTACATCGCCATTTGCTGTAAAACGGCTCAGGCGATTGTGAACTGTACTGCCCGGCACAGTATAATAAACGTAAACATAATGGTTGTTGTTGAAATCGGGATCGATCCCGATAGAGCTAAGGCCCCTTTCATTGAGCTGATCGACATTGACGGTGAGAAAGGGCGTTGGCAATACAGCCCCGTTTTTGATGATCTTAACCTTACCCGCTTTTTCAGTGACAAATATTCTTCCGTCAGGCGCAAATGCCATTGAAGTGGGATAATAGATCGTTGCTACTTTTACCTGGCTGAAACCCGCCGGAAAAGTTTGTGCGCTCAGATGAGCAAACGGAATGGAAAATAATGATAAGCAGGCAAAAGTTTTGCAGCAAAGGTTTCTTACCTTATCGGCATAATTGTATTTTTTCTTCATGAGAGAGCAGTTTAAATGACATCTCCGTCAAAGGTATTCCGCGCTTGCACCGGCTTGATGGAGTATTCGGTGACACGGTTTTTTTAATAGCCGAAAAGGCGCTTATTGCAAGAAGGAAGTAAAAAACGTGATTGTATAATGTGGTTCCTATAACTCTTAAATGTAAAATTCACTTACCTTTAACTCTATAAATAACTCTTCTACTATGTCCGATTTTTTTATTGACCCGAATATTGCAAAAGCTAAAACGATCAGCACGGAATTTTATACCAGTTCCAATTATTATGACTTGTCGAAGGAAAAGATATTCTCGCGTTCCTGGCAGTTCATAGGTGATAGCGACAGGGTGAAAGCTGCCGGTTCCGCATATCCTCTGATCCTGCTGAAGGAATACCTGGATGAGCCGCTGCTTTTAACCCGTGATAAAGATGACCGGCTCCATGCTATGAGTAATGTGTGCACGCACCGTGGCAACCTGTTAGTGTCTGAAGCCTGCAAATTGCACCAGCTGGTTTGTAAATATCATGGAAGACAATTCGGACTCAACGGGAAATTTGTTTCCATGCCGCAGTTCAAAGAAGTTGAAAATTTTCCAACGGAAGCGGATAACCTGCATCAATTGCCACTGTTTCATTGGGGGAAATTACTTTTCACCAGTTTAAGCTCTGAAATTCCCGCAGAGGCTTTTTTCGGAGAGATACAAAAACGGATAGAATGGTTTCCAATGGACAAGTTGAGCTTTCGCGCTGAACTTTCAAAAGATTACCATGTAAAAGCGAACTGGGCCCTGTATTGCGAAAATTTCCTGGAGGGATTCCATATTCCTTTTGTACATGCCGGTTTAAATGCGGTGCTTGATTTCAGCGAATACACTACAGAAGTATTCAGGTATTCCAATTTGCAGATGGGAATTGCTAAGAAAGGTGAGCTCAGCTTTGACCTTCCTGTTTCATCGCCTGATTACGGAAAGAATGTTGCCGCGTATTATTTCTGGGTCTTTCCCAATATGATGTTCAATTTTTATCCCTGGGGTTTATCCGTCAATCTGATCCAACCCTTAAGCGCTGGTGAATGCAAAGTTTCCTTCTTCACCTACGTTAGCGATGAAAGCAAACTCGATAAAGGTGCGGGCAGCGGATTGGATTCAGTGGAGCTGGAAGACGAGGAGGTAGTGGAAAATGTACAAAAGGGGATCCGCTCCCGGTTTTATACACAGGGACGCTATTCAGTGACGCGCGAGCAGGGCACGCATCATTTTCATTCGCTCCTCGCGGAATTTATCGGCTGATGAACGGGTTCAAAAGAACGATCGGACCAGCTACTGCCATTGCAATTGTGGTTGGCGGTGTCATCGGTTCAGGTATTTTTATGAAGCCCGCTTTAATGGCCTCGCAACTTGGCTCACCCTTGCTGTTGCTGAGCGTATGGATCGTAGCGGGATGTATTACGCTCTTCGGCGCACTTTCTAATGCGGAAGTAGCCGCCATGTTCCCGGAAACGGGTGGACAATATGTGTTCTTCAAGAAAATGTATGGCGACGCTTTCGCATTTTTTTACGGATGGGCCTCCTTCGCGGTGTTCAATACCGCAGGAAATGCTTCCATTGCTTATGTATTTTCCCAATATGCCAATTATTTTGTGGAGCTTCCACGCTTTTCACAAGCAGTGGAAACTTCAGTGAGTTTTCACATACCATTGATCGGAACTATTTTTCCCCTTGAAAATTTCGGAATAAAATCCCTGACTGTTTCGCTGATCGTATTGCTCAGTTCTATCAATTACCGAAGTGTAAAGCACGGTAGTGCATTGCAGCGTTTTTTAACCGCCTTAAAAGCAATTGCGATCCTCATCCTGATCGGTGGAATCTTTTTTTCAGGAAAAGGCTCTGCACAAAACCTTCATACTTCTTCAACAGCTATTGTGCCTCATGGATTTGGTCTATTAAGCGCATACATGGCAGCCATCGCGGGAGCCTTCTGGGCATACGACGGATGGAACAACATTACCTTTGTCGCCGGTGAGATCAAAGAGCCGCAGCGGAACATTCCCCGTAGTCTTTTCTTCGGTTTATTCTTTTGCATTGTGGTTTATAGCCTGGTCAATCTTGCTTACATTTTTGTACTGCCGGTTGATACCATGGCGGCTTCTAAATTTGTTGCCTCGGATGTGGCCGTTGTTGCCTGGGGAAGTATTGGCGGTGCGCTGATCGCATTAATGGTGATATTGTCGACATTGGGTACCGCGAATGCAAATGTGCTTGCCACTGCGCGCGTAACTTATGCGATGGGCAAAGAGAATAAATGGTTTGCCTGGGCTGGTAAAACGCAGTCCCGTTTCCATCCTCCAGGCAATGCCTTAATTTTAAATGCGATCTGGAGCAGCGTACTTATTTTCAGCGGCTCATTCGACATGCTGACGGATATGCTCATTTTTGTGAGCTGGTTCTTCTATGGAATGAGCGCCCTCGGCGTTTTTATTCTCCGTAAGAAAATGAAGGACGCAGAACGCCCCTACAAAGTCTGGGGTTATCCTGTGGTGCCGCTGCTCTTTGTGAGCTTTGTGTTTTTCTTTCTTGTTTCGACCTTATACACGGATATTATGAATTACACTAATGGAACAAGTCCTGTGATCAATTCTGTACTCGGAATTTTAATCACCTGCGTAGGGATCCCGGTTTATTATTTCTCAAGGAAAAAATAATGAAGCAAATGGCCCCGGGGGGCCAAACATTCATAGAAAAAGATTCTGAATATTTTTTGCCCCGGCGGGGCAAAACATTTTCCTGATACAGTTTCAGGCAACATAAATTGACACGAATTAATTTTTGAATAGACGAGCCACTAATTATGGAATGCTCACGAATAGCAGAATATTAACCCCTGACCAATTTTTGTACAAAAAAAATCCCTCCGGCTTTTGAGCTGAAGGGAAATTTTTATTCCATATTTTGTTCTTAGCAGAATTCGTCGTACACCATTTTCAGGTGATCAGCGATCATTTGCGCGCTGCGGCCTTCTATGTTGTGACGCTCTACAAAGTGAACCAGTTGTCCGTCTTTAAATAAGGCAATAGCCGGTGAAGAAGGAGGATAAGGAGCGAAATGCTTACGCGCCTGGTTTACCGCGTCAATGTCGAATCCGGCGAATACTGTGGTAAGCTTCGATGGCTTCTTCTCATGCTGGAGGCTGGCTTTTACTCCTGGCCTGCAGGCTCCTGCAGCGCATCCGCAAACAGAATTAACAACCATCAGAACAGTTCCTTTGGAGTTTATCGCGTTGTCTACGGTTTCAGGGGTTAAGCATTCTTCAAATCCTGCAGTGGCAAGATCGGCTTTCATTGGGTTTACTATACTTTCTGGATACATGTCTTTTTTCCTTTCTTAATTAATGGTACGAAGTTACTGTTTTTAATGTTAACGAATGGTCAGGGTTTCCCTAAATCCATATATTTGTCATCCCTTATCCAAATTTCATGCAAACACTTAAAATAGCATTCCTGGTTGCCATAATGTCAACTATTTCCTACGGCCAGGTAAAAACTCCGCCATCGGGTACTCAACCTGTCAAAACGACCACTGTTAAAGGTGAAACTGCTGATCCGGCCGCAAAAGCCAGACTCGTGGAAACCATTACAAAAAACGGGACCGACCCGGTAATTCCTTATCAAAAATATATACTTCCCAATGGACTCACCATTGTAATTCATGAAGATCATTCCGATCCCGTTGTTTATTTCGATGTGACCTACCATGTGGGTTCGGCCCGCGAGCAGGAAGGCAGAAGCGGTTTTGCGCATTTCTTTGAACACATGATGTTCCAGGGCTCAAAAAATGTAGCGGATGAACAGCATTTCAAGATCATTACCGAAGGTGGTGGCGAATT
>JBJMLS010000200.1:0-9069 GCA_045805185.1 Bacteroidia bacterium | reverse complement strand
GGTTCATAAGCTCATCAATGTGCTTGCGTTGTGATGGAATCAGGCTCATGAATTCAATCCCAAATGCATTGCGTAATTCGATCTGCGCTAAAAAACTGTTCTTCTTCATCATTCTCTCTCTGTTATATTTTTCTAACCTCTCAGTTTATCAAGTATCCGGCTCAGTTCATCGGCCTCTTCTCCGCTGATCGTCATAAACATTTTTTCATTTCCGTCAATAAGCGCATCCAGTTCTTTCAATAGCTCCAGTCCTTTTTCTGTAATAACAATAGCAACCTGCCTCCTGTCCGTTTTGCTTTCCTCGCGTTCCACAAGTTTTTTAAGCTTCAGTTTATCCACCAAACGCGAAGCATTGGAATTTTTATCCAGCATGCGTTCCTGGATCAGGCCCAGAGTTGTCGGATTCGGATATTGTCCGCGCAGGATCCGTAAAATATTAAACTGCTGAAGCGATACACCGTGTGGTTTCAATAGTTTATTCTGATGAGCCGAGGCCCAGTTACTGGTGAATAAAAGATTGACCAGCATCCGGTGGTATGAACTCCTGAAACTTTTCTGCTTTATTTCGTCCTCGATCGTCATTTACAAAAATCCATACAAAAATAGGTAAAAGTACCGTTGTTCCACATCTTTGGGTGATGTTAAAAGAATTGAAAATCAAATAAATATCAGAGCGGTAAATAATCTGTTAAATAAAAAACATCCCGCTTAACCGTGAATAATGATTAAAATGTAATTTTGAACAAAAGCACATTCCATGGGAAGAGTATTTGAGAAAAGGAAACATAAAATGTTTGCGCGTTATGCGAAAATGGCAAAGGCATTTACGAAGTTGGGACGCGAAATTGTAATTGCGGTAAAGGCCGGAGGACCCAACCCCGATCTGAACTCGCGTCTCAGGGCCATTATGCAGAACGCGAAATCCATCAATATGCCAAAGGATCGTATCGATTCGGCAATCAAGCGCGCATCGGAAAAAGATTCCGCTACATACGAAGAGGTTATATACGAAGGATACGGCCCGCACAAGGTACCGATGCTGATCGAATGCGCAACCGATAATCCGAACAGAACCGTGGCCAATTTACGGATGTATTTTACCCGGAGTGAAGGAGGGGCGCTGGCCACATCCGGAGCGGTAAGTTTCCTGTTTGACCGTAAGGCTGTATTCAGGATCAACGCCGCAGGCCTTAATAAAGACGAGGTGGAATTTGACCTGATCGATTATGGAGCCGAAGAATATACCTGGGATGATGAGAGCAAGGAGCTGATCATTCAAACTTCTTTTAATGATTATGGAAGCATGCAGAAGGCCCTGGAGGATAAAAAATATGAAGTGAAGGAATCTTCCAAAATATTTATTCCAAATACCGTGAAGGAGCTTACTGACGAGCAGGAGCCGGATCTGCAGGCATTAATAGACAAGCTGGATGAGGATGACGATGTACTTGCCGTTTATCATAACGCCCAGTAAGTAATAATTAGTAATAGAAATTTGGTAACTGAATTATGAGGTGGAAAATAAATAATAGTTCAAATGATTCAGTAGCAGATAAGCTAAAAGAGGATCTGTCCATTGACCGCATAACAACCGGCCTATTGATCCAGCGGGGCATTTCTGATTTTGATACCGCAAAGAATTTTTTTCGCCCATCGTATGAAAGCCTTCATGACCCTTTTCTGATGAAGGATATGGATAAGGCCATCGGACGTATCGAAAAGGCATTGAGCAATAAAGAACGCATTCTGATTTTCGGTGATTATGACGTAGATGGAACAACTGCTGTTGCCCTTGTGTACAGTTACTTTAAATCCATTCATGCAAATGTGGAATTTTATATACCGGACCGTTATGCGGAAGGCTACGGCATTTCCATTAAAGGAATTGACTATGCTGCTGAGAATGGCTTCAGCCTGATCATCGCATTGGATTGCGGGATCAAAGCCAATGACAAAGTTGACTATGCAAATAAGAAAAAAGTTGATTTCATTATCTGCGATCATCACTTACCCGGCGATGAATTACCAAAAGCCGTTGCGGTTCTTGATCCCAAGCGTTCAGATTGTATTTACCCGTATAAGGAACTTTCGGGTTGCGGCATCGGCTACAAGCTCATCCAGGCTTTACTGCAGCGCCAGGGAAAAGCATTTGAGATACTCGATGATTACGTTGATCTCGTTGCGGTGAGCGTAGCCGCAGATATTGTCCCGATCACTGGTGAAAACCGGGTGCTGACTTATTACGGGTTGAAAAAGATCAATACCCTGAGCAGGCCGGGGATCCGCGCAGTCATTGATCTGAATAAAGTTAAAAAGGAACTTACCGTTACCGATCTTGTATTCTTGATCGCGCCGAGGATCAACGCGGCTGGCCGGATCGAGCACGGAAGCAAGGCTGTTGAGCTGTTGATTGCAAATACTGTTGAAAAGGCGGATGAAATTGCAAAGCAGATAAATTTCACCAATACCCAGCGCAAGGATCTCGACCAGGCCATTACAGCGGAAGCGATCGAAATGATCGAGGCGGATGCAAATCTTGTAAAGAAAAAATCAACTGTGATCTACCGCGAAAACTGGCACAAAGGTGTGGTGGGAATAGTTGCTTCCCGTTTAGTAGAACGTTTTTACAGGCCAACAATTGTACTGACACATTCTAATGGAAAGGTCACCGGTTCTGCAAGATCAGTTAAAGATTTCGATGTATATGAGGCGATTGAAGCCTGCAGCGAATTGCTGGAACAGTTCGGAGGACACAAATATGCGGCCGGACTGACATTGTTGCCGGAGAATGTAAAACTTTTCCAGGACAAGTTTGAAGAAGTTGTTTCCGCTTCTATTACTGATGAACTACTTACTCCCGAACAGGAAATTGACCTTGCGATCAACTTTAATGAGATCACTGAGAAGTTTTTCCGCATCCTGAAACAATTTGCGCCTCATGGTCCCGGAAATATGATCCCTGTATTTGTTACGGAAAATGTTCTGGATACAGGTTACGCTAAAGTTGTTGGCAATAATCACCTCAAAATAGAACTCTATCAGAAAGAAAATCCTTCCATGAAATTTCCCGCTATTGCTTTTGATAAAGGAGATTTTCTCAGTCATTTTAAAAAACAAGTACCTCTCAAAATCTGCTATTCCATTAATGAAAATGACTGGAACGGGGTAAAATCCGTACAGCTCATCGTTAAGGAAATGCAGCTCATCTAGAAGCTTTATGACTTAAAGGTCATGCGGTCTTATTTATTTTAAGAAACATTAATACGAGCAATGAACTGTTTATCTTCAGTCTTGTGGCTTCTGCCGATATATTAGCCAAGTTGATCGATTCAGGTTTTTGGTAAAAAAATATCCTCTAAGTCTTGGTTTTGAGCAAATTAATGGCTAAATTTATGGAAATGAAAAATATATGCTTCGTTTGCAAATAATGATTTGTGTCATGTGTTTTTTGAGCGCTATGATGCGTGCGCAGGAAAACACGAAAATAGCTGTTTCAGATCCTAAGAGCAAAGCCGATCTGTGTATTCAGATGGAGAATACTTACCAGGTTATAGTGTCTAATCCAAGAATTAAAATTGCGCTTAGCTCTGATGCCTGTGAGATTGTAAAGAGAGAACGGAAAAGATCAGAAACAGTGTTTTATAAATACGATCAGTATGTTACACTGAAGATCTATTCCGAAGATGCATTGAAAGAATTAAAAGGATCGTTGGAAAAAATTATTTATAGTGAGAAGTGAGATGAGAAAGACTTTATTTTTTATTACCGGGTTACTTGGATTGTGGCAAAATTATAATGCCCAGCCGGCGAATGATAATTGTACAGGCGCAACAGCTATTGTTATACCGGCGAGCGGGAATATCTGCGTAACCGGAACAACTACAGGTGCCGGGGGAACAACGTATACATCTCACCCCTGTTTTCCAACGAATACAAATATTCCTGATGTGTGGTATACATTTATTGCGGCGGGCTCACAGAATACAGTAACAATTACGCCAAATGGCGGAACGCCGGCTCAGCAAGTAGGCTTTACAATGACCTCTACTCCATGCGGCAGCACTACATCCGATATCTGTAATTTGTCTTCAACCAACAATGGCAGCGCTACGGGTTCGTGGACCTATGCTGTAGGTACGCAGGTATGGGTGAATGTGGGTACAATTGCTGCTACAGGAGGTTTCCAGATCTGCGTTACCTCTGTCACGCCGCCACCTTCTCCCGGAAGTTCCTGCGCTACTGCAGCGGTTTTATGCGATAAAAATTCATTTACATTAAATAGTTTTCCAAATAATAGCAATGCTTTTACTCCAGGCTGTTTTTTTTCTTCTTTGCAGCGACCTGTTTTTTATAAATTCACAGTGGGCCAGACCGGAACCCTGGAATGGATAGCAAGCATAAATGGAACAGCTGAATACGATTGGGCGGTATATAACATTACCGGAGGGTGTCCGGGAACTCAGGTAGGCTGCAATTACAACTATGCTTCAGGTAATAGCGGCTCTATTGGCATGCAAAATGGCCCGGGTGCCTGTAGTGGAGAATTTTGCGATCCTGTTACTGTTACCGCAGGAAATACTTATGTTATCATTATAGATAACTATTCAAACAGTACTACAGGATTCACCATGAGCTGGCCCGCAACCGGAACTTTTCAAATGGCGCCAACCGCTCAGTTCACTGTAGGAACAGCCACAGGATGCGGATCAGTCACTACTGGGTTTACCAATTCCAGTTTAGCAGCTTCGACTTACTCCTGGAATTTCGGGAATGGAAACACATCAACTGCAACTTCTCCACCTGCGCAAACCTATAGCACCCCGGGAAATTACCTGGTGTCATTAACCGCTACATCAGCTTCCGGTTGTGTTGATAATGCTTCTCAAACGGTAATTGTAAAAGATGTTCCAACAGTGACTGTTCCGGCAAACGTAACAGTGTGTAATGGAAATGCAATACCTGCAACAACCTTAACCAGTTCACCTGCTGGTGCAACGTATACGTGGACAAATTCGAATACCGCCATAGGACTTGCAGCAAGCGGGGCCGGGAACGTGCCTTCTTTTAATGCAATAAACGTGGGATCTTCAGTTGTTACCGGCGTGATCACTGTTACGCCAACTCTTAACGGTTGTGTTGGAACTCCATCTTCCTATACCATTACAGTAAATCCGGGCCCGTCCGTTAATGCGGTAACCAGTATTACAGCTTGCAGCGGCGCAAGTGTGGGGCCAGTGAGTTTTACCAGTACTCCTGCAGGAGCAACATATACCTGGACAAATTCCAATACAGCTATTGGGCTTGTTGCAAGCGGAACCACTAACATTCCTGTATTTACAGCTACCAATGCCGGTTCAACCAATCTCAGCGGCACTATCACTGTAATGCCGACGCTTAGCGGATGCAGCGGTGCAGCGGGAACATTCACCATTACTATTAGTCCTTTGCCAACTGTAAACGCAATTTCGAGTTTTACAGTTTGTGAAGGCGCAAGCGCAGGCCCGGTTAATTTTACCAGTACCCCTGCAGGATCAACCTATGCCTGGTCGAATTCAAATACTGCGATCGGGCTTGCGGCAAGCGGAACAGGCAGTGTTGCTGCTTTTACAGCGGCCAATGGAACAAGCGCATCGATAAACGGAACAGTTAGCGTGACGCCGACACTTGCCGGATGTACGGGAACTCCCGGCACGTTTACAATTACAGTTGATCCGTTGCCAGTTGTTACACCTGTTACGGATATTATAGTTTGCAATGGCGGCACTGTTGGGCCTGTTAACTTTAGCAGTACACCTGCCGGCGCCTCTTATACCTGGTCGAATTCAAATACGGCAATAGGATTGGGTTCAAGTGGCGTTGGAAATATCGGTTCATTTACCGGAACAAATTCAGGCGCCGGTTCAATAAGCGGAACGATCACCATTACACCAACATTAAACACCTGCGTGGGTCCAACATCTACTTTCAGTATCACGATCACTCCCCCTCCGACATCAAACCCAGTTGCCAATATAACCGTTTGCGACGGAGCAGCTGTTGGCCCTATCAGTTTTACCAGTAACCCTGCAGGAGCGACTTTTGGCTGGTCCAATTCCAATACTGCAATCGGGCTCGGTGCAAATGGCGTTGGTAATATTCCTTCATTCACTGCGGTTAATGGAACATCAGCTTCTGTGAGTGCTGTAATATCTTATATTCCCAATTTGAGCGGGTGCATTGGTGTACCGGCTACGTTTACCATTACAGTCGATCCTCTGCCAACTGTGACAACAGTGAGTGATTTTACCGTTTGTAATGGCAGCAGTACAAGCGCTGTTAATTTTACCAGTAATCCATCAGGAGCAAGTTTTGCATGGACCAATGGAAATACAGCCATCGGTTTAAGTGCAGGCAGCACAGGTAATCTTCCCGCTTTTTCCGCAACTAATCCTGGAACCTCAAGTATTACCGGGGTTGTAAATGTGGTTGCCACTTTAAACACCTGTGTCGGACCGGCTTCTTCGTTCACCATTACAGTAGATCCCTCGCCGGTTGTAGATCCGGTTACAAGCTTTACGATCTGCAACGGCGCTTCTTCAAGTGCAGTTAATTTGACCAGCACCCCTCCCGGGGCAACAATACCCTGGGCAAATCCCAATGCAAGTATTGGTTTAGCCGCGAGCGGAACAGGAACCATTCCTTCTTTTACAGGAACTAATCCGGGATCTGCACCAATCAATACAATTATTGTTTGCGGTGGCGCGGTATTAAATGGCTGCACGGGTCCCCAATCAACATTTACTATTACAATTGATCCAAGCCCAATAGTTAATCCGGTTGCGAATATTACCGTGTGTGATCAGGCAACAGTTCCCGCTTCCGTATATTCCAGCACACCCTCAGGTGCTACTTATACCTGGTCAAATTCAAATACCCTTATTGGCTTAATTGCCGGAGGCACGGGAAATGCGCCATCCTTTACAGCGACTAACAGTTCTGCAAGTGCCATCACCGGAGTAGTTTCCGTTACTCCAACTTTAAACAGCTGTGTAGGATCACCGCTTAATTATACCATCACTGTAAATGCAACCCCGGCAGCTCCAGGAGTTGGAACTGTTGCATATTGTCTTAATGCCGCCGCTGTTCCATTAACTGCCACCGCTTCCCCCGGAGGAACATTGAACTGGTATGGAACAAGCCCTGGTATTCCGCCTTCATCAGCGACACCTACAACTCCTTCTACCTCTGCTGCCGGAACAACGAATTACTATGTTTCGCAAAGTATTAACGGTTGTGAAGGACCAGTGGATTCTATTCCGGTTACTGTTACAAACCCACCTACGATGACGGCTCCGGCAAACGTTAGCATTTGTAACGGTTCGGCTGTTAGCTCCGCTATTCTTAGCAGTAATCCTGCTGGTGGAACATTTACCTGGACCAATACAAATACAGTGATCGGGCTTGCGGGCAGCGGTACCGGGAACATTCCCGGTTTCAATGCAGTGAATTCAGGTAATTCACCAATTAATGGTGTTGTCAGTATCACTCCTGCTATGGGAACCTGCATAGGAGCCGCAGTAAGCTATACGATAACGGTTAATCCAACACCCACCGGGAACCAGGCGAACCAGGTTGCCTGTAATGGCGCTTTAGTAGGAACATCTGCTTTCAGCAGTACTCCGGCAGGCGGAACATTCTCATGGACCAATTCTAACACTTCCATTGGCATTGGCGCCAACGGATCAGGTAATATCCCTTCGTTTACAGGAATAAATACAGGAGCTACTGTTGCAACAGCGACTATTACGGTAACACCAACTGTTAATACCTGTGCGGGAACGCCGTTTAATTATACCATCACTATAAACCCCACACCTTCTGCCCCATTAACTACAAATCTCACTTATTGCAAAAATGCTTCGGCGCTTGCGCTAACTGCAATTGCAGGCGGAAGTCTTAACTGGTATGGCACATTTATGACGGGAGGCACGCCTTCAGCCGCAGCTCCTATTCCTTCAACAGTGGTCGCAGGCACAACAACATATTATGTTTCCCAAACGGTAAGTAATTGTGAAGGGCCGCGTGCGCCGCTGGATGTTCTTGTTAATCCATTACCTGTCCCAACAATTTCGCAACAGATCTCAGGATGCACACCCGTATGCGGAACATTTACCGTTTCAAGTACGCCAGCCTTAGTAACAAGCAATTTCAGCATGGGGGATGGAACAAGCCTGAGTGGAAGTCCTGTATCGCACTGCTACGCAAATCCCGGTTCATATAACATTACTGTGCTTATAACTGATGTTAACGGATGTTCTTCTACAACTTCTTTTAATAACTGGGTAAATGCCTTTGAAGTTCCTGTTGCTGATTTCACTTTCGGGCCACAGCCAACAAGTATAATTTTTCCGGATATCAGTTTTATTAATACGTCCACAGGGGGAACTATTGTAAGCAATAGCTGGAGCTTTGGAGATTCATTGCTGTCTTCTTCCTCATTAACCGATCCAACTTTCACTTATCTGTATCCCGGTACTTATGATGTACAATTGGATATTGTCAATTCATTCGGATGTGTGAACACAGCAGTGAAGCAGGTTGTAATTGACGACGATTTCGTGATCTATATCCCCAACGCCTTTTCACCGAATAATGATGGGCTCAATGATACGTTTTATCCGCAGGGGATCGGAATGGATCCTGCAAATTATGATTTCTCCATCTATGACAGGTGGGGACAATTGGTATTTCATACAACTGAAATGAGTAAACACTGGGATGGGAAAATGTCGGAAACGGTGATGCAGGATACGTATGTATGGAAATTAAAAGTTAAAAATTTGCGGGGAGATAAAAAGCAGTTGGTAGGACACGTTACGGTAGTCAGGTAATTGAACAACAACACTAACACTAATTTTTTCGGAATGAGAAAAAAAATACTTTTTATCTTATTACTCGCAACCGCAGGGTTTTTAAACGCGCAGATCATTACCGCGCCTACTGCTTCAGCAACGTTTACTACTGCTTATACCAATGGTACAGCAAACGACAACATTTACATGTTTTGTACGCCGAATGCGGCAGGAGCGG
>JBJMLS010000199.1:0-18873 GCA_045805185.1 Bacteroidia bacterium | reverse complement strand
AGGTATTGAATACTTCCTGGGAAGAACCATAACCGGTATAGGAATTATTTTGGGTGTACGATTGCTGACAGACAGCAGTGGCGTTATCACAGTCCTGCTCAGGGCCGGTAACCATGAGGTGATGATCAGGCTTTACTCTTGAAACGTTTGGATGACTCTTGTAAAAAGCGAGTTTTTCCTCTTTGATCCGAAGCTCTTCCTTTGTTGGAAGCCTTCCTTCCTGGGCGAAAGATGGAAGGGCGATTAAACTGAAGGCGAATCCCGCCAGTAAACTTTTGAGTAATACTTTATTTCCCATGGCTATTCTGATGATTTATTTAATTATTTTCCTGTTTTTTTCCTGATATAAGCTGCAAGATCAACTGCTTTTTCATTGATAAGTGCATATTTCACACCTTCATTCAGAAACATTTGAAAATACTGGTACGCCTCTAAGGGTGCATTTGCTTCAAGATGAACGAGGAAAGTGGTTCCTTTGGAAGGTGTAATGGAAATGCTTTTGATCTGCTTGATATGCTTCGATTTTATACCCGATGCTATTGCCGATGCAGTTTGCGCATCCTTCAGGTCAAACAAGCGCCAATCAAAAACTGTCTTATTGAAATCGCTTTCATCCATAATGGCTAATACTAATTTAGCCTCGCCGGCAGGTATTGTAATTGCATTTGCCTGAGTTGAATTTGCAACCTGGCTAAATGATCCTAAATAGGAAATGGATAGAATAAATAAAATTATTCCGGTTTTTACGCTCTTTTTCATAGTATTTTGTTAATAATGATAAAAACAAATATATAAAAAAAACAGTTAAAAAAAAGGATTTACCGACAATTTGCAACGAATTGTCGTTTTTTTTGGGTACTAAGTATGGAACAGAATTAGCCGTTCGGAAGCTTTGTTTGGGTAAAACCCTGTCCTGAAGTAATGTTTCACTTGCCGTTCATTGCGTATTGCTTCACATCTTTATCTGTAATATTTTTATCGCATAGGATGATCAATCGCTCAATGACATTTCTGAATTCCCTGATGTTCCCGGTCCAATTGATCTGCTGCAGTGCTTTTAATGCCTCCTTGCTAATGGTTTTCCTGGCCATTCCGTAATCGGAGCATACCTGGTCGAGGAAATGCTCAGCGAGCAACGGAATATCCTCCAGCCTGTCGTTAAGCGAGGGCACATGGATCAGGATCACACTGAGCCGGTGATAAAGGTCTTCGCGGAAATTACCCGAAGCGATCTCCTTTTTCAATTCCTTATTGGTTGCTGCAATGACCCTCACATTCACTTTTATTTCTTTGTCCCCTCCTACCCTTGTGATCTTATTTTCCTGCAAAGCGCGCAATACTTTCGCCTGCGCGGATAAGCTCATATCGCCTATCTCATCCAGAAAAATTGTTCCACCTTCCGCAAGTTCAAACTTTCCCTTCCGTGTGGCCACAGCCGAGGTAAAGGCGCCCTTTTCATGACCAAACAGCTCGCTTTCGATCAGCTCGCCGGGAATGGCAGCGCAGTTCACTTCAATTAAAGGACCGGCGCTGCGGTTACTTTTCTCATGCAGCCAGCGCGCCACCAACTCTTTCCCGCTTCCATTGCTTCCGGTAATCAGCACGCGCGCATCGGTGGGAGCAACTTTTTCAATTATTTCCTTGACTGACTCAATGGCTTTGGATTCACCGATCATCTCATAGGTTTTGCTTACTTTTTTCTTTAAGGCCCGGGTTTCGCTCACCAGTTCTTTTTTCTCCATCGCATTGCGCACGGTAACCAGCAGACGATTTAAGTCGATCGGTTTGGCCAAGAAATCATAAGCTCCTTTTTTTACCGCTTCAACGGCTGTTTCTATATTCCCGTGTCCGCTCATCATTACAATGGGAGAATCGATATTATTTTCATTTAACTTATTAAGAAATTCCATACCGTCCATTTTCGGCATCTTAATGTCGCAAAGGATAAGATCGAAATTCTCTTTGCAGGTCATCGCAAAGCCGCTTGAGCCGTCCTCAGCTTCTTCAATCCTGTACTTTTCAAATTCCAGAATTTCCCTCAGGGATTTACGGATATTCTTTTCGTCGTCGATGATCAGTATTTTTGACATGTGTTGGCTGGAATATTTATGAATTTTTTGACTTTACTTTACGATTTCCCCAATGACGCCTTCCTTGAGCGAATAAGTGGACACGCTTAATTTTGTGATCCCGAATTCCGTGATGACAAAGTCCACAAACAATACAGAGATCACGATCATGTCCATCCGCATTGGAATAAGTCCTTTGATCTGTTTTCTTTCCTCCAGGGTTGAACGTATGATAATATTGTGCAGTTCCCTATAGTGTTCAAGGTCGATGAGGTATTCTGTATCACCGGTCTTCAACATTGCCGTTCCGAATTTCCATCCGATCATATCTACAAAGCTATCAAAAGCGCCGGAAGAGCCAACAAGCTGACGGATCGGATGCTTTTCAAGCTGAAGGTAAAGAGGTGTGAGCTCTTCACGGAAATAATTCCGCATTGCAACTACAGTTTCATGCTTTATCGGATTTTCCGGTTTGAATTTTTCCAGTAACCGGGCTGCTCCCAGTAAAAAGCTTTGCTTCCAGTATATTCGCTGCCGGTCCGCAATAATAAATTCCGTACTCCCTCCTCCGATATCCATGATGAGCGATGGCACATCACTAAAATTAACTGCAAGACGGGTCCCGTAATAGATAAGTTCAGCTTCGCGGTCGCCGCTTATTGTTTGAACTTTTATACCAGTTTGCTTGTAAACTTCACTGATGAAGTTTGCTCCATTGGATGCGGATCGAATTGCTGATGTCGCAAAGGCAATAACCTCTTTTACCTGGTGATTATCAACTATCGCCTTGTATTCCTTCAATGCGTCTATACCCCGCTGGAAGGGCTGTTCAGCGATAAATCCCTTATTGATCCCTCCTTCGCCTAACTTAACGGAGATCCTATCCTTAAATTTTTTCCTGAATTCTCCTGTAGCCTTATTCACCTCTGCTATAAGCAGGTTAAAAGTATTGGTGCCCAAATCGATAACAGCAACAAGCATAAAGGTCTTTGATTATTTAGAGAACCTGAATTCGGTACGGCGGTTCAATTCATGCTCTTTTTCCGAACAATTCTCGCCATTCGAGCAGCGGTTCATGATCTTCGCTTCGCCCATACCTATTGCCTTTATCCGTTTCTTATCAATACCTTTTGAAACCATATACTCAAGGGCGGCATTGGCCCTCTTATTTGATAATTCCAGATTATACGAATCCTCTCCGTTTGAATCGGTATGAGAATAGATCTCGAGCTTCAGCTTATCATTCTTCTTCATATTTTCAACAATGGCATCCAGCTTTTTTGCGGCCTTGTCGACTATCTTAAACTCCTTGCTCGGGTAATAGATATTTTCGGTGATCGTCATTATTTTATCTGCAGACTTAGAGAACAGATCCATCTTCATACCCGGATCTTCGGCTTCTGCCATTTCAGTCAGCTTGTGAATTTCCTTAGGGAGCAACCTGTACTCGAATCCGGAAGCTGTTTTGGTAAACTTCGACACAATCTGTCCATTCTGCTGTGCAAGATACAGATCAGTGATCTTTGCCGTATTTTCATTCTTATCCACAACAAGATTTACCTGCTGTGATACATTCACCTGCTTAAAGCTAAAGTCGCCGTAATCATCAGTTTCAGCCGTTTTCAGCGTATCTCCGGATCCGCTCAGCAGAAAAACTTTCTGATGAACAAGGGGCATTTTCTTTTTATCTCCATAAAGCAACTTAGCGAGAATATCCTTTAACTGACTTACCGGCTTAATACTACTGTATTTCTTCAGGAGATTCTTCAGCTCGTTAAGGGAAGGATTGATCGCGATCAGCTTGCCGTCCTGGTCGATCAGGAAATCTGCGGGTAAGCTCGTTACTTTGAATTTTTTTGCATTAAGTGAAAAGAGCCCGTTAACATCCAATACGTGAGTTGCATTAGTGAATTGATCTTTTTGTATGGCCATTTCCCAACTTTCTTTTAGTTTCTCCAGACCTACGGCGTAAATTTCAAATCCCCCGGCCCCGTTAAGCGCCGTTGTCTTGTAGGTCGCGGCGAGTTCATTTAACGCTGTATGATTTGCACGGCTGTTCATTGCACCCGGCGACCAGAAATGCACGAGTACCAATTTATTCTTGTTTACATTTTCAAGGGAAACGACTTCATTGTTTGTATTCTTAAGAACAATATCAGGGACTTTCGTGCCTATTTTTATTTCATCAGCCAAAGCCGGGAGCGAAATAAACAGGATAAAACAGTATAAAAACCGTTGAAGCATGATGAATAATTTTTGGATACCTAAAGTACAAAAAAAAGTGAAACCTCCTGTTTACACTTTAATTCTTTTCTTATTTCGGAATGTCCCCGGAAAGCTCGGCGAGTTTCTGATCAAGAGCAGGGCCGCGCAATCCACGGCCAACGATCACTCCATACGGGTCGATCAGCCAGTTGGCGGGAATAGAATTGACCCCATATTTGGAAGCAGCTTCAGAATACCAGCCTTTTAGATCACTGACATGATAAGGCCAGTCCAGGTGATCTTTTTCAATCGCCTTTTTCCACTGATCCTTGTTTGTATCAAAGGACACATTGTAAATCCTGAAACCTTTTCCTTTCGGAAATTTTTTATTGCCGTATTTTCCGTAAGCACTAACTACATTGGGATTTTCCATGCGGCAGGGACCGCACCAGCTCGCCCAAAAATCAATAAGAACATAATACCCGCGAAGCGAGGAAAGGCTTATGAGCGAATCATCAGGGTTTTTAAAAGAAAGTTCCGGAGCAACATTACCTGCTCTTAAGCCGATCGGCAGCGAATCCGGCGGAACAAAGTTCTCTTTTTTTACTATCGCCTTCTCATTGGGCTTACAGCAGTACATTATTATTCCTGCGAGAAGTATAAGGGACAGTTGTTTTGCTTTATTCATCTTATTTACGGATGATCTCCGCTCCAATAGCATTCAAACGCTTGTCGATGTGCTGGTAACCCCGATCGATCTGGTTAATATTAAATATGGTGCTTTTTCCCCTGGCCGCCATTGCAGCGATCAGCAGGGCCACACCAGCGCGGATATCCGGGGAGGCCATTTGTATGGCGCGCAACTGCTGCTGTCTGTCCGTTCCCATTACCACTGCACGATGAGGATCACAAAGCGTAATTTGCGCTCCCATATCGATGAGCTTATCAACGAAAAACAAACGGCTCTCGAACATTTTCTGGTGAATGAGTACATTCCCCCTGGCCTGAGTGGCGGTAACAAGTACAATGCTGATCAGATCGGGAGTAAAACCCGGCCAGATCGCATCGGCAACTGTTAATATGGAACCGTCGATATAAGTATCGATCTCATAAGAGTCCTGCGCAGGAACAAAAATATCGTCTCCCCTGCGCTCAAGATTGATTCCCAGTCGCTGGAACACATTTGGAATGATCCCGAGACTATCATAAGAAACATCCTTGATCGTAATTTCTGATTTTGTAACAGCAGCCATTCCAATGAAAGAACCGATCTCGATCATATCGGGTAACATGCGGTGGGTGGTACCGCCCAGTTTTTTTACTCCTTCAATTGTTAGCAAATTTGAGCCTACTCCTGAGATCTTTGCTCCCATGCGGTTAAGCATTTTACACAATTGCTGCAGGTAAGGTTCACAGGCGGCATTATAGATCGTAGTTGTACCTTCGGCCATTACAGCGGCCATTACTATGTTCGCGGTACCGGTAACGGAAGCCTCATCCAGCAGCATGTAAGCGCCTTTAAGGTTTTGTCCTTCCACTTTGAAAAATTCATTATCGCTGTCGTAAACGAATTTTGCACCCAGCTTTTCGAATCCAAGAAAATGTGTATCCACCCTGCGGCGTCCTATCTTGTCACCGCCCGGTTTGGGCATGTAGCCTTTCCCGTAACGCGCCAACAATGGGCCGACGATCATAATGGAACCGCGCAGCCCCCCGCCCTTCTTTTTGAATTCCGGAGAGATCAGGTAATCAACATTTACGTCATCCGCCTGGAAAGTATATTCTTCATGACCGGTTTTTTCAACTTTGACACCGAGCTCACGCAGGAGATCAATGAGCTTGTTGATATCGACGATATCGGGAATGTTGGAGATAGTTACTTTTTCCGCTGTGAGCAATACTGCGCATAAGATCTGTAAAGCTTCGTTTTTGGCGCCCTGCGGAATGATGTCGCCTTTTAACTGTTTGCCACCGGTAACTTCAAATATCATAAAATGGAATTAATATTTGTTGCTGTTATTGCCATTATTGTTGTTGTTGTTCCTTTTGAAATTGTGTTTTCCGCCTCCGCCGCTGTGCTTGTGCTTGTTGTTGTGGTGATGCTTTTTCTGGGTACTACCTGTACCGCCGCTATTGCTGACATTCCGTTTTACCTGGTCGGTAACAACACTGAGTACTGTTGTTTCCGCGATCTTCAGAGCTCCGCCTGATAATTCGTCCAACTGGGCGATGATCGTATCGTCCGTTACAGAATCCTTGTTCCAGTTGATGTAGGATTTTTTCATGTGATTAGCGATCACCCTTTTCAATTCTTCCTTCTCAGCTCCCTCGGGATAAGCTTTCGCTTTCTCGATGATCTCCTCTATTGTTTTTCCGTAATGCTTGTATTTTATTCTCCCTTTCGGATAGCTTACAATGTCGGGTTTTGTTTCAAACGTTTCCGCATTCGGCTTCGGATAAGGTGAATCTACATCAAGCTGGAATTTTGAAATTATGAATAAGTGATCCCATAATTTATGGTTGAAATCAGCTACATCGCGCAGGTGCGGGTTCAGCTGTCCCATTACCTGGATGATGGCTTTTGCACAGCGGTTTCGCTCTTCCCGGTCGGTAAGAGTAACGCAGTGATTGATCATGCGTTGTATATTTCTCCCGTATTCGGGAATGATCATTTTCTCTAGTTGGGTGTTGTACTCCATGAAAGGGATTTAAAAGCTTAAAAATAGTGTTTTTAATTGAAATGGTGAAGTTTTCGGAAGTGTTTAGCCACAGATTGTACAGATTTTAAGCCGCGAATTACCCGAATAAACATCACTACTTTTAGTCCACAGATTACGTGTATTTGTAGTTAGTGCCATTCCTGGTTAACACGTGATATGAAATGTCGCTACTGGCTGATAACTTTCAATCTTGCATATTTCAGCAATAATTGTTTCTGCCCTGCAGCTTCAAAATGAACCGTAGCTTTTAAATTAGGAAAAGCGCCTTCAATTAAAATCACTTTACCCTGGCCAAATTTTTCATGTTCCACAATGGTTCCTTCCCTGATACTTTTCACCACTTCCATATCAATGGGTGCAGATGGAGCTGAGGAGGTTTTTCTTAAAGGTGTGAGATTTATTTTTGGCTTAAGAACTGGTTTGGTCGCGGGCTTTTTAAAATTTACCTGCTTTGCCGGAGCATCGTAATCATCACGCAATCTATCGAACATATTATCGCTGAATGATGCCGGCGCTCCTTCCTCAGGAAAATCCACGTATTTGTCGTCCAGCTCATCAATAAAACGGCTGGGCTCACAATAGATCAGGTTCCCGAAACGGTAACGCGTCAAGGAATAGGTAAGTGTCGCGTTCTTCTCTGCACGCGTCAGAGCAACATAAAACAGCCGGCGCTCTTCTTCCAGGTCGGCCCGTGAATTCAGCGCCATCTGCGAAGGAAAAAGATTTTCCTCCAATCCGACTATGTAAACAAAAGGAAATTCCAGTCCTTTTGCGGCATGTATGGTCATCAGGGAAACCCGGTCCGCATCTTTTTCGTCATCCGCATTTTTATCCGCATCGGTGAGCAAAGCAATGTCCTGCATGAATTCATCCAGCGTACGTATTTTATCATTCACAGGCTCAACGAAAAGATCAGAAGGATTATCCTCAGCGCTCTCTAAAATATTATCTTTTAGTTCCTGTTCCTGCGGCGTCCTGGAATTCTCTACGAAATCCTTGATCCCGCTGAGCAATTCCTGGATATTCTCATAACGGCTCACTCCTTCCGGTGTTTTATCGCTGTACAGATCCCTTAAAATTCCGGAAGATATTGCGATCTGGTTCCCGGTTTCGTAAGCATCTTTATAAGGCAGCATTATCGAAAAGGATTTGATCATATTGGTGAACTCACTCACCTTTGCAGATGTTCCTGCATTTAATCCCAGGTTAAAATCCCGCTGGTTCTCGATCACTGTCCACATGCTTACGTCATTATCCGCAGCCGCAATGGTAATCTTATCCATGGTCGTTTGACCGATCCCGCGCGCCGGATAATTGATCACGCGCTTCAGGGATTCATCATCATTATTATTTATCGCCAGGCGAAAATACGCTAACAAATCTTTTATCTCTTTACGCTGATAAAACGAAACGCCGCCGTAAATGCGGTAAGGAATATTTATTTTACGCAGGGCCTCCTCCAATGAACGCGATTGGGCATTGGTACGATAAAGGATCGCAAATTCCTTATTGCGCGCCTGCTTGTTCATCTTGGTATCGAAGATGGAATTGGCCACCTTCATACCTTCTTCGTTATCTGTGTTCGCGCGCAACACTTTGATGCGCTCACCTTCATCGTTGTGCGTCCATACATTTTTCCGGAACTGGTCCTTGTTGTTTGCGATCACTTTGTTCGCAACGTTAACGATGGTTTGCGTGGACCGGTAATTCTGTTCCAGCTTAAAGGTCTGCAGGTCGGGATAATCCTTTTCAAAATTGAGGATGTTCTGAATATTGGCGCCACGAAAAGCGTAAATACTCTGCGCGTCGTCACCCACTACACAAATGTTCTGAAAGCGTGCGGCCAGTTGTTTCACAATTACATACTGCGAAAAATTGGTATCCTGGTACTCATCCACCAATATATAACGGAACTTATCCTGGTACTTGATCAGTACTTCAGGAAAATCACGGAGCAATACGTTGGTGTTAAAAAGCAGATCGTCAAAATCCATAGCGCCCGCCTTAAAACAACGACGAGCATAAGCATCAAAAATTTGTCCGAGCATGGGCTTTTGCGCGGCGCGGTCCTCTTCCTGTGCAATGGGATTGCTCAGGTATTGCCGTACGGAGATCAGGTTATTCTTTGCAGAGGAAATGCGATTCAGAACCAAAGAAGGTTTATACACTTTATCATCCAGGTTAAAAGCCTTAAGTATTTCCTTGATCACGCTTTTACTGTCATCGGTATCATAGATCGTGAAATTCTTCGGATAACCCAGCTTCTCCGCTTCGAAGCGCAGGATCCGTGCAAAAATGCTGTGAAATGTTCCCATCCATAATGCTTTTGCATCATTCTCCCCTACAATTTTCCCGATCCGGCTCTTCATTTCTTTCGCCGCTTTATTGGTGAAGGTAAGCGCCAGGATATTGAACGGATCAACTCCCTTGCGCATTAGGTGAGCAATGCGATAGGTTAGCACACGGGTCTTTCCCGATCCTGCACCGGCAATGATCATCACAGGGCCTTCAGTAGCTTCGGCTGCGCGACGCTGTATCGGGTTTAATTCATCTAAAAAATCCACATTAAAAATTTTAATCGTTTCTGGTAAGAACCTGTAAATTTACGCTTTTTGAAGGGCTTTGGAAAATCATGTTAAAAAGTTCTAAAAGCTTAGCCAGGCCGCGAAGATCAGCAGGATTCCAAAAGGGTACATACAGAATTATTTTACGTATCTTTATCGCTTAATTTTTTGGAACAGATCTTTATGAGCGTATATGAAAAGTACGAAGCTGTTATTGGATTAGAGGTACACATTCAGCTGCTTACAAAAAGTAAAATGTACAGTTCCGATTCTGCTGAGTACGGGGGCTTACCCAATACTCATGTAAGCGTGATCAGTCTTGGGCACCCCGGAACACTCCCGCGGGTAAACAAGCGCGCCATCGAGTTCGCAGTTAAACTGGGACTTGCTGTTAAGGCAACCATAAGGGAGAATAATGAATTTGCCCGTAAAAATTATTTCTACGCCGACCTACCTAAAGGTTACCAGATCACACAGGACAAAACACCGATCTGCACCGGGGGATCTATCAGTATAAAAAACGAGGGTGGAACTGAAAAGCACATCAGTCTCACCCGCATTCACATGGAGGAAGATGCCGGAAAGAGCATGCACGACCAGGATCCTTTTGATACTCTAGTTGACCTTAACCGTGCCGGTGTTCCTCTGCTGGAGATCGTTTCTGAACCGGAAATCAAAACGAGTGATGAAGCCTATGCCTATCTAACGGAAGTTCGTAAGCTGGTTCGCTACCTCGACATCTGCGACGGAAATATGGAAGAAGGTTCCATGCGTTGCGACGCAAACGTTTCGGTAAGACTAAAAGGTGTTGAAGCTTTCGGGAAAAAGGTAGAGGTAAAGAACATGAATTCCATCCGCAATGTGCAGCGGGCCATTGAATTTGAAATAAAAAGACAGATCGATGATATTGAAGCCGGGAAAGAGATCCCTGTAGAAACGAGGAGCTTCGATGCCGTAAAAGGCATTACTTTCAGTTTGCGCAGTAAGGAAAGCGCAAACGATTACCGTTATTTTCCTGAGCCCGACCTGCAACCGGTGATCGTGAGCGACCAATACATCGCCGCAATAAAAGCATTAATGCCTGAGTTGCCGAACGATATTTTCAAACGTTACACAAAAGACTTTCAGCTTTCAGATTATGATGCGGGAAATCTTACCGATATAAAAGAAATTGCCCTGTACTTTAACGAGCTTACCCAATACACGAAGAATTACAAAGCCGCAGCGAACTGGGTAATGGGCGCCGTGAAGAGCTACCTGAATGAAAATGCCCTCCATATTGAGAAATTCGAATTGAAACCGAAACAGCTCGCTGAACTGATCGGGATCATTGACGAGGGAAAGATCAGCAATTCAGTTGCTTCGCAAAAAGTATTCCCGGCGCTGTTGAGATCACCTGGGAAAAGTCCGCTATCAATAGCAGAAGAATTAAATGTGTTACAGGACAGCAACGCGGATGCTTTACAGGATCACGTGAACCAGGCCCTGGCCATGTATCCGGATAAAGTTGTAGAATATAAAAACGGGAAAGTGAATCTTGTTGGCTTGTTCATGGGTGAAGTGATGAAGCTGAGCAAAGGAAAAGCGGATCCCAAGCTGGCAAGTAAATTAGTGAAAGAGACGCTGGATAAAATGTAGCTTCGGCTCCGCTCAGCTACCGGATCAAATGACATGCAGAAACCGGTGAAGAGCGAAGTGGTTACCAGTGGCCAAAATAACCGGTGAAGAGCGGAGCCGAAGTACCGGATCAAATGACATGCAGAACCGGTGAAGAGCGAAGTGATTATCAGGCCAAATAACCGCTGCCTGAGCGGAGCCGAAGTAGCGGTGCTGGATAACCGGTGAAGAGGAAGTGATTATCAGGCCAAATAACCGCTGCCTGAGCGGAGCCGAAGTAGCGGTGCTGATAACCGGTGAAGAGCGAAGTGGTTGCCAGTGACCGAATAACTGCTGAAGAGCGAGGCCGAAGCAGCGGAAAAATGGAATATGCCGGTGGCCAAAGTCAACCGGAACAAAAAAGAAATTAAACCTATGAAAAAAATAATCGCACTTTTTATTGTAACGGCTTTTTTTGCCTCTTGCGGAAATTCCGGAAAGAACGGATCGTCTTCGATCTCAGGAACTTTAACCAATTCAGCAGGAGAGACAATCGTACTGGAACGCATGTCGCCTCAGGGATATATTTTTATTGATTCCGCTTCAGTGGATGAAAATGGAAATTTCAGTTTTACCAATGCCGGTCCTAAGCAAATGGATTTCTACCGGCTAAAGATCAATGATGCGAATTTTGCGGTCTTGGTGACAGATTCTACACAGAGCATTACTTTTAAAGGTGATGCAAAAGCCCTCGGAAAAAATTATTCCGCGGAAGGTTCGCCTGATACTAAACAATTTATCGAGCTTAATGATATTCTGCAGAAATCAACCTCTTCCCTTGATTCCTTAAAAGCGAGTCTGAACGAAACCATGATGAGCATACGGATGGATTCACTCAAAATGGATTCGCTGAACAACATTGCCGAAGTGGCATATATGAATATACTGGAGCGCAGCACTCCCGCCCTGATCAAAAAGGTAGAAGAATTCCCCGGAACTATTGCAAACTTCAGCGCCTTCAATAACATTAACATTGAAAAAAATCTTTCTACTTATGAAAAAGTTGAAAAAGCCCTCAGCGCTAAATATCCTTCTTCGATGTACGCGCAACAACTGAAAAAGAATATCGATATGTATAAACAACAGTTCGGTCTCCAGGAAGCGCAAAATAAGATCCTTCCAAACGGGGCAGCCATGCCTGACATTAAACTGAATGACGTGAATGGCAAAGCTCTGGCTTTATCTTCCTTAAAAGGTAAAGTTGTATTGGTTGATTTCTGGGCCAGCTGGTGCGGACCCTGCCGTAAAGAAAATCCAAACGTTGTCCGACTTTATAACAAATACAACAAGAAAGGATTTGACATTTATAGTGTATCTCTTGATGATGACAAGGAAAAATGGATGAGGGCAATAGAAAAGGACGGACTCAGCTGGCACCATGTATCAGATCTTGGCGGATGGAACTCATCTGTATGCAAACAATTCAATATTAACTCGATTCCTTTTACCATACTGGTAGATAAGGCAGGAAATATTGTTGCCAAAGGCCTTCGTGGCGCAGGCTTGGAAGAAAAACTGGAGCAATTACTCGGAAAATAAAATGCGCAAGGTGAAGAACCTCCTTTCATTTTTTCTCTTATTTGCCGTGTCGCCGATCATGGCGCAGGGCTATTTTCAGCAGGAAGTAAATTATTCCATCAGTGTAAAGCTTAACGACGCAACGCATGAGCTGAGCGCATTCGAGCGCATGGAATACACCAATAATTCCAATACGGAGCTCGGGTTCATTTATATGCACCTTTGGCCCAATGCTTACAAGAACCAAAAAACCGCGCTGGCCAAACAATTACTCGAAGGCGGAAGCACGGAAATGTATTATGCAAAACCCGAAGAGCTCGGGTATATCGATAGCCTGGACTTTAAAGTGAATGACCTGAGCGCGAAGCTGGAATACGATAAGGATAACATTGATATCGCAAAGCTGGTCCTCAACGAGCCGCTGAAGCCGGGACAAAAGATCGTTATCACAACACCGTTTCATGTAAAGATCCCTTCCGGAAAGATCTCCCGCCTGGGTCACATTGGCCAGGCCTACACCATAACACAATGGTATCCGAAGCCTGCAGTTTACGATCTTAACGGATGGAACCAGATGCCTTACCTTAACCAAGGGGAATTTTATTCGGAATTCGGGAGCTTTGATGTAAGCATTACTGTGCCAAAAAATTATGTGCTTGGTGCTACAGGCGACATGGCGGATGCAGCGGAGGAGATGGCCTGGCTGGACGAGAAGATCCGCGCAACTGAAAAAAAATTATCGGAGCTGCGTAACCAGAAATATATTTCCAAACCGGATATGTCATTTCCCATCTCCGACAAGGAATTTAAAACACTTCGCTTCAAACAGAACAATGTACATGACTTTGCCTGGTTCTGCGATAAGCGTTACAATGTATTGAAGGGCGAAGTTACCTTACCCTATAGCAGGCGCAATGTTACAACCTGGGCAATGTTCACGAACCAGGAAATAGAACTTTGGCAGAACGCCATCGCCTACCTGAACGATGCTACTTTTTTTTACTCACTCTGGAACGGCGATTATCAATACAAACATGTAACTGCGGTTGACGGGACCATTAGCGCCGGAGGTGGAATGGAATACCCGAACATTACGGTGATCGGCGGCGCGGGCGGAGACTTTGAGCTTGAAACAGTGATCATGCACGAAGTTGGTCATAACTGGTTTTATGGAATGCTGGGCTCAAATGAACGCGTTCATGCCTGGATGGATGAAGGGATCAATTCGTTTAATGAGCTCCGTTACATCCGTACAAAATACCCGGGAGCTACAATAGCTGCAGCGCTCGGCCGCGACAGTACTTTTACTCTTTTCGAAGCAAATCAATACAAGCACAAGGCGCAATACGAATTTCTTTACAAATACTCCGCAAACCTGGGAATTGATCAGCCCTGCGAACTGCATTCAAAAGATTATTCCGAATTGAACTACGGGGCCATTGTCTATTCCAAAACGGCGATCCTTTTCGATTACCTGATGCAATACATGAGTGAAAATGATTTTGACCGCGCCATGCAGTTTTATTTTGATCAATGGAAATTCAGGCACCCTCAGCCAAACGACCTGAGAAAAACGCTGGAATATTTCAGTGAAAAAGACCTTTCCTGGTTCTTTGATGACCTGATCTGCACAACAAAAAAACTGGATTATAAAGTATGCAGCAGTAAAAAACTACAGGACGGGAACTATGAAATTGTTGTAAAGAATACGGGGCAGATCAAAGGTCCTGTTGCCTTATGCGGCCTCAAAAAAGGGGAGATAATCGGAATGGTATGGTACGACGGCTTCGATGGAAAGAAAGTACTTAATTTTCCCCCTTCAGAGATCGATGAGTTCAGGATCGATTATTTCGGATTTATGCCGGAACTCAACAGGAAAAACAATACCATCCGTACGAAGGGCCTCTTCAAGAAAACCGAACCGCTCAAGCTGAATCTAATAGCCGCTATAGATAATCCGAGGAAGACACAGGGATTCTGGTCGCCGGTGATCGGTTATAACGAATATAATAAATTTATGGCGGGCGCCGCATTGTATAATCATTTCCTCTTCCAGAAAAAAATGGAGTTCGACCTGATGCCCATGTTTGCTTTCGGAACAAAAGATCTTACAGGTTATGGAAAGCTCCAGTTCAATATTCTTTCAAAAGAGAAGCTAATACAGCAGGTTTCTGTCGGCGCAAGAGCTGCGCGCTTTGCTTACCTGAATGAGAGTTCAGCAGGCTTCGCGTTGAATTATCAAAAAATTGAACCCTACATCAATATCGACTTTAGAAAAAAACACGCAAGAAGCACATTAAGCCAGAGTCTCAATTACCGTTTTATTATTCTGAATAAAGATTCGTACGGCGGCGCATTCGAAACTTTAGGAATGCAAAAAACGAACACTACCTATTTTTATCATGATGTAAATTACCTGTTGAATAATAACAGGGCGATTAATCCTTATTCTATCCGCTTGAATTACCAGGATGGGGATGGAATGCGTAAAGCATCGCTGACAGCAAATTATTCAATTAACATCAGTAAGAAGAAGTCTGTCGACATTCGCTTTTTTGCAGGAATGATGTTCAGGCGCGATCTCTACACAGGCGACTACCGCTTCCGGATGAGCGGGCAAACGGGCTACCAGGATTATTTTTACGATAATATTTATTTTGCAAGAAGCGCCTATGGAGCGCCGCAACTGGGCTTTCAGCAATTCACGGAAACAGACGGCGCATTCAAGATCTGGAGCCCGCTGGGACAAAGTGATAATTGGCTCAGCTCGGTCAATATAAAATCGCCTAAAATCTATAAGTTTCCTTTGCTGCTTTATTTTGACGCCGGCGTTTACAGCACGCATGTCATTAATATTGGTCCTGCCGGTGTAAGCCAGGGAATTACTGCACCTGAATTCATGTACAGCGGGGGTATTGAAATTCCTCTGGTCACAAATATTGCAGAAGTATACATCCCGCTGATCAATTCAAAGAATATTATTGACGCTATCAACTCGAACAATGACAATACGCGCTTTATTGATATGATCCGCTTCAAGCTGAATTTAAAAGCGGCAAATCCCGTAACACTGATCAAGGATAATCTACCTTTTTAAAATGAACAGCAGAAGCAAAATTTATTTCGCATCGGATTTTCATTTGGGAGTTCCTACTCATGAGATCAGTCTTGCCCGTGAAAAACGCGTGGTGAGCTGGCTGGATGAGGTGAAGAAGGATGCAAAAGAAATTTTCCTGGTGGGGGATCTGTTTGATTTCTGGTACGAGCACAAATACACTGTACCGAAAGGATCTGTTCGCCTGCTTGGAAAAATTGCCGAAATAACGGACAGTGGAATCCCGGTTCATGTTTTTACAGGTAATCATGACGTGTGGATGTTCGATTACCTGCCACAGGAGGTCGGTGTGCAGATCCACCGCGAACCCATCATCCGCGAATTCGCTGGAAAAAAATTTTTCATTGGCCACGGCGATGGTCTTGGCCCCGGAGATAAAGGATATAAGCTGCTTAAAAGACTGTTCACGAGCAGGATCGCACAATGGTTCTATTCCAGGCTGCATCCTAATCTTTCCTTTAAGATCGCTAAAGCAACCAGTCGTTACAAAAAAGAGAGTACGGGTAATGATGATGAAATTTATAATGGTTCGGAGAAAGAATGGCTCTACCTCTATTGCCAGGAAATATTAAAGAAGGAACATTTTGATTATTTTATTTTCGGCCACCGGCACCTTCCCCTTGATCTAAAACCCGGTGAAAACAGCCGTTACATTAACCTTGGAGAATGGATCAATTACAATACGTATGCGGTGTTTGACGGGAATGAGCTGGAGTTGAAGAAATACGAAGGCTAAGCTACACAACTCTCTGAGGCACTACCTTAACTATTGCTAAGTCACCTTTGAGGAAATATCATTGAGTTTGCCCGCAGGCAATTGCTCTCTTATCGGCCCGGTTGACTGCAAAATCCTTAATTATTAAACCATTGCCGCCAATGCTATCCAGCCGTATCCAGCCAAACATTGTATTGTTATTTGTTACTTTTTTAATGGCTATGAATTTATCGCCTGCAATAGAATTGGTAAATCCATTATAAGCGGCCATTGTAGCCGTAAGACTGAAAGGAGCGCCTGGAAAAAAAATAAGACGGTCGTCAATAGTATCTCCTGCGGATAATAATTTTACGCCATGGTACTGGTTCATCAATACACCTACTGAGTCTGTAGGGTTCAATCCTATAATATCACGATAGAAATGATAATTTACGCACGGATTAGAAGCGCTTTGAATATAGTATTGAGTTTGGGATTTGAACCTGTAATCAAAAATACCATCGGCATCCAGATCCAAAGAGTCCAACACAAGTGAATCCGAAGGAAAAGGGACATAACCGCAACCCGCAGGATGAAGATAATAATAAAGCACCGAATTCAGAATAACGTTTGAAGCATTTGTGTAAAGAATGCTATCATTTAATGATTGTACAGTATTCGTTGTGTCATTAGAATTTGCTGTAGTATCTACCGGATTGGTAGTAGTAGTATCTAATGGGCTTACTACGCTCAACTTGTTTTCTGGCTTAGCTAATCCAATCTCAACATCCTTTTTACAGGAAGTAACAAAAATTACAATAAAAAATATAAGCAATCTGAGCCTCATTCTTTATATTTTAATAAGCCATAACTAAATTTCGGAGAACCTTTATTCAAATATACTTAGAATTAGCCCGATCTCCAAGAATCACTTCACCCTCACATATTTTTCAAAGGTAAGATCGTGCGCATGCTTTTCGTCGGCTTTATATGGACTTCCTTCCACCCGTTTCCACTCTTTTGAATTCAGCGGAGTAAAGAACACATCACCTTCTATGTTCTCATGCACGCGCGTAAGGTAAATGGTATCGCATACGTCAATGGTTTCCCTAAAGATCTCTGCGCCTCCAATGACAAACACTTCGTTATCGTTCTTTTCGCGCGCAGCTTCCAGCGCTTCGTACACCGAGCCAACAACAATTGCTCCGGGCGCCTTATAATCCTCCTGCCGCGTAATTATAATATTGGTCCGGTTGGGCAAAGGGCGAAATTTATCAGGAATGGATTCGTAATTTTTTCGCCCGGTAATGATGCAATGCCCGGTTGTTTTTTCTTTAAAGAATTTCATATCAACCGGTAAATGCCAGGGAAGCGTATTGTTCTTACCTATGACGTTGTTCTCGGAAGCCGCTACTATCAGGGAAATGTTCATTGCGTTGCTGGGGTTAAGAATTGTGGGTTATTATTCATGAGTAATGACAGTGAAGTATGAAGTCGATCAGTCGTCGCCGGAGGCAAAAATTTTCGCTACGGTATCTTTGTATTTTTCCATTATTACTTTACGCTTCAGGCTGAGCTTGGGTGTAAGCTCACCTCCTTCTACGCTCCAGAACCCGGAGAGCAGCTCGGGGCGCTTGATCTGTTCAAAAGGAGAAAGGTCCCTGTTCATTCCGCGCACATCGTTAGCGATGGCAGCCTTTAATTCCTTATTGAGGATGATATTCTCAGGCCCGGTATACTCGATGTTATTCTGCCTGCACCATTCCTTTACATAATCAAAAGCCGGAACCAATAAGGCTGAGGCAAATTTTTCTCCTTCGCCTATTACCATGCATTGCTCTATAAAACGGCTCTCTTTTAATTTATTTTCGATCATTAAAGGCGCAATGTATTTTCCTGCAGATGTTTTAAAGATCTCTTTCTTCCTGTCTGTGATCTTCAAAAAACGATCTTCGACAAATGTGCCTATATCGCCTGTATGGAACCAGCCTTCGGCATCCATAACTTCAGCGGTAGCCTCGGGTCTTTTGTAATAACCGATCATTACGCTTGGCCCTTTCACAAGGATCTCTCCATCCTCTGCTATCTTTACTTTATTCTCGCCTACTACGGGGCCAACTGTTCCGATCCGGATACTGTCGGGAGCGAAATTATTTACAGCTACTACAACGCAGGTTTCAGTAAGACCGTATCCTTCAAGCACCACAATATTCGCACAGAGAAAGACGCGCGCCAACCTTGGCTGTAGTGCAGCGCCACCCGAAGCAATGGCTACAATATTTCCGCCCAGAGCGGCCCGCCACTTACTGTATACCAGCTTATCCGCGATCTT
>JBJMLS010000198.1:0-6301 GCA_045805185.1 Bacteroidia bacterium | reverse complement strand
TCACGTGATAGGAGCTGAATTCTTCAAGTGTATACGTTTTGAAAACATTCGGTTTCATGCGATTAGAACCCGTGGTGGGAGAATAAATCACGACATCGCAATCACAGCCGATAGCAAAAGCATTTACCGTATCACAAGTGTTGGGTAAAGCTCCATGGGAGATCAGTAAAGGATCAGCTACTCCAACCGATTGCGTAATGCAGTGAATGGCCCCGCTTTGTGCAATAATATTTGCAGCGGTCTGGTCACAATCAATACCGACGATCTTATAACCCGGCAGGGACTCTTTCCACACTCTTAGAGCGGTTGTATCATATTTGGTATAATACAAGGGAAGAATTACTGTTTTGTTTACAAACACAGCATTCGAATAGGTCAGGTAATCACCGCCCTGGCTGGGATAAAGATTATTTTTATCCGGCGGTTGCGGAATGCGTACCACTTTGTAAGGTGTTCCATAAACCGAATTAAAATTAGAAGTAATATAACTCAGGTTTGCTTCGATCTGCGGTCCATCGGAAATTCCCGTAGGATATTTTCCAACCAGCAATGTTTCTTCGTCAAGCAATTTCATGTGCATATCGATGTGATGGATCCCATCATTAGGCAAGGTCGGGAAGCGAATATACCTGTTGATCCCCATGAATTTTTTCATAATAGTATCAATCTGCGAGGCAGAGAGTCCGGGGTTCTCATTATCGGTGAGAAAAGAGGAGAAAGCTGTCCCAAAACCATCGCTCATGTAATTCCCTCCGGTATGAATAAGGTTATAAGGCGCCTGGGCCGTTTCGAACAAAGGCACATTCAGGAACTGCGAAAGACTGTACCCCACTGTATCATCCTTTGGCCGCGGGCGGTTGTAGATCCAGTCTACCAGGAACAATGAATCCACATTGTTTGCATAAACAGGATTGACGCCATAATCGCGCATCCATATTGTATTAAAGGGAGCGATCAGGTACCTGATATTGCTCAATGGTACCGCACCTGCGCTCAGGTAATTCTTTACTGTAGTGGAATCCGAACAAACAATTGTAACGGTAGTTTCCAGGCGTGCATTTCTCACGATCTCTCTTAGTATAGAAGTAAAGCTGGTCCAGGTAATGCATAAGGTCTGAAGCTCCTCCCATTCGGCCATTGCGCGGATCCCGGAAAAAGGCGGAGGGCTCAAAATACCCCGTGCATTCGTCGCATTGCTCAGGCTCAGGCTCCGGCTCTGAAGATAGGCCGGCATCTGCTGCTGTTCACCCGGTGCGAAACCCACCGGTAAATTTTGAGAAAAAGAACTGTGTTGCGAAAAAATCAAAAGGATAAAGAGCAGAAATTTGCCAGGTATCGTAAATGTTCTTTTCATGGTGAATTTTACTGAAAGTTAGAAAAAAAACAGGAACAGCCAAAAAGACTTATTTGATCCCATATTTATCGACCAGGTAAACCAAAGCATTAATGGCAGCTGCGCCAAGCTCCAGTTCACGCTTATTCACTTTGTCAAAAGTATCGTCCGGTGTATGGTGGTAATCAAAATAACGTTGTGAATCCGGTTCAAAACCTATGCAGATCGTTCCCTGCGCTTCCAGGTAATCAATGTCAGCGCCGCCCCAGCCTTTTTTTATTTTGATGTCATAAGGTTCAAAAAGATCTTGCCACTTTTGAAAGATCGCGACGGTATCTTTTCCTGCCTGGATCCCTAAGGCGCGCGGGGTAAAGCCTCCTGCATCGCTTTCGATTGCGGCAATATGCTTCAGCTTATTGGCTTTGCTGTATTCCGCGTATGATTTTGCACCCCGTGTACCGTTTTCCTCATTCATAAAAGCAACAGCGCGAATGGTGCGACCAGGTCTCATACCTGTCTTTTTAAAGCCCGCCAGGATCTCTATGCTTTGTACCACTCCTGTTCCATCATCATGTGCACCCTGACCGGTGTCCCAGCTGTCGAGGTGACCACCAACCAGAATTATTTCTTCAGGTTTAATGTTTCCCCTGATCTCTCCTACTACGCTAAAAGAAGGCTCTTCAGCGAGGGTCTTGCAATTCGTTTTTAGTTGTAAGGTTGCTTTCGGATCTTTCTTAAGCAGGTTGCTGAGTTTTTCTGCTCCAATGGTACTGATCGCCATGGCCGGGATCTTTTCTTTTACTGTAGTGTCATATCCCATCGAACCAGTATGAGGGGAGTCGTTATACGCAAGGGTCATGCTGCGTGTAAGACTTGCGACTGCTCCGTATTTTGCAGCTTCGCTGGCTCCACCCCAACGGTATTTTACGGATTCGCCATAAGCTGAGCCGGTGTGAATGTGATTCGCATTTAAGGGCACATTGAAAAAAACTATTTTTCCCCTGACCTTTTCTTTTCCTAAGGTCTTTAACTCATCAAATGATCTTACTTCGATCACTTCCGCAGAAACACCATTTGCAGGCGTTGGCACGGAACCGCCAAGCGCGCATACATTAAGTTTCATAGCATCTTTTGTAACAGTTGACAGGAGTTTTGCCTGTTCCTTGTCTCCCCTTACCCAATGCGGAACCATGCAGGGTACCAAATACACCGTATCAGCACCTGCCTCGTACATGGCTTTCTTTGCCCATTCTACTGCCTGGGCCGCCTGAGAAGATCCGCTGAGGCGTCCGCCAATTTTTGTGGCAAGGTGTTCCTCGTTCTTATAAGTTAGGCTTTGAGTTAAATGATAGTCATAAAGCTTACGGATGATAGCAGAATCGGACTGGGCATTTCCAAGAAAATTCAGGAAAGTAAATAAAACAAAGTAATTTTTCATAATAAATAATATCGAATGGTAAATTTTGGCGAATTATAGTAAAAACCGTACCCTGAGCGGAGCCGAAGGGTGTTCACTTTAAAACGATCTCCCTCACGATCTCCTCCCCCGCCTCCGCGTTTATCTTTTTCCTCATGTCTTCTTTTCTATAACTCAATTCATTGCGCAATGCGGGTGAATCCAGTTCCACATATAACACGTTGCCGCTGAAATATACTTTACGGGTATGATTGGCAACCACTTTTCCCATGAGCTCTTCCCAGGAATTAATGATATTGGAATGCGCGAGCTTCTTTTCCAGGTTATTCTCCTGTAAATACTGCTTCAGTACTTCTCCTATGCTTTGCTGGTTACTCTTCCGCATTGATGACTTCTTTAACTATTCCCTGTTCCACTTCAAAGATCTTTTGTTCCACGCCTGTCTCTTCAAATAATTGACGGATCCTGTCGATATGCGTGTCTGTAATGAATACCTGTCCGAAGGTATTGCTGCTGACCAGGCTGATCAGTTTTTTGAACCTGGACTCATCCAACTTATCATACACATCATCCAGTAGCAGCAAGGGAGGAGTATTTTTGATCTTTTTAATGAATTCAAATTGGGCAAGCTTAAGCGCAAGCAGATAGGATTTTTGCTGTCCCTGCGAAGCGAATTTTTTTAAACTGTGGCCGTTCAGCATAAACTCAAGGTCATCGCGGTGTATACCAACGCTTGTGTGCTGGAGCATTCTGTCTTTATTCAATACAGTAAGGAGCGCTGTCTTGTAATCTTTTTCCTTGGTAGAAGGCAGGTATTCAAGATTCACTGTCTCAGTTGAATTGGTGATGTATTCAAAGTTCCTGTTGAACATGGGTGTGAACTCTTCGAGGAACTGCCTTCTTTTTTTAAGGATGCCTTCGCCGTGGATCACCAGCTGATCGTCCCATAATTCCAGCGTAACTGAATCGAAGGTGCGGTTCTCCGCAAATTGCTTCAGCAGTGCATTTCGCTGGCTCAGTACATGGTTGTATGCGATCAGCTTCTCGAGGTATACCTTATCGTATTGTGAAATGATGCTATCGATGAACTTCCTGCGCATTTCGCTTCCTCCCGAGATCAGTTCGCTGTCGGAAGGAGAGATCATAACCAGCGGATAGAGACCGATATGTTCAGAAAGCCGGTCATATTCTTTTTTGTTCCTTTTGAACTGTTTTTTCTGGTTCCTCTTGATCCCGCAATAAACCTCTTCCGTTTCACCGTTTCTTATGTACCAACCCTGGATCACAAAAAAGCCCTGGTCGTATCGTATGTTCTGACTGTCTATAGGATTAAAGAAGCTCTTGCAGAAGGACAAATAATGGATGGCGTCGAGCAGGTTGGTTTTTCCCATCCCGTTACTCCCTACAAAACAATTCGCTTTAGGACTAAAGTCCAGGCTGGCCTCTGGATAATTTTTAAAGTTGATAAGGGATAAACGCTGTAAATACATGGGGTTTGGGCCAAATTTCGCTTAAAGTTAAGGATTTTAGCTCTTGAAAAATTAATTTTTATAATCTGTTGAAAAATCTTACTTTTGCCCTCTAATTTTAGATTTAACATGGCAGAGGTTACAGAAGAAAAACAAACCACCGGTACTGGCATCGACGTTCAGGAGAAGCTGGACCGTGCGGAATTATTTATAGACAAGAATAAGAAGCAGGTCGCTATCGTTGCCGGCATTGTGTTAGCGCTCATAGGCGGAGTAATTGCCTATAAAATGTGGTGGCTGCCCAAGCAGAATGATGAAGCGCAGGCTCAGTTGTTCATGGCGCAATCGTATTTTGAGAAAGATTCGCTTAATCTTGCCATCAATGGCGGAACCGTTCCTGGCTCTACAGTAACTGTGACCGGGTTAACGGAGATCGCTGAGAATTATGGCGGGACAAAAGCGGGCAATATGGCTGAATATATGATCGGTACGGCATTGCTCCAGCAAGGGAAATTTGATGAGGCAATAGAACACCTGAACAATTTTGACAGCGATGATATTGTCCTTTCAGCCGTTGCAGTAGGAGCAATAGGTGATGCAAACCTTGAGCTGGGAAAAACAGACGAAGCCATTAAATTCTATATGAAGGCAGCTGACAAGAATACAAATAGCTTTACTACTCCTTTGTTTCTTAAAAAGGCCGGGATGGCTTACGAGGGACAAAATAATTACGCTGAAGCGCTTAAAGTTTATGAAAGAATAAAAAAAGAATATACGAAAAGCACAGAGGGCAGGGAAATTGAAAAATACATTGCCCGCGCTAAGACCGCAGGTAACCTGTAATAATCCAACAAAAAAAGAGAGGGTGATCAATGGTCACCCTTTTTCATTTCAATACTATGGCAAGCGAATTAAAGAACTTATCTGAATTTGAAGGTGGAGAGATTCCTTCGGCAAAAGGCATGAAATTCGGGATCGTGGTAGCTGAATGGAACCATGAGATCACTAATGCCCTGTACACCGGCGCACGCGCTACCTTATTGAAATGCGGCGCAAACGAAAGCGATATTCTCTACCGCACTGTTCCCGGCAGCTTTGAACTTATCCTTGGAGCGCAATACATGGCCGAAGAAGGAAATGTTGACGCGGTGATCTGCATCGGATGTGTGATTCAGGGCGATACCAAGCATTTTGATTTTATCTGCGACGCTGTGGCTAATGGCATCACCAACCTGAACATTAAACATAAAATGCCTTTCGTTTTTGGCGTTCTCACCACAAATAACCTTGAACAGGCCCAGGACAGAGCCGGTGGAAAACACGGTAATAAAGGTGATGAAGCTGCGGTGACTGCAATAAAAATGCTGGCAATGAAAAAAAGCTTCTCTAAGGACAAAGGTCCGATCGGATTTAAATAGCTTTCGCTTAATACAGGGCGATCAGATCACTGTTCTTTTCTCCTCTCCAACCATTCTATTAAAGAAATACCTTACTTGTGGTATTGAACTTCCCAGCCTTAAACAAAAAGCCCCGCTGTTAACGGGGCCTTCAATTTTTAATGTGATATGTGTTTTCCGGGGTCTGAGCGGAGCCGAAGACCCTGTCAATTATTTATTCGTTTTCTTTTTATCTTCTTTCTCCATTATCCGGATCACATCTTCGATCTGCTCGGCCCCTATTCTCTTCGCTTTGATCGTTTTATTCTTGTCGAGCATGTAGATCACCGGCGTACTGAAAATGTCAAATTTCTTTTTGAGGTTGTTCAGGTGAACGCCATCCGCTACGTTGATCCAGTCCAGCTTATTCTCAATAATGAATTTCTTCCATTTATCGTATTCATGCTGGGTATAAACCGCGTAAACTTCTATACTCATACCTTCTTTTTTTAATTTATGATAGGTATCGAGAATGATCGGAACTTCCTTTTTACAATGACCGCAATCCACATCCCAGAATAAAAGCACGGTGTAATCGGCTTTTACTTTTGAAAGAGGTACAAATAACTTCTGCAGCGCGGGTAAATTATCATAATAGATCTTGGTCAGAACTTCACTGCTCTCCACTTTATCCATTCCGAGTTTC
>JBJMLS010000197.1:0-10544 GCA_045805185.1 Bacteroidia bacterium | reverse complement strand
GTACCGGTAAGCTCCATTTACAAAGCCTATCACATGTGTTCGCGCTACGATAAGGAATACCATACGGTCGACCTCATGAGCGATATGCTTTCACGCGGGAATTCCTCGCGTTTGTACAAATCGCTCATTAAGGAAAAGCAATTGTTCTCGGATGTTACCGCTTACGTCATGGGTGACTTTGACAAGGGATTATTTGTGATCTCGGGGAAAGTGAACGAAGGAGTAAGCATGGAAGATGCGGAAAAAGGCATAGAAGAAGAGATCATTCGTCTGCAGAATGAATTAACGGACGAGAAAGAGCTTCAGAAATGCAAGAACAAAGTAGAATCCTCCCTTACCTTTTCGGAAACCGATGTGCTCACTAAAGCCACGAACCTGGCCATTTCAGAACTGCTGGGCGATGCCGACCTGATCAATAAGGAAGTGGAAAATTACCAGGCTGTAACGGTACAGAATATCCAGGAACAGGCAAAAATAATTTTAAACAAGAATAACTGCTCTACCTTATATTACCTGGCAAAGAAATAAGATGATCAACGAATCCTACATACAGCAGAGGCTTGAGGAACTGGGGATCTCCCCCGGGGTGCTTGACAGGTATGGCGAACATCACCGCTTTTATCACACCTTGCAGCATGTTACTTTCTTGTTGAATAAGCTGGAAGAAAAAAAATTATTAGAAGACAAGGTCTATTTTCTCACTGCTGTTTTTCATGATGCTGTTTACGATCCAAGATCGACAAGCAATGAGGAAGATTCCAGGGATTACTTTCTTCACGAAGCAAAAAATGCCCTGATTACCGGTGAAGAGAAAAAGGAGATCTCGCAGCTTATATTGGACACCAAAGCACATCAGGCCTCCAGTGAGCGCTCGCAGCTTTTTATTGAGCTCGACCTTGGGATCTTTGATGAGCCACTTGATAAGCTGATCGAATACGAGCAGCAGATCTTTAAAGAGTTCCAGTTCGTGGATTATAAAACTTATAAGGAAAAGCGGATCGAAATTCTCCGGAAGTTCAACACGAACGGAAGACTGGACCTGCTCATCGAATACGTGAAATTCAGACAGCCTTCGATCGCTTTATTTGCCGGCAGCTTTAATCCTTTTCACAAAGGTCACTACAATGTTCTCGAAAAAGCGGAACGGATCTTTGAAAAGGTGATCATCGCTTTCGGGAAAAACCCGGAAAAAAATGCAAGGAACTGGCCGGTTCCCAAAACGATCGGCAACAGGCAAATTACCGAATATGAAGGACTGCTGACGGACTTTATCGATTCACTCGGCTATGATGTCGTTGTTGTCCGCGGCCTCCGCAATTCAACCGATTTCCAGTACGAACAGAACCAGTACCGCTACATACAGGAGCTAAAGCCCGATATTAAGATCGTCAATGTTTTTTGCGATAAGGAATTTGAGCACATCAGCTCTTCCGGGATCAGGACCCTGGAAAAATACAATAAGCACGAATCTTACCTACTCAAGTAACTATGGACAGAACCAAAGCCCCCGAATTCAGAACAATTGAAAAAATTGAAATTCCACATGCTGAGAAGCATAGCCTGGACAACGGCATTGAAGTGTATTCAATAAACGCGGGGAGCCAGGAACTCACAAAGATCGAGTTCTTGTTCAAGGCGGGAATGTATTACCAGGACAGGCCGCTTATGGCAGCTACGACCAACAGTCTGCTGGAAACAGGTACGAAGAAATATACAGCCGATCAGCTTTCGGATGAGATCGACTTTTTCGGATCTTTCTTCGAGTGCAGCGTTGGCCAGGACTACTCCTCCGTTGTTTTGTATTCACTCAACAAATACCTTGAGAATACAATTGGCTATGTGGAGGATATTTTGAAGAACGCGACCTTTCCGCAAAATGAATTTGACATTTACATTTCAAATAAGAAACAGAAATTTCTGGTCAATACGCAGAAAGTTAATGTCATCGCCCGTCGCCGCTTTGGCGAGCTTATTTTTGGGGAGAAGCATCCTTACGGTATTGATGTAAAGCTGGAAGATTACGACAAATTGAAAAGGGATGATGTGGTCGGCTTTTATCAGTCAACCTATAATTCTTCCAACTGCGCGATCATCGTTTCGGGCAATATTCCTTCTTCACTTATAAAAGTGCTGAATGAGCATTTTGGGAAGCAAGCCTGGGGAAGCAAAGAAAAAGTAAGTAAAGGATACATTGCTCCTGCCCCATCCTCACAACAGAAACATTTTATAGAAAGAGCGGATGCGATTCAGTCTGCTTTACGCGTTGGAAGGTTATTGTTCAATAAAAAGCATGAAGACTATTTTACCTTCCAGGTATTGAATACTATTTTAGGGGGCTATTTCGGCTCGCGCTTAATGGCGAACATCCGCGAGGACAAAGGTTACACTTACGGAATCGGAAGCGGGGTATCTTCGCTGGTGAACGGTGGTTATTTTTACATTTCCACTGAGGTCGGCGCCGATGTAACAGGCAGCGCCCTGGAAGAAATATACAAGGAAATTAAGATCTTACGCGATGTAGCTGTTCCGGAAGAAGAGCTGGAAACGGTCCGTAATTATATACTTGGGCAATTCCTGCGCAGTGTAGATGGTCCTTTTTCCCTGGCAGATAAATTCAAAGGCATTTGGGAATTTGGCCTGGATTACGATTATTACCAGCGTTACTTCGACGTCGTAAAACATGTAACACCAGCACAATTGCAGGAAGCGGCAAATAAATATTTACAGGAAAAGGATCTGCTCGAGCTGGTCGTAGGAAAGAAATAAATGGACAAAATTTCTTATCTTTATTAAAATTTTAATGCGATGGAAGAGATCATTTTTTTAGTGCAGGATTCACCTGAAGGGGGATTTGAAGCAAAAGCGCTTGGAGAATCTATCTTTTGTGAAGGAGATACGATCGATGAATTAAAAGAGAATTTAAAAGATGCTGTTAAGTGCCATTTTGATTTTGATAAGCTCCCAAAGATCATCCGGCTGCACATTACCAAGGATGAATTGATTACTTTATGAGAATTCCCAGGGATTTATCAGGATCTGATCTAATAAAAAAACTGAAACTTTTGGGATACGAACCAAGCCGTCAATCAGGAAGTCATATACGTCTTACTACAATTCAAAATGGGGAACACCACATCACCATTCCCAATCATGATCCCTTAAAAATTGGAACTTTGTCTTCAATAATAAATGACGTGGCCCGGCATTTTGGCTTAACCAAAGAAGATGTGTTAAAACAGATTTTATAGCGAAATGAAGATTTTCATTATTGGCCCTGCTTTTCCCCTCCGTGGCGGTCCCGCCCAGTTCAATGAAAATTTATGCAGGGAATTTACCAAAGCGGGCCACGATGCGCAGATCATTTCCTATTCACTTCAATATCCGAATTTCCTTTTTCCCGGCAGTTCGCAATACGAAACATCCGGAAAGGCGCCGGAAGACATCCTGATCCATACCAGAATAAATACGGTCAATCCTTTTAACTGGATCAGCGTGGCGCGTTTTATTAAAAAGCAAAAACCCGATCTGCTGATCTTCCGTTTCTGGCTTCCTTTTTTTGGTCCAAGCCTGGGTACCATTGCCCGTCTCGCAAAAAGCGGATCCAGGATCAAAGTGATGGCGCTGACGGATAATGTGATCCCCCATGAAAAGCGTTTTGGAGATAAACCCTTCACCTCCTATTTCATCAGATCCTGCGACGGCTTTATCACCATGTCGCATAAAGTATTTGATGACCTCGCCAAATTCACCTCCAATTCTCATAAAGTATGCACGCCGCATCCGATGTATGAAACCTATGGACCGAAGGTTTCTTCTTCAGAGGCCCGGAAGAAATTAGGCTTGAATGAGGAAGACAAGCTGGTACTTTTCTTCGGGCTGATCCGCGAATACAAGGGACTGGATATACTTCTGGAAGCGATGGCGGATGCCCGGATAAAGCAGGCGGGAATAAAGTTATTGGTAGCAGGCGAGTTTTATGAAAAGCCGGAACTTTACCAGGAGATCATAAAGAAACACGGCATGGAAGACAGGGTATTGCTTCGCACGCATTTTATTCCGAATGAAGAAGTGCGCTATTATTTCTGCGCTTCCAACCTGGTGGCTCAAACTTACCGGAACGCTACGAATAGTGGAGTGACCATGGTCGGTTATTATTATGATAAGCCCATGCTTGTTACCAATGTCGGCGGCTTAGCGGAGATCGTTCCCGATGGTAGGGCCGGTTATGTTGTTCCGCTCGAAATAAAAGCGATCTCAGATGCGCTGCTTGATTATTTTGAAAATAAACGCGAAGCGACTTTTACACAAGCTGTGGTTGAAGAAAAGAAGAAGTACGAATGGAGCACTTTTGTGGAGAAAGTCGTAAACTTGTATCAGCAACTAAAAAAGCACTGAGCATTTTATGATCATACGCAGTAAGGCGCCATTACGCATCGGATTAGCAGGAGGAGGAACAGATGTTTCGCCTTATTCAGATATTTACGGCGGGGCAATTCTTAATGCTACTATTGATCTTTATGCTTACGCCTCTCTCGAACCGCTGAACAATGGCAGGATCGAATTCTGCATTGACGGTACGGATAAATGTTACACAACGCATTCCGCCAAAGAACTTGAGCTCGTGCAGGATTATGAGCTTTTCATTGGCGTTTATAACCGGATCATTAAGCAATTTAACCTGGAGCCTTTATCCTTCAGGTTGACTTCCTATATCGAGGCGCCGCAAGGTTCAGGTTTGGGAACTTCTTCCACCATAGTTGTTTCTTTAGTTGGAGCTTTTGTGGAATGGCTGAAACTCCCTTTGGGAAAATACGATATTGCCCACCTTGCTTTTGAGATCGAGCGGATCGACCTGGCCATGTCGGGTGGAAAACAGGATCAGTACGCTGCTACCTTCGGAGGGATCAACTATATCGAATTTCTCTCGAATGATCGGGTGATCGTGAATCCACTCTCCTTAAAGAGCCGCATTGTAAATGAACTGGAGCTGAACCTGCTTTTGTATTTTACGGCCACCCAGCGCATGTCCGCCCAGATCATAGACGCGCAGGTAAAGAATGTGAATGAAAAAAATAACGACGCGATCGACGCGATGCATAACCTGAAAGAACAGGCGCACCAGATGAAGGACAGCTTGTTGCGGGAAGAGCTGGAAAAGATCGGGGAAATTCTGCATTTCGGCTGGCACAATAAAAAGAAAATGGCAAATTCCATTTCCAATACACTGATAGATGATATCTATTCCCGTGCAATTGATAATGGCGCTACCGGAGGAAAGATCTCGGGCGCAGGCGGCGGGGGATTTATGTTTTTCTATTGCCCGGGTGTTACCAAGGTAAAGGTTGGACGTTCCATTGAGGAATTCGGAGGAAGGGTGCAGCCCTTTAAGTTTACGCATCAGGGTTTAACTACATGGACAATATGACAATTTCAAAATTGGAGAGTTGGCGAATTAGAGAATTAGAGAATTTTTGGTAACACTAAGCTTCGGCAGCTAATAAGAGTAAAGATTATGATTTAAATGAACAAACACGAATTTAATAATTCAAAAACGCTATAACACTAACTCTAAAATTCACCAATTAAACAACTCACTAACTCACCAATTCCCCAATTCCCCAACTCAACAATTCACCAATTGAAAAAATGATTGACTTTATAAGATCCAAAATACAATCTTCCCTTGATCTGAAAACCGCCTTGCTGAACAATTCTGCTCTGCTGGAGACAGTGAACAAGATCGCTGAAGAGATCGTGAACTGCTACAAGCACGATGGTAAAGTACTCTGGTGCGGGAACGGCGGAAGCGCTGCCGACGCACAACATTTGAGCGCTGAGCTGAGCGGAAGATTTTATTACGACCGTCCTCCCCTTTTCTCGGAAGCCCTGCACGTAAATACCAGTTATACCACAGCCGTTGCCAACGATTACAGTTACGATGAGATCTATAGCCGCCTGACAAAAGCAATGGGTCGTAAAGGCGATATTCTGATCGGGCTCTCTACCAGTGGAAATTCGGGAAATGTGATCAAAGCATTACAAACCGCGAATGAGCTCGGAATGATCACCGTAGGCTTTACAGGCGAGACAGGTGGAAAAATGAAAGAGCACTGCAGGTACCTGGTAAATATTCCCAGCACCGATACGCCGAGGATCCAGGAATGCCACATGCTACTCGGACACACTTTGTGTGAGATCACAGAGATCCAATTGTTCCCGAAAAAATAAGAGTCACCAAGCACAGATTCAAATGCAAACCGAAAACCCTTCACATACCAACCGGCTCAACGAAGCGATCATACTTGCCGGAGGTTTCGGCACGCGCCTCAAAGAAGTCATTAACGACCTCCCAAAGCCAATGGCCCCGGTGAACGGAAAGCCTTTTCTGGCCCACCTCCTGCTCTACCTGAAAAAATACAGTATCGGTAAAGTAATATTATCCACCGGGTACCTGTCCGAAAAAATAGAAGAATATTTCGGACGTGAATACGAAGAAATTCAGATCGTATATTCAAAGGAAGAAAGTCCGATGGGAACCGGCGGAGGAATAAAATTAGCCATGGGCAAATGCGTGAGCGATGTGGTTCTCGTAATGAACGGAGATTCTTTTTTTGATATTGACATCAATGAGTTCTATGCGCGCCACCGCTGGAACAGGGCTGATTTTTCAATTGCGCTCCGTAAGGTTGAAAATGCCGCCCGTTATGGTACCATTGGACTTCATGAAGAAGACAGGATCCTGTTCTTCCAGGAAAAGAACGGGGAAGAAAAAGCCGGGTTGATCAACGGAGGAGTTTACCTGCTGAAGCGCGATCTCTTCCAGAAGAACACACCGCTTGGAGAAGCCTTTTCCATTGAACGTGATTTTTTTGAGACCTTTATCAATCGTTTTTCCTTTCACGGTTACATCAGCAAAGGCTATTTTATAGATATCGGCATACCGGAAGATTATTCAAAAGCACAAGATGAGCTTAAAGGACCTGCATATTGATAAAAGCTGGACGCTCTTTCTCGACCGGGATGGAGTGATCAACAAGAAACTGGAGAACGATTACGTGAAGCATTGGGTTGAATTTGAATTCCTCGATGGCGTACTGGACGCGCTAAAAAAATGCAATGAGCTTTTTGGGAAGATCGTGATCGTGACCAACCAGCAGGGAATCGGGAAAGGCATTTACAGAATTGAGGACCTGGAGCTGATCCATAAGAACATGCTTTATGAGATCGCTTATTTCAAGGGCCGGATCGATAAAGTTTATTTCTCTCCTCACCTTGCCTCTGAAAATCATCCGAGCCGCAAGCCAGGAACCGGAATGGCGGAACAGGCGAAAAAAGATTTTCCTGAAATAGATTTTTCAAGATCCATCATCGCAGGTGATTCCTTATCGGATATGGAATTCGGAAGAAATACCGGGATGAAAACGGCTTTTATCGGCGAGCTCAAGGACGCAAAAAACATGGATCAACTTATTGATTTTCAATTTAAATCCTTCCCTGAACTCGTTAAAAATCTATAAGCTTTCCATTCTCCTTTCAGCCAATGCTCAACAAGGGCTGTAATTCCGTAACTTTGCACGATAATTGAATTATACCTGAAAATTTTTATGAAAAATAGTATCATCATTTTTTATCTTCTTCTTACAACCGCCATTACTGCTCAAACAAGTGGTGAAAATAAAATTGACGCCGCCGGAAAAAAGCAGGGATATTGGATCAAGATGGATCCGAAGACAGGTAAAAAAGCCTACGAAGGCAATTTTAAAAATGATAAGCCGCAGGGCGTTTTTAAGTACTACCATGTCGGGATGGATTCGCTGAGAACGCGGATGGACTTCAGGCAGGATGGGAAAATAGCTTACGCCACCATGTACACCATGGAAGGAAAGCTGCAGGCAAAAGGAAAATACATTGACGAGAAAAAGGATTCGACCTGGACCTATTACGACGATCAGGGCAAGCTCCTGACAATGGAAAATTATACGGATGGAAAAAAGAACGGAAAGTCCATTGTTTATTACCAGAATGGAAACGTATCCGAAGAACGGATCTACAAAATGGATGTGCAGGATGGTCCTTTTAAGTCCTACTACGATGATAAAAAAGTAAAAGCAGAAGGCACTTACCAGAATGGGATCCTCGTTGGAAAGAACGCGTTTTATTTTCCTTCAGGTACCGCAGCGGCCATTGGAAATTACGACAAAGGTGTGAAGAAAGGCGTCTGGATCTACAACAAGCCGGACGGTAAATTCGACAGCAGGGAAATTTGGGTGAACGGGAAAATGCTGGAAGGAAAAGCGCTGGAAGATTATTTAAAGAAAAACAAAGGAACTGAATCGCTTTCGGGCGGCGAAGAGTTCCAGAAAAAGAATACCGGCACCAGGCCAGCTGATAAGCCGAAGTCCGGTACGAAGAAAAAATAAAATGAGCAAGGGAAAAGTTTTAGTGGCAATGAGTGGCGGTATAGACAGTTCTGTTACCGCAATGATGCTTCATGAGCAGGGTTACGACGTGATCGGGATCACTATGAAAACCTGGGATTACCAGACTTCAGGATCTTCTAAAAAGGAAACCGGTTGCTGCAGTCTCGATTCCATCAATGACGCGCGGCAGGTTGCAGTTGACCTCGGCTTTCCGCATTACATCCTGGACATCCGCAGTGAGTTCGGCGATTTCATCATTGATAATTTTGTGGACGAATACCTGGCCGGCAGAACACCGAATCCTTGTGTGCTGTGCAATACGCACATCAAGTGGGAAGCCCTGTTGAAGCGCGCCAACATGCTGGGCTGCGATTATATCGCTACCGGGCATTACGCGCAGGTGCGTGAAGAGAACGGCAGAATGGTCATCTCGCGTGGCCTGGATACGAACAAAGATCAGTCTTATGTATTGTGGGGACTTTCGCAGGAGAGCCTCAGGCGCACGATCTTCCCGTTGGGAAAATTCACGAAGCCGGAGATCCGCAAAATGGCGACGCAGTATGGATTTGACGAGCTGGCCAATAAGCCGGAGAGTTACGACATCTGTTTTATTCCGGAGAACGATTACCGTTCCTTCCTGAAGCATAAAGTAGAGGGCCTTGAAGAACGCGTAGACGGAGGAAATTTTATTTACAAAGATAAAGTTGTTGGAAAGCACCGCGGATATCCCTTTTATACTATTGGTCAGCGCAAAGGATTGGAAATTGCCATGGGAGAGCCCGTATTTGTCACCGAAATTATTCCCGAAACCAATACAGTGATCCTTGGCGATAAAGAGGACCTGGAAAAAAAGGAAATGTGGGTGCGTGATTTTAACCTGGTGAAATATGCTTCTTTACCTGAGAATTACCAGGCATTTACCAAGATCCGCTACAAGGATGCCGGAACAATGAGCACGGTGAATGTTGAAGGCAATAAGCTGAATGTGATCTTCCATCAAAACGTTTCAGGACTTGCGCCGGGACAAAGCGCGGTGATGTATGAGGGCGATGACCTGGTTGGAGGAGGATTTATAGCAAGGAAGGAAGTTCAACTGGCTTCGACTCCGCTCAGCCACCAATCCAATGTACTTGGTTAACATTTAAAGATTAGAAGTAAAACAATAAAACAAGAATAAAAATGACAGCAGAAATCCACACCGCGAAAGGTGTTATGAAAGTAGAGTTCTTTGAAAAAGATGCTCCAGGAACAGTGGCCAACTTTGTAAAATTGAGCAAAGAAGGTTTTTACAATGGTTTGAAGTTCCACCGTGTGATCCCGGGCTTTGTGGCCCAGGCAGGATGTCCGAACGGGATCGGTAACGGCGGACCGGGTTATACCATTAAATGCGAGCTCGACGGCGACAACCAGTTCCACGATAAAGGCGTTCTCTCCATGGCGCATGCCGGAAGACACACAGGAGGCTCACAGTTCTTCCTCGTACACAGCCGCGCGCAAACCGCACACCTGGACAGGAACCATACCTGCTTTGGAAAAGTGAACGAAGGACTCGAGATCATCGAGCAGATCAAACAAGGTGATGTCATTGAGAAGATCGTGATCAACGAATAATGATCTTTTAAACATAAATGAGAACCGGTGCAAATTTGTGCCGGTTTTTTTATTTACGTGCAGAGCTGTTTATCACGGGTATAAAAAAAACACTAACTTGCATGTTAAGGCTTTAGGAATGATCGATAATATAAAAATAAAAGGAAATGAATAAGCTAAAACCTTCCCTTATATTTCTAAATAGGACAAATAAGAGAAGGTTTTAGGAGAAAACCTTCCTATATAAACAAGTTAGTGGTCATTGTATGGCGACCGTCCTGACAATTAAAATTTGACAGTAAAACGAATGAAAAAATACGACATAAAACGACATCAGACGACATATACCGTCTGACTTGCTTTCTTTGTAAAACTCAATATTTATCGGTAAATATAGTGTTTTTAGGGCTATTATGAAAGTTATCAAAAAGATATGTTGGTGGAGGCGGCGGGAATTGAACCCGCATCCAAGAGTTGCGACCAGTAGACTCTACACGTTTAGTCGCGTTCACTTAAAGATTCGCTTTTCGCAAG
>JBJMLS010000196.1:0-8744 GCA_045805185.1 Bacteroidia bacterium | reverse complement strand
CGTGAAGCTAACAACCGGTAAAGGATCTACATGGATGGGAAGGGTGATGCTGTTCGTACAGTTATTATTGGTAGTAACCGTTAAGCTTACGCTTGTATTGCCAACCAAAGGAAAAATATTGCCAGGGTTTTGTGTTGCATTATCCGCAGTGCCATTCCCGTCAAAATCCCAGGACCAGGCGTTAATGCTGTTAGCTCCCGGAGCTGCCGCAACAGTGCTGCCATCACTTAAAGGAGTGCTGAACCCAAAACATACCGAAGGAGCGCTGAAGTTTGCAACCGGATTAGGATAAACAGTTAGCGCCTGGGTCACCGTATCCTTGCAGCCATTGGGATCAGTGGTGATTAAAGTCACATTATAAATATTGGGCCCGCCATACGTATTGGTAACCGGAGATACTGCTGCATCCTGGCTTCCATCGCTGGTAAAATCCCAACTGCTGGTCTGGGCGCCGCCTGTTGTTGTATTGCTAAAGCTTGCCGCTGTCCCATCACATACATTAGCCAGACTAAATGCGGCAATGGGCTTTGGATTTACAGTCACCGGAAGGGTAATGCTATTGATGCAACCGCTATTGGAGCTTACCGTTAAGCTCACCGGAAGTGTCCCCGCTGCAGGAGAGATCACCGGGGATGGGCCCGCAGAGCTCATCTCACAGGTGCCAAGGTTGCCATCAAGGTCCCAGCACCAGCCCGTGATCGTTCCGTTGCTTACTGTGGAGGCATCCGTAAACACTGTAGGAAAGCCCTGGCAAACTGTTGGGGCCGTAAAGTTAGCTATTGGAATACAGTTCACCGTTACCGTTACATTGGTTGCATTGGTACAGTTATTATTGGACAGCACAACTAAATTTGCTGTATAGGTCCCGCAGCTCAGATAGGTATGGCTTGGATTGGTTCCGCTTATGCTGTTGCCATCACCAAAGGTCCAGTTGTAAAACGCAATGTTATCCGGAGCAGCTATGCTGCTTCCGCTGCTGTTAAACACCGTAGCTGTACCCTCACACGCTGTGCTTGCCGTAAAGCCGGCAACTGGATTAGGATTTACTACTACCGCTGCTGTATAGGTTCCTACACAGCCATTAGTTGTTGTTGCAGTTAAGGTTGTCGTGTATGTTCCGGCGACAGGAAATGTATTGCTGGGGGTTTGTAATGTATTATCTGAAACGCCGTCTGTCGTAAAATCCCAATCCCAGTTCCCAATTGCAGGAACAGCAGGTGTATTATTCGTGAATGGAGTACCCGTGCCCTGGCATACACTTAAGCTTGTAAATGACGGGACAGGGTTAGGATTCACAACCACTGTAGCAGAATAAGTTCCTACACAACCAAAAGTTGTGGTCGCTGTCAATGTGGTGGTATAAGTACCCGCGGAAGCAAAACTATTAGAGGGAGTCTGTGATGAATTATCGGAAATTCCGTCCGTAGTAAAATCCCAATCCCAACTTGCTATCGCGGGAACAGCAGCCGTTGTATTCGTATAGGGAAGAGAAGCGCCGTCGCATACTGCCGTATAAGTAAAATCAGGTACAGGGTTAGGATTAACAGTAACCGTTGTTGAATATGTCCCTACACATCCATTTGTTGTCGTTGCAGTTAAGGTGGTAGTATAGGTTCCTGCGCCGGGGAGAACGGTAGAAGGAGACTGAGTCGTATTGTCAGCAGCGCCATCACTGGTAAAATCCCAACTCCATGTATTTATCGCAGGTAAGGCAGGTGTATTGTTGGTATAGACTGTGTTGGCGCCTGGACAGGGTGCGTTAGCAGTAAAATTCGGAACGGGATTGGGATTGACTATGACCTGCGCTGTAAAGGTTCCGGTACAGCCCGGGATACTTGCAGTAGTAGCTGTAAGTGTAGTGGTATAGGTTCCCGCAGCCCCATAAGTGTGACCCGGTGTTTGTACTGGGCTTGTTCCGGCATCGCCAAAGTTCCAGCTCCAGGCTGCTATTAAAGGATTTGCAGGTGTCGTGTTCGTAAAGGCTGTAGCTGTACTTTCGCAGGCTACCGTACTTGTAAAAGCAGGGACCGGATTAGCGTTTACAGTAACAACCTGAGTAATGCTGTCCTTACATCCACCCGTAGCGGTTACAACAAGTTCGGCATTATAAGTACCCGCACCGGAATAGGTATGAGTCGGGCTTGTAACTGTGGATGTAGCTCCATCACCAAAATCCCATGCATAAGTAGTTGCATTTGTAGATGTGTTGGTAAAGGAATTCGCTGTTCCCTCACACACCGGCGGCACCGTATAAGCTGCGACGGGAGCAGGATTCACCGTTGCCGTAGTGGTATAAGTATCCGTACATCCGTTTGACGCTGTCAACGTAACAGTATATGTTCCGGCTGCTGCATAAGTATGACTCGGACTTTGCGCCGTTGATGTTCCAGCGTCACCGAAGTTCCAATTCCATCCTGTGGGCCCTCCTGTTGTCTGGTCCGTAAAATTAGTTGCCGCCCCGATACAAGGTGTAGTAGCCGCAAAATTAGCCACGGGAGGAACTCCTGGAGAAAATGGAACTATTGTATCGATAGTATAAGAACAGGCCGATCCAAACGCGGTCATAGTAACAGAATAGGAACCCGCGGCATTGATCGTTGCGGTTTGTGAGCTGCCACCGCTTACAATATTTCCACCGCCCGAAGTTGCCCAGGTATAAGTAGCCGCACCGGCAGGAGCGCTGATGGTAATGGAAGAAGATCCGCAAATAGCAGGAGCTGATTGGATCAGCTGAAAGGGAATACAGGTACAATCAATATAAGCGTAGCCTCGGTGGGCGCCACCATTACAATCGGAGCTCACAAAGCTGATGGTTACATTTTGTCCGATATATGCAGTAAGCGGAACGAATACAGTTGTCCACGTTTTATAATATAAACCTCCCGCACCGAACCAATTGTTCTGTCCTGCTGTTGCCTGCGCAGCAGCCTGGGTTGCATCTACCGTATATGCCGCACAACCTATCTGCGCTCCCGATTGGTCAGTCATAGAAATTACAAATTTAGGCGCGTCTGCTGCAGGGTGACCATCATACATTACCACCGCAAAAGCATAGGTAAAATTGGAATTTGCTGCAGTTACCTGGAAGGTTTGGGAAAGATCTGCCGCATCACAGCCATCGATATTGTCGCTGAGACGACAAACACTTGTTCCGCCAAGAGGCGAATTCAGCGAGAATCCTCCAACCGGATCCACCCCACCCTGCATAATTGTATGCTCGCTTCCGCCTGAATTGATCGCGCCAACATTGAGGCCTGCAAAATTTCTTGTATTCGGAGTGGGCACGGTACAATTAAATGTAGCGTAATTCCCCGTCCATCCTGTAAAGTTAGCAAGTTCAAAGTCAACGTTGGTACAAGGCGATTGAACGGTTGGGTTTCCTCCGCTGCCTTGTGTTTCATCGGGCATGATTATTTTAGCTCCTTCCGGCAAAAGAGAAATTTCCCCTTTTAAATATTTACTGCGGTAATAGGATGCGTATTCTTTTGCTTTTAAACTCATGTACGCCTCAATATTCTCTTTCGTCAATTCATGCTTCACAATTTTATTAATGATGATTCTTCTGTCATCATACATGAATTTCTTGTAGAGCATATCCGAAAATGGCTTCCTGTCCAGTACATCAACGTTTGCGGATTGAAAAACCTTCGATATCAGTTTAGTAAAGCCGTCAAAATTCGCATAGGTGGAGGCCAGCCTGTCCTCTTCTTTGTAACGCTCATAACGTTCACGCGTTGCTTCATCCATGTCAGTATTCTCATGGTGGTTATGAGCTGTTTGAGCGGAAAGCTGATACTGCGAAAACAGCAACAGAAAGGTTGCTATCCCAATAAGTTTTTGAACAGGTGCGGGGGTGGGTAAACTTATTTTCATGTATGACAGTTTTATTTGATCACATAAAAAATACTCGCGTGCGTAAAATAATCGATTTTATGCGACTTGGTTTCCCATTTATCGATTAAAATCTACAGCTAATCTAAAATATTGTAGCTCAAAAAGCAAATTTTTAACTGAAAAAAAATGCCGTTTTCCGCATGTGAAAATTAGATCGGTACAGCCAAGGCTAATAGTTATTTTACCACTTAAGGAGTAAGATATTATATATCAAATAGTTGAATATACAAAATGTATTTCTTCCCATGAAAAAGGAAGCAAACTGACAAGAGAAGAAGAATTATAAAAGGATAAGGAAATGATACGACCAGTTATACCCAGGCTATATCTTTTTTAAGCATCAGGATCGTTCGCTTTTCATTTGAATTTTCTGCGGGAACAAAATTATAAACCCAGGAAGCATACTTCGGCAAGCTCATGAGTATTGACTCAATACGGCCATTCGTTTCCAGACCGAACTTAGTGCCTTTGTCATAGACAAGATTGAACTCAACATATCTGCCACGACGCAATAGCTGCCATTGCTTTTCGACTTCTCCAAAAGCGAGCTCCTTATTTTTTTTGATGAGCGCGGTGTAAATTCCTGCGAAGGCCTCGCCTGTTTCTTTCCAGAAAGCAAGGTTCTGTTCAAAATTCATTTCTTCATCCGAATTCAATCGGTCAAAGAAAATGCCTCCTACTCCGCGCGTTTCATTACGGTGAGGAATGAAAAAATAATCATCCGCCCACTTCTTAAATCTGGAATAATAAGCAGGATGATGTCTGTCACAAACTTTTTTTAATTCGGAATGAAAAAACTTCGCATCCTCTTCAACTACATAATGCGGTGTGAGATCAATTCCTCCGCCAAGCCATTTCACCCCATTGCTCATCTCGAAATAACGGATGTTCATGTGTATTATCGGCACCATGGGACTTTCGGGATGAATAACAATAGAAACGCCTGTCGCGTAAAAAGTTGTGCTCGCATTGACAGTATCTCCCTGCACGGCGTGCTGCTGATCCTTCAATAAAAATTCCGGAACTTTACCGTGAACCGCTGAATAATTAACTCCGCCCTTTTCGATCACACCTCCGTCTTCGATCACACGGGTACGCCCCCCTCCACCCTCTTCACGCGTCCATAACTCTTCCTTAAAATTCGATTTCCCATCGGCCTGCTCCAGCGATTGGCAGATCTTATCCTGCAACTGCATAAGCCAGGCTGATATTTGCTCCTTCGATTCCATAGTTCTACCTTACTTTTTTGAATTTATAATCCCGGTACCTGATCACCTGTATGGATTTATTATCGAAACCGGTGCTTTGAGAAGGCCGGAAAAAATTAAAGCTCATCACCGCTCCCTGTTTCTTATTGGCTTCAAGATCGGCATAAAAGGAGGGGCCTGTTGTTTTCAATGCATTGAGGTAATAAAAGGCAACGTCATATCCCTGGTAATAAAAATCGCTTGGATCGGTAAAATATTTAGCTCTGTAACGGAGGGTGAGTGTTTTTACCCAGTCTGAATTCAGGTCGACGTAAAAAGGCGTGGCATAAGTAAAATTAAGCTTGTTCAGGTGCTCCGGATCTATGTTCTCCATTCCTACCCATGAGCGCATGCCAATAACATAAGATTCTTTTTTTTCAGAAAAAACATAGATCTGTGTCAGGAAATCCGAAAGAAAAACCTGGTCATCCGATAATACAACATAATAATTCTTCTTTCCCGCAACATACGCCGCTTTGGCCCCTGCAAGCCCGGGAACTTCTTTTACCGTATCAGCCGGCGCTCCGTACCTGGACGCCATGATTTCATTATAAGCAGCTTTGAACGCCCTGATCATGCTCAACTCCGCTTTGCCAACTTTGGAAGCCTGGTTCACGAGCGTTCTGTTCATATTTACGATCATCACATTTCCCGACCTGCAGGAGTCCGCCGCAAATTCCGCTAAGCCTTCTATAAGGGTATTATTCGCCGGAGTGGTCTTACTTACAAAAGGATTATCGAATAAGATCTTATTCTGCTGCGTGAGGGGAGAAACAACCGGGATCCCGTTTTTCTTTGCACTGGCGGATACGGCGCGAAATGCCGAGGTGTACAGCGGACCAATGATCAGATCCAGTGTTTTAAAATTTTCATCGCTGCAGATCCTATCCAGTTTTAGGGAATCCCGCTCATCCACATCAAAAAGACGGTAACTCACATTAAATTCCGATGACTTCAATGAATCCAATGCAGCTGCCATGCCTTCATAAAAATCAATTGTGATCTGCTGCGTGATTGGAAAGGGCAATCTATCCGAAACCAATTGCTCCACGCTGATCAATTCTCCTTCCGCAAAATGGAAAGGAAGAAAAACCCCCACGGTATAATTTTGTTTTTTAGGCTTGGGCGGAACTGTATCCGCAATTACTACAGGCGGAGAAAATATCGCAGGATCAGAACTATCCCTGTTCAGTCCGACCTTTAATTTCTGTCCCGTTTTTATTCCTGAGGTGATCGACGGATTCCATTTCTGAAGCTCTTCCGCAGTAATGGTGTATTTTTTCGTGATCGCATAGATACTTTCTCCCTGCTCCACTGTATGATATTTGTATGCGCTATCGTAAGGTTCAATACTTGTTGTGGCTATTTGAACCGGACCCGCATCCTTCAGTCCTACTTTCACTATTTGTCCTTCTTTTAACCCCTGTTTTATATCAGGATTCAATTCGGCAAAACGCGCTTCGGTAATACTGTATCTTTTGCAGATCCCGTATACGGTCTCACTTTTCCCTACCTTATGGATCACATAATTATTGAGATCGCCCGTGGGTGGAACTGCAGGAACAGTTTCTTTGGCGAATGGGATCTTCAGTTCCTGGCCGGCTTTAATTCCATCTATCGCATCGGGGTTCTCCAAAAAAATGGCGTTCAACCCCGTATTGTAGATCTTTGAAATGGCGTAAATGCTTTGTCCTTTTTCAACCTTATGGAGGTAATATTTTTTACCGTTGATGGTCTGAATATTCTTTGATTTGCCATCGGTCTGCGAGAGAACCGTTGTGGAGACAGCAAGTAAGAGCAAGAAAAGAAAAATATTCAGTTTTTTAAAAAACATAGATCGGCTGTTAAACAAAAGCTATTCCAATTTCCAGTATTTGCATTTATTCCCACTCAATAGTTGCAGGCGGCTTAGAGCTGATATCGTAAACAACCCTGTTCACCCCTTTTACCTTATTGATAATATCGTTACTTGTTTTTGCAAGGAATTCATAAGGTAAATGGCACCAATCAGCAGTCATTCCATCTGTAGAGGAAACGGCCCTGAGCGCAACTACATTCTCATAAGTGCGCTCATCGCCCATTACGCCTACTGACTGTATCGGCAGGAATATAGCGCCTGCCTGCCATACCTGTGTGTACAGACCGGATGATTTCAGTCCGTCAATGAAGATCGCATCCACATCCTGCAGTATCTTCACTTTTTCTTCTGTAATATCTCCTAATATGCGAATAGCAAGACCAGGTCCCGGGAAGGGATGCCTGTTCAGGATATTCTCATCGATCTGTAAGGCCTTACCCACTCTTCTAACTTCATCCTTGAACAGCGTATTTAATGGCTCTACTACTTTAAGCTTCATGAAATCAGGTAATCCTCCAACATTGTGATGAGATTTGATCGTAGCTGAAGGTCCCTTTACACTCACGCTTTCGATAACGTCAGGATAGATCGTTCCCTGCGCGAGCCATTTCACATCCTGGATCTTATGCGCCTCTTCATCAAATACATCAATGAACACTTTTCCGATCGCTTTCCTTTTTTTCTCAGGATCAGAAATTCCATTCAATTCATGGTAAAATTTATCTTTAGCGTTTACACCTTTTACATTCAGTCCCATGTGCTTGTAAGAGGACAATACATTTTCAAATTCGTTTTTGCGCAACAATCCGTTATCGACAAATATGCAATACAGGTTAGTTCCAATCGCTTTATGCAGAAGTACCGCGGCAACGCTTGAATCGACACCCCCGGATAATCCCAGCACCACTTTATCGTTCCCGATCTTATTTTTCAATTCAGCCACCGTTGTGTCAATGAACGATTCCGAGGTCCAGTTGCCCTTGCATCCGCAGATCTCGATCACGAAATTATGAAGCAGGTTCTTTCCTTCGGTGGAATGATACACTTCCGGATGGAACTGGATCCCGAAAGTTGCTTCGCCCTTTACACAGAAACCGGCAACCTTAACATCTTCCGTACTCGCAACGATCTCGTAACTTTCAGGCACTTTTAATATTGTATCAGCGTGGCTCATCCAGACCTGCGAATTCATACTGATCCCTTTGAAAAGAGAATTGTTGTTGTTCACAAAATTTAAATTAGCACGCCCATATTCACGGTGACTTGATTTTCCAACTTCGCCGCCATAGAAATGGGAGAGCAATTGCGCGCCATAACAAACGCCAAGAAGAGGAAGTTTTCCTTTTATACCGCTGAGATCTGGTTTTAAAGGATTTTCTTCACGTACCGAATGGGGACTGCCGGAAAGGATCACGCCTTTTATATTGGCAGTGATTTCAGGGATCTTGTTGTAGGGATGGATCTCACAGTAAACATTCAGTTCCCTCACGCGCCTTGCGATCAGCTGCGTGTATTGTGAACCGAAATCAAGAATAAGGATCATTTCATTTTGCATGTGCAAAGATAGGTTTATTTACCTGCGGAAAAAGTCCGGAGAGGCCTAAAATTCACTTGTATCAACCTTAAATACTGTTAAACCTGAGGATTGGAACACCGGCCGGTTTTCAATATTTTTTAACACAAAGCGGATCGCTTCTTCATCAAAGCATACGAGATCAGTAATTCCACACTTCTTAAGCTCGCTT
>JBJMLS010000195.1:0-13769 GCA_045805185.1 Bacteroidia bacterium | reverse complement strand
GCGATCATTTTTCCTATGATCCTTGCACGTTCTTTTTTTAATTCTTCACGAAGCTTTGCATCTTCATCGTTATCGTAATAAATGATCCCGTCAATAATATTCTTTTCCACTTTGGCATAGATGGATAAAGGATTATCGCTCCAAAGTACGAGATCGGCAACTTTTCCAACTTTAATACTGCCTACCTTATCATCCAGGTGCAGCATTTTCGCAGGATTTAAGGTACACAGCTTTAGCGCTTCTTCTTCGCTCAGTCCGCCGTACTTCACTGCTTTAGCCGCTTCCTGGTTGAGTCTCCTGCCCATCTCGGCGTCATCGCTGTTTACGGCAGTTACAATTCCCATCTTTGTCAGCAACGCGGCATTGTAAGGAATGGCATCCATCACTTCCATCTTGTAGGCCCACCAGTCGGCAAAGGTGCTCGCTGCAACTCCGTGAGCCTTCATCTTATCGGCCACCTTGTATCCTTCCAGGATATGCGTGAAGGTATTTACCTTAAAGCCCATACTGTCTGCTACATGCATCAGCATGTTTACTTCGCTCTGCACATAGCTGTGGCAGGTGATGAAGCGTTTCTTTTTCAGGATCTCTGCTATGGCATCCAGCTCAAGATCCCTGCGTGGCGCGATCTTATTCTTCTCTTTGCTCTCGTTGTAAACCTTCCACTTTGCCTCATATTCTTTTGCTCTTGTGAAATAATCGTAGTACACCTGTTCCACACCCATACGTGTCTGTGGAAAGCGGATGCTGTTCATTTCACCCCAATTGGCCTGCTTTACATTTTCTCCTAAAGCGAATTTAATAAAGCCATCCGCTTTTTCATATTTCATTTCTTCAGGACTAAGTCCCCAGCGCAATTTAATGATGGCAGACTGACCGCCGATCGGGTTAGCCGAACCATGCAGTAATTGTGCTGCTGTAACACCACCCGCGAGCTGACGGTAAATATTGATGTCTTCTGAATTGATTACATCACCTATCCGTACCTCGGCGCTTGAAGCCTGTGTTCCTTCATTTACTCCTTCGCTTATGGCGATATGTGAATGTTCGTCAATAATGCCTGCGGTTAAATGCTTTCCCTTCGCATCGATGACTTTTGCAAAGGCTTCTTTTGGAGCATCGATATTATCCGCTATACGAACGATCTTCCCATCAACAATGTAAATGTCCTGTTCTTTTAAGATCCCTTCCGCTTCATTGGTCCAGATGGTTGCATCCTTGATGAGAATCGCGCCTAACCTGTTCTTGTAGCGCTGAATGATGTTCTCTTTTGTTTCCGGTCTGCCAAAGGAACTGAAAGGATAATAGATCTCACCGTACTTCGGTTCTTCTGTTTTCTTTTCGTTCTTCTTTTCATCTTCTTTCCTGTCGCCTGTTCTTGCCAACCTGAAATCTGTCCATTTACCTTCTGCTACCTGAGCCTTGCCCTCAATGTTTTTTGTTTCCGCATTGTAATTTCCGCTGAAACGGAATACGGTAATGCTATCAGCAGGGTAACTAAAGCCAACAATGTTATTCTTAAGGCTCAGGTTAACATTGCTTTTGGTGGTATCTTTCAATACAATGGAAGCTGTGGGTTTTTCAATATCTCCCTCGATCTCGAATTTATACTTCGCATTATTAAGGCTGAGTTCGTATTTCCCCCTGATATCGACCGTATTCATTTCAGCGAAGCGGTAAGATTTCCCACTTATCCAGCTTTCGTATAGGATGCTGCTCTCTTCAAAGATACTTTTTGAGCAGATAAAGAAATCAGCGTTCATTCCTTTTTTAAGGCTTCCGCATTTATCAGCTGCTCCCAGTATCTGCGCGGGAATAGCGGTAAGCGCCTTGAGTGCGTTTTTCTCCGTGAGTCCGTATTGAACCGCTTTCCGGAGATTTTTTAAGAACAGTTTTTTATCCTTTAGGTCCGCAGTAGTAAGCGCAAAGGGAACACCATTATCCTGGAGGAATTTCGCATTTGCGGGGGCCATTTCCCAATGCTTTAACTCGGAAAGATCCACCATTTCCGCGTCGAAAGGGTCTTCTACATCAAGCGCTTCAGGAAAGTTAAGCGGGATGATGAATTTTGCGCCGCTGAGCTGGATATCACTGATCCTTTGGTATTCATCGCCTTTGCCTTTGATGACATAAGAAATCTTGAATTCATCGCCCAGCTTATCTGCGCGGAGGGCGCTCAATTTATCATTGACTTCTATTATCTGGGGAAGACTTTGAAGACTATTGAAAGCTTCCAGGGAAATATTGTATTCGTTCTTTGTTTTGTTAGTTGCGTACCATTGTGCATCAAGGTAAGTTTGCCTTAGTAAGGCAATACTTCCCATAAGCGAAGAGGGATAATCCTGTGTAGAGCTTCCCTTATTGAACGAATAAAAAGCAGCGGCTTTGTCCCTGATGATATTTTCATTCTCTTTTCCCGCACCCAGCGAAACCAGCGAGCCGCTTCCCCTCACAATTCCGTCTCTTTGAGCTGTCAGTACAAGTCCGAAGCCCAGGCGCCTCATTTCATCCGCTTTAGTTTCGTTCACGTTGAATAGTTTTGCAGCGTCTACATCCGACCGTATGGCCTGGTTCCAGCCGTAAGCGCCTTTTACCGCGCTTTCCATTTGCGGTACGCCTCCCCAGCTGCGTCCTGCGGATTTGATCTCCGGCATGCCATAGTCACTGTACAGATCGATAAAAGAAGGATAAATGTGTTTGCCCCTGAGGTCGCTGCTTACAGCTTCCGCAGGGATGCTGATCTTTTCCCCTGCTTCAATAATGATCCCGTCTTTGATCAGCAGGGAAGCATTGGTGATTACTGTCTCATAATCCACATGCAGGGTGCAATTGGTAAAAGCATAGTAAGTATGATTGGGGTTCGGGGCGCCGTTTGTGGGAAAAGTTACCTGTGCGCGAACAGTGATGTTCAGGAAAGCGAGAATACAAAGGATAAAGGGGCTGAGCGAGGATCTTTTCATTTTTAACAAGTTATTCGTTGACTGAGAACTTACGAATATACAAATTTAGCGCATAAGGCATGAAGAGCCAGGCTTAATTGTTTTCTCCGAAATAAAGACCGGTTCAGCCTTTTTTAATACATTTGAGCAATACAAAAAACAAACTCATGTTTAAATCCATTTTGATCACGCACCAGGTTGCGGTAATAATCTTCTTTCTCATCTATGTCATAAAAACCATTTTGTTGCTCAGCAATAAAAAAGATGTATTAGCGAAGTTTACCAAAGCGGTAAAAGTTCCGGAGATCATTGTGAGCGTTCTCTTCCTGGTTACCGGAATTTACCTGATGACCCAGATCCCCGAGATCAATCATTTCCTGATCATAAAGATCAGCCTGGTATTTTTGAGCATTCCTGTTGCCATTGTGGGCTTTAAAAAAGGGAATAAGATCCTAGCTGCCTTGTCTCTTCTTATGCTTACCGCATCTTACGGACTTGCAGAAATGAGCCGGAAGAAAAAAGTGGTGGTGAGTGAGAATGCAGTCACTGCGGAAGGCACAATTAAAGGCGATGTGCTGTACGTTGATAACTGCGCCCTATGTCATGGCGCCGATGGCAGGCTCGGAATGACCGGCGCTGCTGATCTGAGTAAAACGCAAATGGACGCTGCAACAATTAAAGCTACGATACTCAATGGAAAAGGAAACATGAAGGCTGTGGCTTTAAGCCCTGAACAGGCTGATGCGGTTGCGGCTTATGTGGAAACTTCGCTGAAAGGGAAGTAGTACCTTGCATTTCCCCGCGAACCTTTTATAACATTGTGGTTTGTGTTTTGAATTTCCCTTCTTAACCGGTAATTTTGAAAGCTGTTAATCTTGTTCCGGATGCATTCGGCAGGACAGCATTTAGCCTGATGAAAAAACAATTACATGACACCGCTAACCAGCAGAAAACTGCTGTACTTATTGGTGTAATAAATAAGCGCCAACCCGAAGAACTGGCCAAAGAATACCTGGATGAGCTTTCATTCTTAGCGGAGACCTATGGCGTAAAAACGCTGAGGAACTTTATTCAGAAGCTCGAGAAACCCGATAAGGCAACTTTTGTCGGTAAAGGCAAGCTGGAAGAAATAAAGATCTATGTTGACGAGTTTAAGATTGACATTGTGATCTTCGACGACGAGCTTTCGCCTTCCCAACAGCGCAATCTGGAAAAAGAACTGAAAGTAAAGGTGCTCGACCGGAACCTGCTTATTCTCGAGATCTTCGGTCAGCGCGCACAGACCGCGCATGCGCGCACCCAGGTGGAACTGGCATATTACCAATACATGCTTCCGCGCTTAACAGGTATGTGGACTCACCTCGAGCGTCAGCGTGGAGGTACGGGTACGCGCGGTGGGGCAGGAGAGAAAGAAATCGAAACAGATCGCCGGATCGTACGTGATAAGATCGCTTTCCTGAAAACAAAGTTGGTGGAGATCGACAAGCAAATGGCTACGCAGCGTAAGAGCAGGGGAGAAATGATCCGCGTGGCGCTGGTTGGGTATACGAACGTGGGAAAAAGCACCATCATGAACCTGCTCAGTAAGAGTGAAGTTTTCGCTGAGAATAAATTATTCGCGACACTGGATACTACGGTAAGGAAAGTGGTGATCGATAACCTGCCATTTCTGCTCTCAGATACGGTTGGCTTTATCCGCAAGCTTCCGCATACCCTGGTGGAAAGCTTTAAGTCAACGCTTGATGAGGTTCGTGAAGCTGATCTCTTATTGCACGTGGTCGATATTTCCCATCCCAATTTCGAGGATCACATCAATGTGGTACATGAGACGCTAATGGACATCAAGGCTTCGGATAAGCCCCTGATCCTTGTATTCAATAAGATCGACGCTTATCATTATGTTGAAAAGGATGAGGATGACCTGACACCAATGACTAAAAAAAACCTTTCCCTGGAGCAGTTAAAAAAAGCCTGGATGAGCAAACTGGATCATCCCTGCGTTTTCATATCCGCTTTGGATAAAAAAAATGTGGATGAGTTACGGAAAATGGTTTACGATACGGTGAAGGACTTGCACATTAAGCGTTATCCCTACAATAATCTTCTCTATTGATCTCAGAATCCTTTCGGACTTTTGTTATTGAATAAGTCAACATCATGCCTTGTTCTGTCTTCAAAGTAATATACATGAACGCCAATACTGGCATCGTAACCCGGATCGGAAGATCCTGAGTAAAAAGAAAGTGTTCTTTCGCTTTCGTGCTTTTCATTACAGATATACCGGAAATAAGCGGAATTGATCTTTTGTATGGTTCTGAACCCTAAGGTATCCATAAAACGCTTCACACCATTTCCAACGCTGAGGGAAACGTTCAGGTTTTCCCAGGAAGGTTTCAGATTGCTCAGTTTGATCGTGATGAGCAGGCCTTCATCGGTCAGCTCCATTTTCCTGGTGATCAAAGGTTCTTTTGCTGTCGTATAATTGTAGCTGGAGTCCGAACTCGTGAAGAAATTTACAGAGCGGCTGAAATAACCCCTGTCATAATAGTCCACGCGAATAACCCGACCCTTTCTATAATAATGAACCTGATAAAGGATCTTATCTTCCGTAAGCAATGATTTGGCTCCTGTCCCGTCTTTGATGCATGTTCCTCCTTCTTTAGGCTGGAAATATGCCAGTGAATCGCCTTTAGGTGTTTTGTAGGTGATGGATTCTACATAATTGCTGAGCGTATAGGTAGCCACCGATTTTACCGCCAAGCCGTTCTCATAAAGATCTTCTATCACCAGGTCGCTCAGATCAGAAGGGGTTCTGACAGATCCAAATCCGTTCTTTACCAGTTGTTTTCCATTACTGAAGTAATTGATGAGGTAAGCTTTTCCATCATCAAAAATTTCTTCTTTGTTCACCGTATCCTTATAGCGTATTTCCGTTTTGCTCCATAGGCCGTCCTGTTTTCCCTTTTCATAATTTCCTTTTTCCAGCAGGTAATTTGTTTTGTGGAACCAGGAACCATACAGGGTGTCGAGCTGGTAATGGATCACAAGAGAATCAACCTGGAGCCTGTTTGACGGATCATACGTTTCATAATTGTAATGATGACTGACCTTCATCCATTCGCCGTTTTTTCTGGCGTCGCTGTACGCTCCTTTTTGGATGATCTTCCCTGCCGCATCCCATTTCAGGTATTTACCCTGAGCAATTCCATTCTCAGTCTGCAGGTATTCATGTGTATAATCCGTTCCCGGCAAGAGATCGCCTTCAGGTGAATAGAATAGAGGTCTGCTGCGGCCCGCTGATTTGTAATTGTTTTTCATACTCAGCTTCCCGTTTGAAAAGTACTTCTCGGAAACGCCGGTAAATCTTCCGGCACTGAAATAAAATTTACCCATGCGTGTTTTCGGATAACTGGAATAGCAGTCCCATTCACCCTCAGGAAATTCATTCTTCATTCGGCCGGAGATCATATAGCGCGGCGTAAAACTATATTCACTATATTCATGGTCCGGGTATCTTTCCTGGGCTTCCATATCTTCTTTCAATTTTTTGTCAGGCTCTTTTACCTGTATTTCGGTTTGCGCCTCTCCCTTATCACCGTATTCGAGTTTGATCTTCCAAAGTCCGCTGTTATAGATCCATTCTCCTGTGTGGATCCCATCTTCATAGCGGCCGCTCATTTCTCCGCCTACACCGTAAAATAATTCATCCGAATTAGTATGATCATTTCGTTCACGGTTGTATAAATGCCATTTACCCGTTTTTTTTCCGTTCTTAAAATGGCCCTCCGCGTGAGCAAAGGAGCATACCGCAACATTGGAAGAGAAGAACCTTTCTTCATTTTGCAGACCCAGGTATCCAGGAGTAGTAGTGTGGATCATCATTGTAAATCCTACGCCTTGCGGATGACGTATGGTATCCGGCAACAAAAATTCAGAAGGAGCAACGAACTGGTAAAAACCCCTGAATTTTCCTTTTCCATTTTCCAGGAGTATTTTTCCTTCACGGTCCACAATTTTATCGATGAAAGCTTCGCCGTTTTCGAAATGCCCTGCCGTATAATTTTCAGTCGGTACTGTGCCATTGAGGTAAGAGGTACCATGATCTGACAGAAGAAAGAATTTTTTTTCAGTACCGGAATAATTGTACACGATGCAATTGGATCCGCTTTGGTTTTGCTCGCGCCGGTAAATAGGGCGGGAAAGACTATCGAATTCTTTCTGTATAGTGAGGTAAGTAGGATCGCCCGAATAGAGCGGCTGGTAACCTATAATCTCGGTCATCAAACGATGTGTAATTGTCCAGCCGCGGGTCCTGCTCAACATTGTTTTCTCGTCCAGTACTGTTTCACTTTTTGGATTTCCGTTGGGATAATATTCTTTTGAATGCAGGACTACATAATTCCTGAATTTACTTTCAGTCAGCAGCTGTCCCAGCGTATCCCAGGTTTTTTGTTCCTGGATGGCATTCCGGTTAACCGTGCACAATTCAGAAGTATGGATCACCCTGTTCTTGTAATCGTAGGTTGTAGTGAGCGCACAGGAATCGCCTGTTTTTGTGGTTTTGTTATAGGTAGAATGGTAGTTTGTTTTCCTGGCATAGGAAACCGGCTCAGGAGTATATTTTTTTTCATATTGATGCGCTTGCCTGTATTCTTCGTCTTCCAGTTTTCTTTTTTTAGCGTAATCGATCTTTACCGGTGTTTCAATTAGTTTTCCCAGTCGAAAGATCTGTTTTTGCATGACCTCGCCATTCTTGTAATAATCGATCACTTCTCCATGCAGCATTCCGTCCTGGTAATTTTCCAGGCGTTCAATTTTCATCGTATTGTAAAAATAATTTACTTTTTTTCCTGTATATCCCGAGGGACCGCATTCGCTCTGCGCCGGAGATAAGTGAAAAGAGATAAAGAGGAAAAGGTATAGTAGTTTTTTGATCATCCGATGTGTCCGTATAATGCGGGACACATGAAAAAGATACGGAAATAAAATATCGATTTGTTTAATTGCCTTTGCACCTGTTCTCGACTGCGCTCGAAATGACAGTTCAGATGAGTCAGTCAGATCGAACGCAGTCGGGATCCGTATCGAATCACTTCAGGTTGAAATTAGAATGACGAGGCTTTGGTAAAGAATTACAAATTCTTATCCATCCGTTTGTAATAGATCACGAAGATGACAAGGAAAGCTGTAGAAAAGAAGAGTCCGAAATAATTGATGGAATACACTTCGCCAAGCCAGATGCTCACGATCAGGAAAGCGAAATAAGTAAAGATGAAAAGTTCCACTCCCCAACGCTTCATGTGCCAGATCCCAACAAGTGAAACAAAACGCAGCGCCACCAGCAAGCCAATGGCCAAAGGCAAAAAGTCGCTGTACTTTTTAAGGCCGGGACTGAAAACGTAAATAAAAGAAAAGAGCGCGCCAGCCAGCCCTGTGCGACTTGCAATAGAAATAATGATGGGCCTTTTCGTTTTACTTATCGCGCTCATTTAGTTTGATCTTATTGCTTCCACCGGGTCGAGTTGTGAAGCGCCGTAAGCAGGCATGAATCCGGAAATGATCCCGATCAGGAAGGAGATCGTTAATCCCAGGATGATATTCGAACGCGACAGATTTATTTCCATGCCGAAGGAATCGCCGGCAAATAAGGTAATGATAAAAATGAGGAGGAGTCCGATGATGCCTCCGATCAGGGAGAGAAAAACCGATTCGCTGAGGAACTGCATCAGGATAAAATAATTCTTTGCCCCTAATGATTTCTGGATCCCGATCAGGTTGGTTCTTTCTTTTACAGAAACGAACATGATATTGGCTATACCGAACCCGCCGACAAGTATGGAAAAACCTCCAATGATCCAGCCCGCGATCCCAACAATGTTAAACAAGCCATCGAATCCCTGTGAAAGCAGTTTTGTTTCATTCAGTGAAAAATCATCGTCAGCGCTCGGTTTGAGTTGTCGCACACCCCGCATGATCCCGGTGAGCTCATCCATGAGCTGCGCATTGGTAATGCCCGGGTACGCCTTGGCCGCGATGTATGGATCAACATTCTCCGAGCGGATATCGATGAGGTTGCGGATAAAATTTACGGGGACAAGGATCTGCGCGTCCATACTGTTTCCCAGCATGCTTTCCCCCTGCCTTTTGAAAACGCCAATTACAGCAAGCTTGTTCCCCATTACTTTGATGTTTTTCCCAACCGGATTTTCTCCCTGCTGAAAAAGTCCGCCTGCTATGGTGCTGCCGATAATGGCAACATTTCTTCCCCCCTCGGATTCCACATCGGTAAAATACCTCCCGTTTTCGATCTCAAAGGAAACGATTCTGTCGTATTCATGTGAAACGCCGGTTACTGTTGCGTTCTCGATCGAATTGCTTTTGTATTTAATTGTTTTACGGGTATTCACGTGAAAAGCGACTGCTTCCGCTGAGCGACTTTTTTTCTGAACATCACTCATGTCTTTTACATTGGGAACTTCACGGTTCATGTACTTCCACCAGGGATAATCCGGTCCAAAGGTCCATGGCCATTTTTGTACAAACACCACATCGCTACCCAGCGAATCAATACTGCCGCGCAGGTTATTCTCCAGGCTGTCGACAATGGTAAAAACAATAATAATGGCAAAGATCCCAATGGTGATCCCGAGCAAAGAAAGGAAGGTGCGCAGCTTATTCGCCATCAGCGCATGCCAGGCGAAATAGATACTCTCTTTAAGTAAGGTGATAAACAGCATTTCTCTTTTCGGTAAAAAAACCTGGTTTTTGCACGGTAAAAATAACTGAAAATAATATAAGACCTGAAAGCTTTTTGTGGAAGGTAAAAAACGAGGATAAGGTAAAAGCGTCTGCCGGGTTTTGAACAATCGCAAACAGTTATCAACAAAGTGATTTTGCGGAATTTACGCCGGGTATTTTCCTTAATTTTGCGCCTTAGCAAAGGCTTATGAACGGTTCAAAAAAAATAAAAAGCGCCCTGGTTTCTGTATTTTACAAGGATAACCTGGAGCCGGTAATTAAAAAACTTCATCAACTTGGTATTACGCTCTATAGCACCGGAGGCACACAGACTTTCATTGAGAAGCTTGGTGTTCCTGTACTTGCGGTGGAATCGCTCACCGCTTTTCCTGAGATCCTGGGCGGACGCGTGAAGACACTTCATCCGAAAATTTTTGGTGGGATCCTTGGCAGGCGCGAGTTGCAGAGTGATGTGGACCAGATGGAAAAACATGAGATCCCTGATATCGACCTGGTGATCGTTGACCTGTATCCTTTCGAGGAAACCCTTTCCAAAGGCGCTTCAGAAGAAGAAATTATTGAAAAGATCGATATTGGCGGCATTTCCCTGATCCGGGCAGCGGCAAAGAATTTCAATGATGTGGTCATTGTTTCATCCCGTAATGATTACAGTTCCCTGTTGAAGGTGCTGGAAGAGAAGAACGGCTTGACCGATCTCAACGACCGGAGGCATTTTGCAGCAAAGGCTTTTGCGATGAGCAGTCATTACGATACGGCTATTTTTAACTATTTCAATCAAACGGAAAAGATCCCGGTGTTCAAGCAGAGCCTTACCGAAAGTAATGTATTGCGTTACGGTGAGAATCCTCACCAGCAGGGTGTGTTTTACGGGAAGCTGGATGAGCTTTTCGACAAACTGAACGGGAAGGAACTTTCCTATAATAACCTCCTTGATGTTGACGCTGCCGTAGCGCTGATGTCGGATTTTACCGAAACTACTTTTGCCATTTTAAAGCATAACAATGCCTGTGGTATTGCTTCCCGTCCAAAATTACTGGATGCCTGGAATGCAGCATTGGCGGGGGATCCGGTCTCAGCTTTTGGAGGAATCCTGATCACGAATGCTGAGGTGGACGAGGCAACCGCGGCCGAAGTAAACAAATTGTTCTTCGAGGTGATCATTGCACCCTCATATAGCGCTAAAGCATTAGAAATATTGAAGAGTAAGGCCAACCGGATCATTTTGGTGCAGAAGCCGGTGAAATTCGGGGAGAAGTCCTTCCGTACTTTGCTCAATGGAGTTATTGAACAGGATAAGGACATGAAAACGGAAACAGCAGCGAACCTTAATCCCGTAACCAACGTACAACCCACAGCGGATGAGATCAGGGACCTGTTATTCGCGAACAAGCTGGTAAAGCATACCAAATCCAATACGATCGTTCTGGCAAAAAATAATACGCTGCTTGCAAGTGGCACGGGACAAACATCGCGCGTGGATGCTCTGCAGCAGGCCATTCACAAGGCGAATAATTTCGGCTTCGATCTGAAAGGCGCGGTAATGGCAAGTGATGCGTTTTTTCCTTTTCCGGATTGCGTGGAAATTGCAGACAAAGCGGGGATCAGGGCAGTAATTCAGCCGGGCGGATCCATTAAGGACAAGGACAGCATAGAATACTGCAATGCACACAGTATGGCAATGGTGTTCACAGGAACCCGTCATTTCAAGCATTAAGACAATTGGTGAAATAGAGAGTTATTGAATTGGAGAATTTTTAGAATATAATATGGAAGATAGTTTTGCCGATAAATTAAAAAAAAGAACAAAGGAACTGGCGGTATCAGTAATTAAGTATTCCCGGAAGATTCCAAAAAGCGAAGAGGGGTATATAGTGAAGAAGCAATTGATCAGGTCGGCAACTTCGGTTGCAGCTAATTATCGGGCCTGTTGCAGGGGAAGATCGGAAGCGGAATTTTTTGCTAAACTTAGTATAGCAGTGGAAGAAGCGGATGAAACAGCTTTCTGGCTGGAAATTATTGAAGAAGCAGAGATTCATTCCGGCCCTGAGCATAGCAAAGTAGCTGCTGAGGCGAATGAAATTTTAAAAATACTGGCAAGGTCCAGGAAAACGCTCAAAGACAAGAGACAGTCTAAAACAGATAAACTATCAGAGCCTAAAGTCAAGTACAAACGAAAAGATAAATTAATGCTAACTCACTAATTCAAAATTCACCAACTCACTAATTCACCAACTAACTAATTCAACAACTCACTAATTCGCCAACACAATAATCACAATTCAATAATTCACTAATTCAACAACTCGATAATTCACCAACTCGATAATTCACCAACTCACTAATTCAACAATTCTCCAACTTACTAATTCAACAATTCCCCAATTAAAATATGGCTCTATTCAGTTTTTTATCCCAGGAAATAGCGATCGACTTAGGAACAGCAAATACGCTGATCATTCACAACGACAAGGTGGTCGTGGACGAACCTTCCATTGTAGCGGTTGACCGTTCTACAGGCAAGGTCATTGCCGTTGGAAAACAGGCCCAGCAGATGCACGGTAAAACGCACGAGAACATCAAGACCATTCGTCCGCTGAAGGACGGAGTGATCGCGGATTTCCAGGCAGCGGAGGAAATGATCAAAGGAATGATCAAAATGATCAATCCCGGCAAACGTTTGTTCCAGCCTTCCTTACGCATGGTAATTTGTATCCCTTCGGGCATTACGGAGGTGGAGAAACGCGCGGTGCGTGACAGCGCCGAGCATGCCGGGGCGAAGGAAGTTTACATGATCCATGAACCCATGGCGGCCGCGATCGGTATGGGGATCGATGTGGAAGAGCCGATGGGAAATATGATCATCGACATTGGCGGTGGTACCAGCGAGATCGCGGTTATTGCGCTCGGAGGTATCGTTTGCGATAAATCCATTCGTATTGCGGGCGACGATTTCACTGCAAACATTGAAGAATACATGCGTCGTCAGCACAATATCCTTATCGGTGAACGTTCTGCAGAGCGCGTAAAGATCGAGGTAGGCGCTGCAATGACGGAAATTGAGAATCCGCCACAGGATTATGCCGTACACGGCCGCGACCTGATGACAGGAATTCCAAAGGAGATCTATGTTTCCTATATCGAGATCGCTCACGCCCTTGATAAATCCATTTCCAAGATCGAGGAAGCGATCCTCAATGCACTCGAGATGACTCCTCCTGAACTTTCTGCGGATATTTACCGCACGGGCATTTACCTTGCAGGCGGAGGATCCTTATTGCGCGGATTGGATAAGCGCATTTCCATGAAGACAAAGCTTCCCGTACACATTGCAGAAGACCCGCTTCGCGCAGTGGCCAGGGGTACCGGAATTGCACTCAAGAATGTTCATAAGTTCCCTTTCCTGATCAAGTAAACGGTTCCGCACCTTTGTAGTTTTGAAAGGGGAGCTTCTTCAACTGAAGAATTGTGGAGTGAAAGTTTGGAAAATTGTTCTGACGAAAAAAAAGATCACTCTAATAGTTGTGAGAAAAAATCACTTTAGACTAGCAGGGCAATTAGTTCGCATAATTCTAAGCTTCCAATTCACAAGTCACCCAACTCCCCAGGTAGTAGTAAAAGATTAAAAAAAGAATTCTTATAACAGGTCATGCGCAACCTTATCAATTTTGTTTACCGGAACCATTTCTTTTTTCTCTTCCTGGTGTTCGAGCTTGTTTGTGTTTTGCTCATGATGAAAAACCGCAGTTACCAAAGTACGTCCATTCTCAATTCTGCAAATTCTGTTTCTGCAAACCTGTATACGGCGGTGGCTAATGGAAAGGAATATTTATTGCTCAAGGAAGAGAATGAGAAACTTGCAAAGGAAAACGCAATTCTTCATAACCAGGTTAAGTCCGCTTACGACATTCTTCCCGCTGCGGTATTCATTCGTCGCGATACGCTTTACCGTAAGAAATACGCTTATATTCCGGGAAAAGTGATCAATACTACAACCAATCGCCGTTCAAATTATCTTACACTGAACGTTGGCTCGCGGCAGGGGGTAGAAAAGGATTATGCAATTGTAAATTC
>JBJMLS010000194.1:0-10879 GCA_045805185.1 Bacteroidia bacterium | reverse complement strand
TGCACCAAACCCGGTAAGCGGGCTCGACCTGAGCTGGGATCAGTACCAGGGGATCAGCTACACCACGTTTTACATCCTTCGTCACCATTCTTCCACAGGATGGATCGTAATCGATTCCGTACCGAGCACCAACATTACTTACAACGATCCTTTTCCTCCATCGGGAATATTGAAATATGCCGTAGAGATCCATGCGCAGAATTCCTGCGGTATCAGCAGGGGGGCAATTAATACTTCGCGGTCAAACATCAAGGTGACCTCCTATACCGGCATAGCTGAGAACAGCTTCAGCAATCTCTTCAACATTTACCCGAACCCTGCTTCCAACAGCATTAATTTGTCTGTTGAGCATGCGGTAAGCAATGTGAGCGTTGAGTTGAGGGACATGCTTGGACGATTGGTATTCAGTGAGAAGAGCAGCAGCTTTAAAAACAAGAGCATCGATGTCGGCACACTGAGCGAAGGAGTTTATTACCTGAAGGTGACTGGTAAGGATGCAGAGTTTACGAGGAAGGTGATCGTGCAGCGCTAGGCTTCTGGGACCAGAGACCCGGAGGCGCAGAGAAAGAGAGCGAGTTGTTTGACGGAAAGATGAATAATGCATTAATTTCATAAAGCAGTATTGAATAAAACCCTTTCACATACAGCGGAGGGGTTTTTTGTTTCAGCCATTTTATACTGCAATTATATGTCAGTGCTGAATTGATGCGCTTACCGCTTAACCGTTTTTAGCCGCAGCTCATCGAAAACACTTGTTTTGTAAGCAGGGAAGGCGTAGCTTGGATCTACCCTGATCCCACGTGCTATGAAAAAAATATTTTTCCTTTCGTTTATTTCCCTGCTTTTTGCTTCGAACGCTGCTAAGGCGCAGGTAGGAATGAGTTGTGATAGCGCTTTCGCATTGACTCATGTTTCATCGCTGTCAAGTGAACTAAATGAGCCGGATCATAAAACAACGGATAGTATTTATTGATATAAATTTTCAGCCCTTAACGAAAATATCCGGATAAGTATCAAGTCCATCTTAGATCCCGCGATCTGGAAAATAAAAAAAGCCGCTCTTTACGGTGGGGCCTGTACTTCGCTAACTCAATTAGTTGGAGATACCCTGAGTACTTCTAAAACAGGTTCATTAACCTTATTGCAGGTATCCGGGAAAATATCAGGATCAGCTCCTGGCTCAAACCTTACCTCGCCAAGGATGTAAAATACTTCAGTGGATCTTTTCTCGCTGATTACGGAAGCGGCATTTACTCCGGCTACCTCAACGTAAAGAATAATTTCTGCCTGAACCTTACGGTCGGCTTTAGTTTTTTAGATGCCAGGAAAAAGTTTACCGATAACAGTAATGTAAGAAACCTGGAATAACCGCTCTCCTTAAAAAGAATTGTCCTTCAACCTTCCAATATTTTTTGCAATATACCGCTCACTTGTGATAAGGGCACGCTGGATCCGCCGCGCATAGTAAATAGAGTCCAGTATTTCCTTCTGCTTTTCCTCCACCACCATTTTCTGCATATGAATCTCTTTGTTGAGCTCGGTCAGGGCATGGTTGGCTCTCTGCTTGTTGCGGATGCCCTTATACAAGGCAAAGCTGAGCCCGAGTATAAGCACGGCAAAGCCGGTAATGGAGTAACGGAATGTCTTCTCTTTTGCGATCTCGGCATTCTTAACCTCGTTGTCTTTATTGAGCAGGCTGATCTCTTTTTCCTTTTTGTCGGTTTCGTACTTGGTCTCCATCTCCGCGATCTGCTTGATCCCTTCGGCATCGGAAAGACTGTCGCTCAGCGCCGCATAAGAAGTGCGGTAAGCATATGCCTTTTTATAATCTCCTTTTTCTGAATATAAGTCTGCCAGCACAGAGAAATTACTTTTCAGCAGTTCCTTTGCGCCCATCTCGCTCGCGTGCTTATAGCCCTCTTCCGCACAGGCAATCGCCTCCTCCAGCTTTCCGAAATGGTGCAGCACCTCGGCCATGTTGTTCAGCGAAAGTACCAGTCCCTGCTTATCGCCAAGCTGCCGGCGGATCTCCAGCGCCTGTTGAAAATATTCCAGCGAGCGCGTCCTGTCTCCCTTATCGAAATAGCTTTTCCCGAAATTGTTCATCAGCATGGCCATAGAGGAGGTTTTGCCGGACACCGCAAGAATATCGTAAGCCTTTTTGTAATAGACCAGGCAGCTGTCGGGCTCCGGCTTCATATCGAAGACGGCGCCGATATTGATATACGTATCCGCGAGCGACTTCGTCTTACCCATCGCCTTGTACATATCCACCTGCTTTTTAAAAGCCGCTACGGATTTTTCCACGTTGTTGGTCTGCGCATAAGCAATGGCCAGGTTCTGCAGGGTATACACCTCATGACTCACATCCCCGGTCATGCCACAGTAGTCCAGCGAGCGCAGGTAGTTTTTTATGGCCGTATTAAAGTCTCCCCTGCGCGAATAATTCAAACCTATGGAATTGAAAATGTCGGCCAGGGTGGCATAATTCTGCTTTTCAACAGGAACATTAGCAAGGGCCTTGTTCAGCATTGCCAGCGACTTATCCAGCTCCCCCAGCTTGTCGTAGGTATCGCCGGTCCATTTATAGGTATAGGACAGCCATTTACGCTCTCCATTTTTTTCCGCAATGCTGATGGCCAGCAGGCAGTACTCCAGCGCTTTTTGCGGGGCAGTAAACTGCAGGGAATCGCTCTGCCGGATCAGTCTCCTGATCTCAAGCGTATCACTACTGAAGGGCAAAGCGCTCTTTGAAAAAAAGAACAAGAGAAAAAGTACCGCATTCATCTTCATCGTCCGCATCATTTCCTGTTTTATTGTAGCATCCTTATAAATAATACCTGCAGATCCCAGGCAGGCTGGTCCTGATTATCATTCGGTCTTCAGATGCGAACCCCAATCACTAAAATATCATCCACCTGTTCCAATTGCCCTCTCCAGCTTTCATAAGTGGCGCTGAGCAATTCTTTTTGTTCACGCATGGGCCGTGAGAAATTATTCAACAAGAGCTCCTGCAATTGCTTATACTTGAATTTTTTTCCTTTCACCCCGCCAAACTGATCGGCAAAGCCATCCGTGAACGTATAGACCGCATCTCCTTTTTTTAATTGAATATCGTGTCTGGTATAGGAGAGCGCTTCCCCGCTGTAGATCCCGATCGGCTGCTTGTCACCTTTAAATTCAATGCATTTTCCTTCGCGTATGATCCACAAGGGATTGTTGGCCCCGGAAAATTCCAGCTGCCCATTACTGTGAATGCAGCACAAGGCGATGTCCATTCCGTCGCGTGCTTCACCCGCAGCGCCGCTTTGCTTTAAAGATTTGATGACGCCTTCGCGCAGGCTGAAAAGAATGCCCGCGGTAGAAGTGATCTGCTTATCGTTCACCAGCTCATTTAACAGGGTATTTCCGATCATGCTCATGAAGGCTCCCGGAACGCCATGACCGGTGCAATCAACTGAAGCAAAATAGAACCTGTCCTTTTTATGCGCCACCCAGTAAAAATCGCCGCTAACAATATCCTTCGGTTTAAAAAATATAAAATGTTCTCCAAGTACAGCATCCAGTAATTCTTCTTCGGGTAGGATCGCTTCCTGTATATTCTTTGCATAACGAATGCTGTCCGTAATACTTTTGTTCTTTTCTTCGATCACGTTCTTCTGAAATTGTAAGATGCGGTTGGTTTTTTTCTTGATGCGGTAACCGCGCCACATGAAAAGCGCAAAAATGACCACGATCAGCAACATCACAGCCGCAGCGCTAATGATAAAACGCGCCTGGCTGATGGCCGCTTCCTTTAACTGCCTGTCCTTGTTCAGCACCAGTATTTCCTTGTCCTTTTTCTCGGTCTCGTATTTCGTTTGCACTTCCAACAGCTGTTTGTGACTGTCGGAATTAAAAACAGAATCCTTGAATGCCGTAAATTTTACGTAGTACTCATAAGCCTTATTAAAATCTCCCATCGACCGGTAAGCGTCCGAGATATTCTTACAAATACTTTTTTCATTATCTACGGCGCCATTCTTATGCGCCAGGTCCAGGCTCCTGAAATAATAATCAAGCGCTTTTTTGTATTCCTTTTTCCCGGCGAATACATTTCCCATCAGCTGAAGGGTGGAAAAGATCGCGTAATTGTTCTGCACCTCTCCATGGATCTGCAGGGAGCTTTCAAAATAATACAGCGCGGAGTCCGGCATCGAAAGATCGACATAGGCGCTTCCGATATTGGTAAGGCAAACCGCCACGGGATATTTCGCCTTACGCTCCTCGAAAATGGACTTCGCTTCGAAAAGCGAATTTAAGGCCGAACGGTATTGGCCTTTTTTACTGAACACGGAAGAAAGTCCCACATCGGCAATGGCAGCGGCATACTTATTCTTTGCCTCAACAGCATAGTCATGACTCTTCTGGTAATACTCAACTGCTTTTTCATCGTTGTTGATCCCGAGGTAGGTGTTCCCGATCGAATTGCAAACCACGGACATGTTGCGTTTCCTGCCAAGCTGTTCGAACACATCCAAGGCGCGCGAAAAATGCTTGAGCGCTTCTGCATAACTTCCCCTGCCGTTGTAATAGTTTCCGATATTGTCGAGCGCGCCGGCAATTCCCGCCTTATACTGCAGCTTTTCAGAGAGGGCAAGCGCTTTATCCGAATATACTTTTGCGCTGTCGGGAGCCGGATGCTGCAGGAGCAGGTGAGCCATGAGGCAGAGCTTCACCTTATTGGTATCATCCGGAGATCTGCTAATGGCAGTAGCTATTGAATCCAGCCGTTTTTCATCCTGGGAAGATCCCGGAAAAAAGCAGCTGAACAGGAACAGACAAAAAAGAGAGCGCGTCTTCACGCAGTTAAGATAACAAAAAATCATTTTCCCTGGAGACTGATCTTTTCATCACCAGGCTGGTAAGGCAGGTAAGTAAAAATGAACTGGAACATTTCCTCGGTAGTTTGCATGCTCTCATTTCCTTCTCCCTGGCTGATCTCGCGGGGGGGAGAAAAAGGATTGAAAGGATTTTTATCCGTATTGTCGAAGCTGCCGTAAGCATGGATCACGGAACCTGCCGGGATCTTTACCATTGCTCTGAACGTATAATAATACTGCCAGCGGAAATCCCATTTATTGATCCTGATCAGCCTGATGGTATCGCGCGATGGTGTGAGTGCGTAAGCAAGAAAAGTTTTCCCGAGCAGGTGCATGTGCGGGTTTACCGACAGTACGGAAATATCCTGAGGAACCGTTAACTGGGTATGGAAGGTCCTGATCTCATTCGGCGGAATAACCAGTGCCGGCTCTATGGCTGAAACGCCAAATGTTCCCATCTGCATTTCTTTCACCGGACGTTTTGGAGGCGACTTCATAAAGAAGACGTTGATACAGGAAGAGTCCCAGACATCTTTGGTAGTAGGTCCGTAATGAATATTCTTCAATAAGAATGCGCCGTTCTTTTTCATCACATAACCGCCAATATCTTCAGGGTAGACCGGCGGAACATATCCGGGAAGATAATATACGGTATTCGGGGTGAGCAGGGGGAAATCCGGTTGCTTGTTATCGGTATAGCCCAGTTTCATTTTACCAAACGCGTCTTTAAAATTAGCCTGCACATCCGGAACAGTACTTTCTCCTTTGTAGTAATCGAAGCTCCTCATTTCATTATAGGAGATCAGATGACCATTGACATGATGGACCAGTTTGCGTTGATGGGGAACAAATTCAAAATAGCGCGCAAAGGTATCATGCGGAAGTGTGTAAGGAATTTTGATCATCAGGAAATGATCTGTTCCGTTTCCCTTGAGAAATACAGGTTTTTGCATTTTCACCACAAGGTCGGGCTTGCCGAAAAAAGAGCCTTTGTAATATAGTGGTGCTGCGGTCATTTTCGTAGTATCGCCTTTTTGCTTTCCCTGCGCTATCCATTTTTTTACCAGATCGATCTCTTCCCTGCTCATAACGCGTTCTCCAATAAAGTGAGTGTATTCAGGATCCGCTGGCCAGGGAGGCATGAAATGCGTTTCTACTGTGAATCGAATTTTATTTGCTGCTACAACAGCATCGTTATAAGTAAGCAAATTAAAGGGACCGGCTTCTCCCGGACGGTGACAAGAGGTACATTTGTCAAAAAGAACAGGAGCAATATGTTCTGCGTAGGTCACAACAGAATCAGCTTTACTATCTTGTTTTTTTTCGATCTGATCTTCCGAACAGGAAAAAATTAAAAAAAAGACAACTGATAAAAATACGATAAGAATTTTTTTAAGCATCTAATCTGGTCGTTTTAAAAGCTCCGGCATGTTCATTTGTTATGCCTACTCCTGCACATATATTCTTTTTACGCGGGTGGAAACACTGGTGAGCACTTCATAAGAAATGGACTCGGCAACAGCAGCTATCGCATTTAACTTATCTATACTGTCGAAAATAATAACTTCATCTCCTTCGTTACAGCTTATTCCGGTAACATCCAGCATGCACATGTCCATGCATACACTTCCGATCAGTGGCGCCGCTTTTCCATGCACATACATGCATCCTTTCCCATTACCCAGTTTTCTGCTCAGCCCATCGGCATACCCAATGGGAACGGTGGCCATCAATGTGGGTTTTGTGATCTTTCCTTTTCTGCTGTACCCGACAGTATCTCCCGCTTCCAATTGCTTCAGCTGGGAGATTGTGGTCTTCAGCGTACTTACATTCAGGAGCTGCTGTTGTTCCGTATCGTTTACCGCTACACCATACATTCCAATGCCCAGGCGCACCATATCGAAATGCGCTTCGGGAAAACGCACGATGCCTCCTGAATTACAGATGTGCCGTAAAAAAGGATAAGGTAAAACAGCGCTTATCCTTTCGCTCAGATCTTTAAATAAGGCAACCTGTTCCTGCGTAAACCCATCGAGCGCGGCTTCATCACTTGCTGCCATGTGAGAAAATACCGAAGTCACTTTTATCCGGTTGTTTTTCTTTAATTCTTCCGCCAGCTTTTCAATTTCATCTTCATCGAAACCCAGGCGGTGCATTCCTGTGTCGAGCTTAAGGTGTACAGGATAAGCTGATAGATTATTCTGCTCCAGGTATTCGCTGAATAAATGGAGTATGCGAAAAGAGAAGAGCTCTGGCTCCAGCTTGTAATTTACAATATCCTCAAAAGCCTGCACCTCGGGACTCATCACCATAACCGGCAAACTTATTCCTGCCTTGCGCAGCTCGACACCCTCATCGGCATAAGCCACGGCCAGGTAATCCGCCCGGTGAAACTGAAGGCTTGAAGCGATCTCATAGCTCCCACTTCCGTAAGAAGAGGCTTTTACCATCGCCATTACTTTTGTTCCGGGCTTAAGCTTGCTCCTGAAATAATTTACATTATGCACCAGGTTATTCAGGTTGATCTCAAGAACCGTATCGTGACTTTTTTGCTGAAGAAGAGAATTGATCCTTTCAAATTCAAAGTCCCTGGCTCCTTTGAGGAGAATGGTGGCATTGGCGAACTGCTGAAGCAATACAGTATGGATCCCGTAAATGAATTCTTCAGTACTTTGATAAAAAAGTGAACCTTCTTCAAATAAATTTTTGTTCCTGCCGAGGACAGGTCCGATCCCTATAAACTGATGGATCCCTTTTGTCTTGATAAGTGCGGCGACTTCAGCATACAACTCCTTCTCACTTCTTCCGGTCTGCAATATATCCGAAAGGACCAGGATCTTCTTCGGATGCTGATGCTGCTGATTTAAGAAATCAAGCGCGATTGCCAGTGAAGCCAGATCCGAATTGTAGCTGTCATTGATCACCGAACAATTATTTATTCCCTGCTTCATCTCCAGTCTCATGGCTACCGGGTGAAGCTGCAGCATCCGTTCCGCAATACTATTCTGTCTGTACCCGAGCATCAGTAAAGTGGCCCAGCAGGTAATTGCATTTTCAATGGATGCGGAGTCGCTAAAGTTGATCTTCAATTCCAGCAGATCATCATTGTAAATTGCTTTTAGCGTAGACGAACCCTGATCAGTATTAATTTCACTCACAAAAAGATCAGCGTTCCGGCTTTCCTTCGACCAGGTGAAAGCGCCCATCCTGTACAGATGCTCATGAACGAATGAATTGTCCATGCAATATACCAGCTGCCTGCAGCCATGGAAGAGTTTTAGTTTTTCCAGTGTTTTTTCTTCCGTATTTGTAAATCCCTCATCATGCGCAGATCCGATATTGGTGAGGATGCCAATAGTTGGCTGAATGATCCGTTTCAGCTTTTCCATTTCGCCAGCCTTTGAGATCCCGGCTTCAAAGATCCCGAAAGTATGTTCCGGATTCAATTGCCATACCGAGAGCGGAACACCTGTCTGTGAATTATAGCTTTTGGGGCTGCGGCAAATGTTATGTTCTTCTCGCATCATCTGGTACAGCCATTCCTTCACAATTGTTTTTCCGTTGCTGCCTGTAATGCCAATTATGGGAATGGTAAACTGATTGCGTCGCCAGGCGGCAATATATTGAAATGCCCTGAGCGTATTGTCTACTAAAATAAATCCTGCTTCCGGGAATGCTTCTGTTTGGAACTGCGCATCGCTGATAAGAAAACTCTTCACCCCTTTTTCATACAGATCCGCAATATAGTTGTGTCCGTTATGTCGCTCGCCTACCAGGGCTATAAACAGTGAAGAACCCGCTTCGGAAACAGTACGGCTGTCGGTGAAAATACTCTTTATCTCTCTTTCAGCATTTCCTTTGGGAACTGAATTCAGTAAAGCGGCTATTGTTTTTAGGCTTAGCATACTCGTGGAATTATTTCTGAAAAGCTTTGTTGAAACAATCCCTGCAAAGCGGCTCATAAGCATCCATTTCCCCGAGAACCACTAATCCTTTCTCTGCGGTTTTGCGGTGAGAAACATGGGCAAGATCACCGCAGTTCATACAGATAGCATGAACCTTTGTTACATATTCTGCGCAAGCCAGTAACTGGGGCATCGGGCCAAAAGGCTTCCCTGAAAAATCCATGTCGAGGCCGGCCGCGATCACACGCACGCCCATATCGGCGAGCTGGCTGCAAACAGCGGGCAGTTCCATGTCGAAGAACTGAGCCTCATCGATGCCGATCACATCAACATCGTTCGCCAGCAGCAATATATTGGAGCTTGAAGGAACAGGCGTACTGTGGATCTCATTTCCCTGGTGCGATACTACTTTAATCTCATCGTAACGCGTGTCGAGTTGCGGCTTGAAGATCTCTACTTTTTGTTTTGCAAACTGAGCGCGCCTGAGCCGGCGGATCAGCTCTTCCGTTTTGCCGGAGAACATACTTCCGCAAACAACCTCTATCCATCCTTTACGGTGCCTTACCGGCCTGGTGTTCTCTAAAAACATAGCTGCGCTGCTTTAAAATACAGTAAAAAAAGAATATTAAATGTAATGAAGAATCTAAAATTTAATGTAATTTTAATCAGGTAAATATACGTAATTATAACGTGCTTACTTTGATGCGAAATTGATTTATTAAACGTTTAAAAAAGTAATATTTACTTTATTCATGCAAAGATCCGCAATTAAAAACCAGCTCAGCCAGCAGTTGGAAGAACTGAAAAAAGAGATCGCTTACTATGAGCAACAGGATAACCATACTCCGGAAGATGCTGAACGACTACTAAAGCAAATCGAGGGGATCTATCGCAGGCTCGCTGTTTATCAGCATTCCTTAAAAAGCTCTTCCACAGCAAGTGAGCTGGATGTACACCTGAAGATCATACAGGCTGTGGAGAAAAAAGAAGAAGCCAAAGTGGAAGTGAAGATCCCGCGGGAAGAAAAACAGGTCAGGCTCGAGATCCCTGATGCAAAAGAGATCCCAATGGAAGAGAAAAAGAAGGGCCCGGTTGAACCTTCCGAAGAAACACTTACCATCAATGTAAAAAAAATAGAGTTGGGCATTAATGATAAATACCGGATCATTAACGAACTGTTCGGGCAACAAACAGCTGAATTTAATGCGGCATTGCAGCAGCTCAACTCAATCGAGAACTGGATCTCTGCGCAAACCTATATGAACTCCCTGAAATCAGTTTACGATTGGAAAGATGAAGATCCCCTTGTAAAAACATTTTATACGCTCGTACAAAAACGATTTATCTGAGCCGCTTCGCTTTATGAAAATCTCACGCTTTATTTTTATTTCTCTCCTTATCTGCAATTTCTTAAGGTCGCAGGATACAAGCTTTGCGCGTAAAGTGATCAATACGCTTGCGGCTAAGGAATATTACGGCCGCGGTTACGTGAACGGCGGGCTGGACAAAGCTGCAGCTTACCTCAGCAAGCAATTTAAAAGCTTCGGACTTAAGCCGCTTAATAAAAAAACATATTTCCAGCCTTTTACTTTATCTGTAAATACTTTCCCTGGAAAAATGAGCGTAATTGCCGATGGGAAACCATTGATCCCCGGTGTACATTATATTGTGGGTCCCGAAAGCAAGGGAACTGCAAGCGGTTTTATGCTCTTCAAAAAAGACAGTGTTACGTATGGCGCAACAGATGGCAAACGTCCGGCTCCTTTCGTGGTGAGCCTGCAAAAAAAACTCACCTGGTCAGCTTCTACCACCCAGGAAAATTACACGCTTATTGAACTCCTGAAGGATTCTTTCGCAAAGGACATCCGGAATATCGATGCAATAATAGAGGCGAAATTTATCCCTGAATTCAAAACCCGGAACACCTGTGCTTTTATTAAAGGAACGCAGTACCCCGATTCTTTCCTGGTATTTACCGCTCATTATGATCACCTGGGGATGATGGGGAAAGAAACAGTCTTCCCGGGCGCCAATGACAATGCCAGCGGAATAGCCATGCTGCTCAACCTCGCCTCCTGGTATTCCAAACCGCAAAATAAACCCAAATGTTCC
>JBJMLS010000193.1:0-16829 GCA_045805185.1 Bacteroidia bacterium | reverse complement strand
ATTGGATTTCTTTGTGCCTTTTTATGGGCCATGCGCAAAGGACAATACGATGATGATTACACGCCTTCGGTCCGCATGCTGTTCGAGGATGAAACCAGTGAAGAAAAGCAATCCACAAAAAAATAGATCTATGCAAGTTGAAAAGTTCAGTTATGATAATAAGATTGTAAAGCAGTTCGCATTCGCTACCATCATCTGGGGGCTCATCGGAATGACGGTAGGGCTCTGGGCCGCCCTTCAGCTTGTTTTTCCGGTGTTGAATTTCAATACGGGAATTACCACCTTTGGCCGCATCAGGCCGCTTCACACCAACGCGGTCATATTCGCTTTTGTGGGCAATGGTATTTTTATGGGTGTTTATTATTCCCTGCAGCGTTTGTGCAAAGCGCGCATGTTCAGCGATACGCTCAGCAAAATACATTTCTGGGGCTGGCAGCTCATCATCGTCTCTGCCGTACTGACCCTGCCGCTTGGCCTCACTACAGGAAAAGAATACGCGGAGCTGGAATGGCCCATCGATATTGCCATAACGCTGATCTGGGTAGTATTCGGATGGAACATGTTCGGCACCATTATTAAAAGAAGAGAGAGACATTTATACGTTGCGATCTGGTTCTACATTGCCACCTTTGTTACTGTTGCGGTCTTGCACATCGTCAATTCATTTGAGCTGCCGGTGAGTTTTTTCAAAAGCTATTCCTGGTATGCAGGGGTTCAGGACGCACTGGTGCAATGGTGGTACGGTCACAATGCCGTGGCATTTTTTCTCACTACGCCTTACCTGGGACTGATGTATTACTTCATTCCCAAAGCGGCTAACCGCCCGGTGTATTCTTATCGCTTATCCATTATTCACTTCTGGGCGCTGATCTTTCTATACATCTGGGCCGGTCCGCACCACTTATTGTATACTTCATTACCTGACTGGGCGCAATCTTTAGGCGTGGTCTTCTCCGTAATGCTGATCGCTCCCTCCTGGGGTGGAATGATCAACGGCTTACTGACGTTACGCGGGGCGTGGGATAAAGTGCGTGAAGATGTGGTGTTGAAGTTCCTTGTGGTTGCTGTTACCGCGTACGGTATGGCCACTTTCGAGGGACCCATGCTCTCCCTGAAAAATGTGAACGCTATCGCACACTTTACCGATTGGATCGTGGCGCATGTGCATGTGGGCGCCCTGGGATGGAACGGCTTCCTGACCTTCGGTGTGCTTTACTGGCTCATCCCGAAAATGTTCAGAACCGAATTGTACTCGCGCAAACTTGCAAACTGGCATTTCTGGCTGGGCACGCTTGGGATCTTATTCTACGCAATTCCCATGTATTGGGCGGGATTCATGCAGAGCCTGATGTGGAAAGAATTCACCGAAGAGGGAATGCTGAAATATCCGAACTTCCTGGAAACAGTGACGCAGATCGTTCCTATGTATGCAGCGCGATCTTTAGGAGGAACGCTATACCTTATCGGCGTAATTATCATGACCTATAATATCTTCAAAACAGTTAAGGCAGGATCTTTTCTTGCGAATGAAGAGGCAGAAGCAGCGCCGCTCATCAAAGCATACGATAAACATAAAGGCGAACACTGGCACCGCTGGATCGAGCGCAAGCCTGTGCAGCTGATGGTGCTGAGTTTAGTGGTGATCCTGATAGGCGGTATTATTGAAATGATCCCTACATTCCTTATCCAATCCAACGTGCCTACCATTTCAAGCGTGCGACCTTATACACCGCTTGAATTGCAGGGAAGGGATATTTACATTCGCGAAGGCTGCTACACTTGTCATTCCCAAATGATCAGGCCTTTCCGTTCTGAAACGGCGCGCTATGGCGAATATTCCAAGGCCGGGGAATTCGTTTACGACCATCCTTTTCAATGGGGCTCGAAACGTACCGGCCCCGATCTTCACCGCGTCGGCGGCAAGTATCCGGATTCCTGGCATTACAATCACATGCTTGATCCTACAAGCATGTCGCCTGGCTCTATTATGCCTTCTTACCCATGGTTGCTGGACGATGATCTCGATACGAGCTCAACTCCTGCAAAAATAAGGGCCATGATCACGCTCGGCGTACCTTATAAAAGCGGCTTTGACAAACAGGCGAACGCGGCGCTGATGAAGCAATCCGATAGCATTGCAGCCAATCTGAAAAAGGATGGAATAGAAACGCTGCCGCAAAAAGAAATTGTAGCGGTGATCGCCTATCTCCAGCGCTTAGGAACAGATATTAAAGGAAAAAAATAAAAATCAAACACATGAAATTCATCAATTACCTCGAATCGATTGCAGGGATCTCCATTTTTCCGATGATCTCGCTCTTCATCTTTTTTGTCTTCTTTTCCCTGCTGATCATATATGCTTTAAAGGCAGACAAAAAGCACATCAGTGAATTGAAAAATATTCCTTTAGATAATGAACCCGAACAACAGTTTTAAAAAATTGCATTATGGATCTTAAATTAGATACAGGTAAAAATAGCAGGCGCCGAATAGTGTTTATCATGGCGCTGCTGCCTTATTTTACGGCTTCCGCGCAGACAGCTCTTCCGGTTGAGTCTTCTTCTGTCTTCCTGAATCCCATGTTCATTTGCCTGCTCGCCATTATCCTGCTTTTACTCGTGCTTATTGCCGTATTTGCCGATGTGGTAAAAGCGGCGGCAAATGCCAAACGTGAGGATAAAAAGAAAAACAGCGAAGTTTTGAAGGGACCCGGCGCACTGATGTTGTTAGTAACCTTCCTCGGAATTTCAGGTTCAGTCCAGGCGCAAACAGTTTCTCCGGCCGGAAGTATCGGCGCTTCTTTTTATGGACTCGACGGCGTCACTTTCTTCTTCCTCCTGGGAATTATTCTATGCGAACTGGTGATCCTATGGATCCTGTACAAAATTTCCATGCAGTTACTCGGCGCTGAAGAACGCAGAAAGAAAGAGGCGGAAGAGCGTGTTAAAATGAAGGCACTGGTAAAGCAACCTTCACTGATCGAAAAGCTGAATGCATCTGTTGCTATTGAAGAAGAAGCGGATATCCTGCTAGACCATAATTACGATGGGATCCGCGAGCTCGACAACAACCTGCCGCCCTGGTGGAAGTATGGTTTTTACTGCACGATCCTATTCTCCTTCGCTTACCTTATTTATTATCATTCGGGCAATGGAGGAAAATTGCAGCTTGCCGAATACGAAGAGCAGCTTGCCCAGGGGAAACGCGATGCGGAAGAGTACCGCAAAAAAGCGGCAAACCTTGTTGACGAAAATAATGCGACAGCGCTTAAGGATATTTCCTCGCTTAATTCTGGCAAAACTATTTTCATGGATAACTGCGCAGCTTGTCATGGTAAAGCAGGAGAAGGAGCCGTGGGCCCGAATCTCACGGATGAGTATTGGATCCACAAGGGAGGAATAAAAGATATTTTTAAAACGATCAAATACGGTTTCCCGGAAAAAGGCATGAAGGCCTGGCAGCAGGATCTTGGTGCAAAGCAGATCCATGAAGTGGCCAGCTTTATTCTCTCTTTGCGGGGGACCAATCCTCTAAATGGAAAAGAAAAACAGGGTGAGCTCTATATAGAAGAAATGCCAAACGATTCTACGCTTCTTGCGAAGCCGGACTCGTTAAAACCAGCAGTTCCCGACAGTATGGCCAGGCCTTAAACCTCGTGTAATAGTAGTGCAGAAAGAAACCTCAGTGCAGAAAGAAACGCAAATGGAAAAGACAATCACAACGGAGAAAGATGAAAACTTCAGGGATAGCGTAGCTACGATCAGCCGGGAAGGAAAGCGCAATTGGATCTATGCTCAAAAACCGAAAGGGCCATTGTATACGGCAAGGACCATCACCAGCATTTTTTATCTTGTTTTATTTTTTGGTCTTCCCTTCTTTCGCGTAAACGGAGATCCTTTCTTTCTCTTCAATGTATTGGAGCGGCGGTTCATCTTTTTCGGAGTAACTTTCTGGCCCCAGGATTTTTTTATTTTCGGAATTGGCATGCTCGTGTTCATTCTTTTTGTGGTGTTGTTTACCGTAGCCTTCGGAAGGGTATTCTGCGGCTGGGCCTGCCCACAGACAGTTTTCATGGAAATGGTTTTCCGGCGCATCGAGTATTGGATAGAAGGCGATGCGACTCACCAAAAGCTCCTGGATAAAATGCCATACAACAGGATCAAGATCCTGAAGAAGGGAAGCAAGCATGCTGTGTTTTTTCTTATTTCATTTCTTATAGCCAATACATTTCTCGCCTACGTGATCGGGACGGAAGAGTTGTTTAAGATCATGCGTGAACCTGTTGCGCAGCACACCGGAGGATTTATTTCGCTCCTTGTATTTACAGGGATATTTTACGCGGTATATGCCTGGTTCAGGGAACAGGTCTGCCTCGTCGTTTGTCCGTACGGACGCCTGCAGGGTGTGATGACGGATAAGAATTCCATTCTGGTGGCCTATGATTATTTGCGCGGCGAGCCAAGAGAAAAATTCAGGAAAAAGGGACGCGATGATAAGGGCGACTGTATCGACTGTGCTCAGTGTGTGAAAGTATGTCCCGTAGCGATAGACATTCGCAACGGCACACAGATGGAATGTACCAACTGTACTGCCTGTATAGATGCCTGTGATTTTATGATGGAAAAAGTGAACCTTCCCAAAGGACTTATCCGTTTTGCTTCTGAGAATAACATTGCAAAAGGAGAGAAGCTGCGCATTACAGGAAGAATAATGGCTTACTCATCAGTATTGCTTGTTCTTACCGGGCTGTTAGTGGTATTGCTCGTAACCCGGCGGGATGTAGATGCTACCATACTGCGTACGCCGGGAATGCTGTTTCAGCAACAGGAAAACAATATGATCAGTAACTTATATACCATCCGGCTGATCAATAAAACACACAAGGGAGTTCCCGTTACGCTTAAGCTGGAAACAGGAAGAGGAACAATTAAAATGGTGGGAAAGGATCTGGCAGTTGCTAAGGAATCAAAAGCGGAGAGTATATTCTTTATTTTCCTTCCGAAAGAGGAGATCAAAAAAAGGAAAACAAAATTACAGGTTGCGGTTTATTCAGGTGACAAAAAGCTGGAAACAGTAGAAACAACTTTCCTGGGACCAGTAACTATTAAACATTAATATGATGAGCTGGGGAATAAAAATAACAATACTGTACCTGGGCTTTGTGGCCCTCATTGTAACAATGGTAAGTTTTACCATGCGTGAAAAAACGGAGCTGGTCTCTAAAAATTATTATGAGCAGGAGCTGAAGTACCAGGAAAGGATCGACAGGACAGAACGCACCCGCAGGCTGGCCGAACCGCTCTCCTGGACAGTAAAGCCCGGAACATTTAAGCTGAGCTTTCCTTCCCTTTTTAAAGGACAAAAAATAAAGGGGAACCTTGAGTTCTTCCGTCCTTCGGATGCTGCTCTTGACAGAGCTGTTTTACTGGATGTGGATACTTTGCTGCTGCGGACAATTTCTACAGAACAATTTGCAAAAGGCTTGTATAAAGTTCAGCTGAATTGGGAGGTGAATAAAATAACCTATTACAACGAAGGGATCATACAGATCAATTAATGTTTTTTCTTGTCGCCATATCGCTCGGGTTTTTAGGAAGCTTCCATTGCGTAGGCATGTGCGGCCCAATCGCTCTTGCCATTCCCGTAAAGCGTATATCCTTCTTTTCCGTGCTGTCCGGAAGTCTTGTTTACAATTCAGGCCGCGCAGTTACGTACAGCCTCATGGGTTTACTATTCGGCCTGTTCGGACAGGGTATGGCAATGGCAGGATGGCAAAATGCATTATCCATTATTCTTGGCCTTGCTATGCTTATCCTGGTATTTATACCACGTTTTTCCTTCCTGAAAAAGAGAACAGGAAACATTTTTCGCCTGATGGAAAAATTAAAGGCGCAGTTAAAAAAGCTTTTCGGCATTCACAGTACGGGCTCCTTGTTCCTGATCGGTATTTTGAACGGCTTGCTTCCCTGTGGTCTTGTTTATCTTGGCATAGCAGGAGCCATGGCAACCGGAATGGCCTGGAAAGGTGCATTGTTCATGGCTGCATTCGGATTGGGAACATTCCCCGCTATGCTTTTACTCACGCTTGCCGGAAATAGGATCAGCATGAATGCAAGGGAAAAAATTAAGAGAGCCGTTCCTGTATTTGTAAGCATAATGGCGCTCATGCTCATCCTGAGGGGAATGAACCTCGGGATCCCTTACCTCAGTCCTTCTCTCGAAGTCAAAGAAAATATCTGTTACCATAACTGCTGTAAAAAATAATTTATGAAAGACCTGAAAGAATACATAAGCCGGCTTCGCTACGATTTTTCCAAAAGAAGCCTGGATGAGGCAATGTTAAAGGAGGATCCGCTGATCCAATTCGAGGCCTGGTTCAGGGAGGCGGTGAATGCACCTGCGCAAAGCCCGAATGCAATGGTCATTTCAACCGCTACCAAAGAAGGTAAGCCCTCGGCGCGCATTGTGTTGCTCCGGAATTTTAACGAAGAAGGATTTGTGTTCTATACCAATTACCAGAGTAAAAAAGCAGATGAGCTTCAGGAGAACCCTAAGGCAGCGCTTACGTTCTTTTGGCCGGAGCTGGAACGCCAGGTGCGTATAGAAGGTACAATAGAAAAGCAGAACGGGAAAGAGTCGGATGAGTACTTCCTGATGCGTCCCGACGGAAGTAAGCTCGGTGCCTGGTCTTCTCCCCAGAGTCGCGTAATAAAGAATAGAAATATCCTCGAAGAGAATTACACGAAAAAGGAAGAGGAATTCAAAGGAGGTTTGATCCCCCGTCCGCCTTATTGGGGAGGCTATGTGTTAAAGCCATGCTTTTTTGAGTTTTGGCAGGGAAGGCCGAACCGCATGCACGATCGGCTCTCCTATACATTGATCGAAGAAAAATGGAAGATAGAACGACTTGCACCTTAATAAGTTTTAGTTTATGTATTGGCCAAAACTGACATTCGATAAGATCAGGCAAAAGGTAACGGAGGCATTGAATAAAAATGTGAATTACCGACAAACGCCTATTTTAGGGATCCCTGCAACTTACCTGGATCCGGAAATTTTTTATGAAGACGCTCCTTTCCTGGAGAATGCCCCGTTCTTATCCACGCTCATCGCAAATCCCAATCACATTGGGATCCATACCCTGACTGGAGCTGAGAAAATATTCGGAGGCACACAGGAGCTGGAAAAGGAGCTGGTCAGGCTTTGCGCTGAGCAGATCTTCGGTGGAGAAGAAAATGAGCAGGATGGCTATGTGTCTTCCGGAGGAACAGAAGCCAACATTGAAGCGCTGTGGATCTATCGGAATTATTTTATGTACGAGCAGAATGCAGTTATTGACGAGATCGCGGTTATTTATTCGGAGGACAGCCATTACTCCTTTGCCAAGGGTGCGAACCTGCTGAACCTTCAGTCACTCGTTATTGAAGTGGACAAAGAATGCAGGGAACTGCGCCTGGGAAAACTGGAGGAAAAGCTGGATGATGCGCTGCAAAAAGGAATACGCTATTTTATTGTAAACATGAATTTATCCACCACCATGTTCGGTTCGGTGGATGACATTGAACAGGTCTGCGCTTTGCTGAGCAGAAAAAAAATCAATTACAAACTGCATGTTGATGCTGCCTTTGGCGGATTCATCTATCCGTTTACCAGGCCTGAAAATCCGTACACATTTAAAAATCCGGACATCAGCTCTTTTACGATCGACGCGCACAAAATGCTGCAAACGCCCTACGGGACCGGGATCTTCCTCATCCGCAAGGGATACCTGAAGTATGTAAGAACAAGTGAAGCGCAGTATGTTCCCGGAACGGATCATACCTTGTGCGGAAGTCGCTCAGGAGCCAATGCCGTTGCGGTTTGGATGACTCTCCATAATTATGGTTCCAAAGGCTGGAAGGCAAAAATGCAGGCGTTGAATGATCAGACTACGGATATTTGTTCCAGGTTAAGCGAATTGGGGATCCGTTATTTCCGGAATCTCTGCATGAACATTATCACGCTTTATGGTGAGGATATTCCGGCGACAATTGCTGAAAAATACTTCCTCGTTGCCGACAGCTATGAGCGTGAACCGCGGTGGTGGAAAATAGTGGTAATGCCGCACATTACCCGCGGGATCATCGACTCACTGATCACCGATCTGAAATTAAAAAATAAGGAAGTTCCGTTAACAAATGGTAATTCATCAAATTCTAAAAAACTAATATGAGCTTAACTCTCGCCGAACTGGCCATACATATCCCGGCTTCCATTGTGTTGTTTGAGAAGTATGGTCTCGATTATTACCAATGCGGTCAGCGCGTTTTCGAAGAGGTTTGCCTGCAGGAAGGATTATCTCATGAAGAGCTTGAAAAAGAGATGAGCCGCCTGCAGAGTGAAATGCAGACGGCTTATCCTGTAACACTTGCTGAGATGGACATTGGAGGCCTCATCGATTTTCTCAACGGTCAATACCATTCCGATGAAAAGCAGGCGCTCTCAGAGATCCATTCGCAGATCCGTCAACTCCTCGATGGAGATCTTCCTGAGAATATAAAAGTTTCTTTGACAGAGATAGAAAAAAACTTTTTACTGTTATCCCGGAAATTACTGGAGCATTGTCATAAAGAAGACCTCGTAATTTTTCCTTATATGCGCCGGCTCTCCGAACTCCGAAGGAAGAAGATGCCTGTTTTGGCTTATCCTGAGCTCGCGCTGATCCGCAACCCCCTAAGTATATTAGAGGATGAGAACGAAGATACACTCCGGATCTTAGCTGGAATAAAAAACACAGCTAAAGGTTTCTTATCTCCCCCGGACGCTTCCGGAGAATACATGCAGCTCATGGTGAGCTTTAAAGAGTTTGAAAGAGATCTGCATATCCATCTTCATATCGAAAATAATATTCTTTTTCCACGGGTAAAAGAATTATTGAAGGAATTGCAGGAGGGACTCGATACCAGGTCATGAACATTTAATACGAAAAACAATGATAATTAAACAAGTTTACACCAATTGCCTTTCTCAGGCCTCCTATTACATCGGCTCGGAAGGTGATGCCGTAATCATTGATCCGATCAGGGATGTAGATGTTTATATCGAAACGGCGGCTGCTCATAAAACAAAGATCAGGTATGTACTGATCACGCATTTCCATGCTGATTTTGTGTCCGGACATTTAGAGCTGGCAAAAAGAACAGGAGCTGCCATTGTTTTGGGACCGGGCGCCAGGCCGCAATATCCTGCATTGATCGCAAATGACGGGGAATGCCTGTTCATTGGAAATTGTAAGATAGAAGTACGGCACACGCCGGGCCATACCATTGAATCGGTCTGCTTTCTTTTATATGGCGAGAACAAACAACCTTATGCGCTGTTTTCCGGTGATACCTTATTCGTGGGTGATGCCGGGAGGCCGGATCTCCTGAGTGGTAACCTGGGCGCGGAGGAACTGGCCGGTCTTCTCTACCAATCCATACAAAGCAAGATCAGGACCCTTAGCGATGAAGTGCTCGTCTACCCGGGTCATGGCGCCGGATCTGCTTGTGGAAAGAATTTAGGAAAAGAAACCTGGTCCACGATCGGGGAACAGAAAAAAACAAATTACGCGTTACGACTGAACAAAGAGCAATTCATTGCTGCGGTTACAACAGATCAGCCGCTTGCTCCTGCCTATTTTTTTAAAGATGCGGCGCTCAATGCAAAAGGATATGATCTTCTTGAAACAGTCATGCAGCGAAGCCTGAAAGCATTATCACCGGAAGAATTTAAAAAAGAAGAGGAAGCAGGCGCCTTCATCCTTGACACGAGGGATGCCTTGGAATTCGGAAAAAAGTTTGTGAAAGGTTCGATCAATATCGGGCTCAACGGACAGTTTGCCATTTGGGCGGGAACCCTGATCGAATTCAATCACCCCTTAATATTGGTTACTCCAAAGGGAGAAGAAAAGACCACACTGCTGCGGCTTGCGCGTATAGGCTATGAGAATAGCAGAGGCTATCTAAACGTAAGTATAAAGGATTGGGAAAAGTCGGGAGGAGAAACTGATGCAATCAGAACGCTTGATAGTGATGAGCTGCCCTCGCGAAAAAAACCGGTATTACTCGATGTCAGGAACAAAGATGAGCATGAAAAAGAATGCATTCCCGGGGCACTGCATATTCCGCTGGATCAGCTTGCCGGCAGGATCACTGAGCTGGATAAAGAGAAATGTTACGGCATTTTCTGCGCTGGCGGCTACCGCTCCATGATCGCGGCTTCCCTGCTAAAGAGAGAAGGATTTAATGACCTGATCAATATTAAAGGCGGCATCACGCGCATTAAAGAACAATCACCGCAATTAATAAAGATCTCCTGCGCTATATAATGGATCGCCTTCTTAAAAGCAGTCCTGTTCAGCCTGATCTCTGATAAAAGTCACTCAGGCCAGTGACTTTTTTCATTTGAGTACTCTCCTCCATATCCTAGCTTTGGTACAATTAATAGAAGACTTTTAATTATTAAAACAATAAACATGAGAAAAGATCTCGAAACTCAAAAGAACGTATTGGAAGAACTGAGGAACACTCCAACGATCAATGCCAATGAGATTGGTATCGCGGTTAAACAAGGCATTGTAACCCTTTCCGGAACGGTTGATTCTTACTCAAAAAAGGTAAGAGTTGAAAAAGCGGTTAGAAATGTGAGCGGTGTAAGAGGAATTGCGGAAGACATCAGGGTGAAAATTGCGGATGGGAACCTGAAAGACGACAGTGAAATTGCGCGGGTTGTGCTTCATGCGATTGAATGGCACAGCGCTGCGCAGGTCGACAAGATCAGCATACTTGTGGAAGATGGCTGGGTTACGCTTGAAGGAGCTTCGGAATGGGACTTCCAGCGTAAATCTGCAGCGAAGGCCGTTGGGAATATTGCGGGCGTAAAAGGAATAACCAATAATATCAAACTTTCAGCAAGGCCGGCCACTTCCGATATTAAAAACAAGATCCAGTCGGCCTTCCTGCGTAATGCAAGTCTTGATGCAGACAAAATTACCGTAGAGGTTTCAGGAACCAGGATAATTCTTAATGGCACGGTTAATTCCTGGACAGAGTTTGAAGAGGCCGAACGCTCAGCATGGAACACTCCTGGCGTAAGCGCTGTAGAAAATAAGCTTGAACTTGACAGTGAATATTGACGCAATTAAGAACTTCTTTCCGAAAAGATAAATATTCTGCAAGGAATTAAAATAACGTTTGCAAAACTGCGGTAGTTGAGGCGTGGCATGACTTTTCTCATTGATCCCGGCGGGCCATTTCCCGAAATTTGCTTTATAATTTAAATAAGAGACAATGATACAAAAAGCCTATAAACTATTTATTACCGGAGGGATAGTTCTCGCGTTGATCAGTATAATTATTAAGTTACTGAAGCCAGATTCAGTTTTCGATGTAAGGGTTCTCGATCTGCCCATTCGTACCTCCTGGTCTTTTCTTTGGTTTGCGTTTTCCATTTATCTTTTTATTCTTGCCGGTGTTTACCTTGGCGTAGAACGTTTAAAGCTAAGGACAAGAAAGTGGTTGTTGATCTCGCATTGCGTTTGCGTAGGCCTGTTCATAGTTTTGGCGGCTATCCTGAATAGCCTGGATTTTGCCGGCTTCCATACTTTCCTGGAGCGGCTTCATGTATCCCTTATAACGCTGCTAAGCATATATGCTTTTCTTCTTCTGGCTGATGTTATTCTTTTTCTGGCAGGAATAATGGCCCTCGTTATTAACCTGTATACCTTTTCCAAAAAATAAGAATCAATTCAATAAATACCGCATTATGAAAGCTTCGAGAGATTGTATTGACGCCTGTATTGCCTGCGTTATCAGCTGTGAAAACTGCATAACCGATTGCATCAATGATGGAAACAAGAGCTGTGTCATCCTGTGCCGCGATTGTGCGGATATTTGCGCGCTATGCGCCAGGTGGGAGGCCAGGGATTCTGGTTATAAGCGTGATCTTTGCGCGCTTTGCGTTCATATCTGTAAGGCCTGTGAGGAAGAGTGCGCCAAGCATGCCGCGCATCACGACAGCTGTAGAGAGTGCGCTGAAGCCTGCAGGAAATGTGCAGAAGTTTGTGCTGTCCTGGCGGCTGGAAGTAGCGTGGAATAAAAATTAACAGGAAAAGCACCTGCAGGATCAGTTTAAAGACGTTTCGTTAATTAATAAGTTCATGAAGTCACGGCTCATGAGCAGCGTTGTTACTTTAGGTTTATTCATTCCGGGCGCTTTCCTCTTCGTTATAAAACTCTGCCCGGATCTTTTCTTCATTCAAGGTAAAAATGATCATGCAGGAATAGAAATCCTTTACCAGCATATCTTCCGCTGAAAAGCCATCGGTAGAAAAAATTTTCAATACATGATTTTCGTTTTCACAGGTATTGAAGCATATATTCAGCTCGCAGCTGATCCCTTTGTTGCCCATCGGTTTGCTGTTGGCATCCAGTAAAAAAGTATAAAAATTTCCCCGGGAATAAAGCATCTCTATTTTATATCCCGTTCCGGCCTCTTTTACCTTGCCTCCATGTGGACCAGGTTTCACTTGTTGGGCCTGCATATTCACGCTGAGTGCCAGGAATAAAACGATGCACAGGTAACTTGCTCTTCTCATTGCTTTTGTTTTATACAAAATTAGCTTCACAACGATCCCGGTGCTATGATAAAGATCAGGTAACTCAGATAAGAAGCTGAGACTGCCCCTGCATTATCTAAAAATAGATGGGTGCAACGGGTTTCTACAATTAAGTATAAAGTTTATCTTTGCCTGGAAGCGGGTATATTTACACCTTTCCGCTTTTTTAACTCCACCGCATGCAGGAAGATGTTGTTCTAAAAGCTGAGTTTAATCCCGCAGTAAGAATTTACATTCTTCTGTATGTTTTTTGTGTCCTGTGCTCCACTATTTTTTTAATTCCACTGGCTCTTATATGGCTGTGCGGATTGGGACAATGGTATAGCCGGCACTATTTTCACAAGCTCGAATGTGTGCTCAGCAAAAAAGACCTTCGCTTTAAAAAAGGGATCATTCTGCAGATAGAAAAAACAATTCCCCTGGAGAATATACAGGATCTGTCATTCATTGAAGGTCCGCTCCTGCGAAAATTACACCTCTGCATCCTGAAGGTAGAAACAGCGGGAAGCTCTGCGCACAATGCTCACCAGATGAGCTTGCTGGGCATTAAAGATGCCCCGGCCTTTCGGGCAAAGGTGTTGGAATTACGGTCGCTGCTAAAAGAATCTCATGGCGCATCTAATGCTTCGGATACGGAATTATTAGGTGAGATAAAAAATTCCCTTCACCGGATCGAAGAACTTCTCAAACAAAAGAACATCCAATAGAATATGAATAAGACAATTAGTTTAAGCTTCGCTTTATTATTTTCCATTGTAACTGTACGTGCACAAAAACAATTAACAGTTGCGGATGCCGTGCTGAAACAACGGACCAGCCTCGCGCCCGCGAAATTAGAACAGCTGAATTGGACTGGCTTTACTTCCACGTATTTTTACATCGGGAACAAGGAGGGGAAAGAAACACTCTTTACCGGAAATGCAAAAGAAGCTAAGCCCGCGGAAGCTCTGTTAAGTCTTGATGAGTTGAACGGAATCCTGAAAGGGGCAAGTTTAATGGAAGTAAAACGATTTCCTGAGCTGAAGTTTACTGCCTATCCGGCGCTAAGAATAGAGAACAGTGGTAAAGAAGTGTTCATTGACGGCAAAAGTAAAACAATTATAAAAGTAAATGCTCTGCCGGAACTTCCAAAAGATGCGGAGAACCCGGACAAGGCTTCGAATGGGAATATAGCTTTTACGGTCGCTTATGATCTGTATCTTTTCAATGGCAAAGAAGTTATCCGGTTGACTAACGATGGTAGTCTTGACCTCGTTTATGGGAAATCCGTGCACCGGGAAGAGTTCGGGATCAACAAAGGTACCTTCTGGTCGCCTTCGGGAAAAGCGCTGGCATTTTACCGCATGGATCAAAGTAAGGTTACGGAATACCCGCTAATGGATATCACTGCGAGGCCCGCTGATGTGCAAATGATCAAGTATCCGATGGCGGGAGATACTTCTCACTTTGTTACGGTAGGCGTTTACAATACCACAACGCAAAAAACAATTTATTTAAAGACGGGTGAGCCTGCAGAACAATACCTCACCAATATCGCCTGGAGCCCGGATGAAAAACACATCTACATTGCCGTACTCAACCGGGATCAGAATTATTTAAGACTCAATAGTTATGATGCGGAAACAGGAGGTTATGAAAAAACACTCTTCGAAGAAAAAGATGAAAAATATGTTCAGCCGCTGCACCCAATGGAATTTGTAAAAGGAAAAAACGATCAGTTCATCTGGCAAAGTGAACGCGATGGCTATAACCATATTTATTTATACGATGTGAATGGAAAAATGAACAGGCAGCTCACTAAAGGGAATTGGGTAGTAACTTCGGTGAACGGTTTTGATGAGAAGGGTGGGAATTTATTTTTTACGGCAACGATAGAAAGCCCAATTACCCGGCAGCTTTGCAAAGTGAATTTAAAATCCGGGAAGATCCAGCAGATCACTTCCGGCAGCGGCACACATACGGCGCTTGTATCACCTGACGGGACGTATGCCCTTGATAATTTTCAAAGCACTAGTGTTCCGCGCGAGCAGAGTATTTACGATTGTAGCGCCGCTAAGAAAACCTATACCTTAAAATTCGCGGATAATCCTTTGAAAGATTATTCATTGGGAAAGCTGAGCCTTTTTACCATTTCGAACAAAGATGGAGTGCAATTGTACACAAGAATGTTTTTACCGGTGAACTTTGATTCCACTAAAAAGTATCCTGTAGTGGTGTATCAATACGGAGGTCCGAATGCGCAAATGGTGAACAACACCTGGAACGGGGGAGGAGATCTGTGGTTCCAATATATGGCGGAACAGGGCTTTGTTGTATTTACATTAGACAACCGCGGAAGTGAGAACCGGGGGAAAGCGTTTGAGCAGGCTACCTTCCGGGAACTGGGAAAAGTGGAAATGGAGGACCAGCTCGCAGGAATAAATTTCCTGAGAAAGAAACCCTGGGTGGATACCACGCGTATGGCTTTATTCGGTTGGAGCTTTGGCGGCTTCATGACCACCTCGATCATGCTCCACTACCCGGATCTGTTTAAAGTTGCTATTGCAGGCGGACCGGTGATCGACTGGAAATATTACGAAGTGATGTACACCGAACGTTACATGGACACTCCTCAAGCCAATCCGGAAGGTTATAAAAAGAACAACACGCTGAACTATGTGAATAATTTAAAAGGCAGGTTGATGCTGATTCATGGAACCTCTGATCCGGTTGTGGTATGGCAGCACAGCCTGATGTTCTTAAAAGCCTGTGTTGAAAATAAAAAACAAGTGGACTATTTCGTTTATCCCGGTCATGAGCACAACGTAACGGGCAAGGACAGGGCGCATCTGTACGAGAAGGTAACAGATTATATCATGCTGCATATCGGCAAATAGATTGAAAGGTATTCCACATAGCGGCCGGGTTTCTCTTCTTGTTTTGTATGTTGCTTTATTTACAAAGCTCCATGCGCAGACCGGCTTTGTACACTTAAGTAAGGGGAAATTAGTCGACGGCAACAATGCGGCAGTTAAGCTGAACGGTGTTAACCTTGGAGGCTGGCTGTTGTGGGAAGGTTGGATCTGGGGAGGAAAATTTAAAAGCGAGAGCAGTATCAAAGCCCGGATGACGGAAATGTTTGGAAAGGATCAGGCCGACAAGTATATTTCTGCTTATTACAATTCATTTATAACTGCAGAAGATATCAGAGCCATTGCCCGGCTTGGCATGAACGCAGTGCGGTTGCCGGTGAACCATAGCCTTTTTGAAAGAGATGAGGACCCGGGACTTATAAGGCCTGAAGGATTCAGGTATATTGATTCGGTAATAGCCTGGGCTAAACATTATAAAGTATATGTCATCATTGATCTGCACGCGGCTCCTGGCGGACAATCTCCTTATTTCATCAGTGATCCGGACAAGAAAAACCTTTGGAAAGATCCGCAGAACAGAGCGCGGACTCTTCAGGTATGGAAAGCGCTGGCGGAACGTTACAAAAATGAAGAATGGGTGGGAGCTTACGATCTGCTGAATGAGCCGATCCCGGGTAAGGATGAAAACCTGCTCCTGATGTACAAAGACCTGATCGAAACTATCCGCAGTGTAGATAAAGATCACCTGCTGATCATCGAAGGCAAAGCCTTTGCTACAAGATTCGATTTCTTTACAGGTACATTAGATCCGAACCAGGTTTTCAGTTTTCATTTTTACACCTGGTTTGTCGCCGATCCGGTAAAGAAGCTCAATCAATATAGCTCTTTCGCGAAAAACCTCAACGTTCCAATGTGGTGCGGCGAGTGGGGCGAAGACAAACCTCAAAAGATCAACCGTAATTTACAACTGTTGAATGATAGCGCCTTTGATTTTTGCGGCTCGGCTTTTTGGACCTGGAAGCGTGTAGAAAAAGATCCAAATCGCCCGGCCTTGAATCGTATTGCTCTTAACGCAGAAAGTACTGAGGTAATTAAATGGTTAAATGGTAATGGAAAAAAACCGGATCCGGAAACAGCCAGGCAGGGAATGGAAGATTTTATTAGGGCACTCCTTCTGGAAAAAACGGTGGAGAACGCGGAGTTAAAGACTATCCTGAAAATACAATAAGAAGCTTTCTTCTGTACTCTGCCTAAAACACAAGGTCTGCCGTTTATCCGGGAAGCGTTACACTTTTTTCTGTTGGGAGGACCTGATGCAGTATTTTTTTCAAGAGAATACT
>JBJMLS010000192.1:0-32640 GCA_045805185.1 Bacteroidia bacterium | reverse complement strand
TTGATCACAATAGGAGCAGGCTGTGTAACGGTATAATTTCCTGTCACCGTACATCCTTTTGCATCTGTAACTGTAACGGTATATGTTCCTGCAATAAGACTGGTAGCAGTTGCGCTGGTCTGTCCTATTCCTGTCCAGAGATAAGTATAAGGAGCAGTTCCTCCCGCGGGAGTTGCGGCCACCGAACCATTGCTTCCCGAAGGACAGCTTACATTGGTAACAGCTCCTGAAACAGTAAGCACGGGAGGCTGAGTGATGGTAACCGTATTTGTAGCGGTACAACCTTTACTGTCGGTTGCAGTTGCCGTATATGTTCCAATAGGAAGACTGCTTATAGTAGCTCCCGACAATGCACCGGGCATCCAGGAGTAAGTATAGCCTGCAGTTCCACCCGCCGCTGTAGCGGTAATTGAACCGTTGCTTCCTCCAAAACAACTGACATTTGTTGGGCTGAGGCTCACTGTTAATACCGGGGGTTCAGTAATCACAGCGGTTGCGGTGGCGGTACAACCTCTTCCATCGGTAATGGTCACTGAATAAGTCCCACTGGACAGCGAAGAGATGGCTGCCGTCGCAAGATTCCCGGGCTGCCATAAAAAAGTATATGGTGTAATTCCTCCCGAACCCGTGGCAGTGGCCGTACCATTATTCAGGTAATTGCAGGTTTCATTAGTGGAAACTGTACTGACAGAAAGCGCAGTTGGCTGTGTAATGGTAACAGTATTTGTAGCGGTACAGGAATTATTATCGGTGACAGTTAAGGTATATGTTCCTGCTATTAAACCTGAAGCATTAGCCGCTGTTCCTCCTGAAGCTGCCCAGCTATAGGTATAAGGAGAAGTTCCACCGGTAACGGTTGAGCTTGCAGTACCGTTATTTCCACCAAAGCAACTCACCGGCGTGTTTGTCAGCGTAATTGCAATTGGTGCGGGTTGAGTTACGGTATAGGTTCCCACTTTAGTACATCCTTTTGCATCAGTTACTGTAACGGTGTACGTACCTGCTACGAGACTGCTAATCGTTGCCGTTGTTTGTCCGCCGCCTGTCCATAAATAAGTATAAGGAGCAGTTCCTCCTGCGGGAGTTGCCGTGATTGAACCATTGCTTCCGGAAGGACAGCTTACATTCGTTACAGTTCCGGTAACTGATAAAGCAGTAGGTTGAGTAACTGTAACAGAACTTGTAGCGGTACAACCTAAAGCATCCGTCATAGTAACAGTATAAGTACCGACCGGAAGATTACTTGCTGTTGCTGTGGTTTGCGCTGGTGCAGAATTCCATGAATAAGTATAAGGTGTTTGTCCGCCGGTAACACTGACGCTTGCTGATCCATTTGTTCCGCCAAAACAACTGACATTCGTTGCTGAAGGCGTGACGACTCCATTAAAAGGATAATAATGGATAACCATTGTATCTTTTTTGGGCGGGCAGGAGCCGTTTCCTGTTGTTGTTAGAAATAAAGTGGCTTGTCCTGCAGCGAGTTCTGCGGCTGTTGGCGTATACGCCATGTTAGTTAAGGTGGTGTTGCCCGGACTATAGGTTCCGCCGCCACCGGACCAGATCCCTCCGCTTGCGCCTGTAACAGTACCCGTAACTGTGGTGGTGGTGGGACTTTGAGAACACTTATTCTTATCAGGTCCCGCATTAGCGGTAATGGCGACTGAAAATGCAGTCACTGTAACTGAAGTGTTCGTTGGCGGACAATTGGAAGCGTCCGTAAGTTGGACATTATAGGTGCCCACCCCGACATTAATGCTCTGGGATGGATTTACATTGTTCCATAAATAGGTATACGGGGGAGTACCTCCTGATCCGTTCGCGGTAATTGTTGTGGAAGTCTGTCCAAAGCAAATGGTGGGATTTATAGGAGCAATTGTAACTCCAAGCGTAGGATTAAAAGTAGCTCTTACCGTATCGCAGATTGTTGCAAAATTACACTGCGCGGAAGGCTGCCCGCAAACCACATAATCCACATAAGGCGGTGAACCTAAATTCCCGGTCACCGTTGGTGTTGCACATCCGCTGGTACAGGAAAGATAACTGTTGTAAGCTCCGGGAGCTCCGGGATAAATAGAGTTCCAGGTAATTGTTGAATTATTAAAACCTGAAGCATTGATATGACCTACGCAACCGTCGTTTATGGTTACGTTGGTTCCACCGGTAGCGGCAGGAATAGCGGTAATGGAATATACGTTAGAGTTATTACCGGGCTTGCAAAAAGTTAATATATGAGGGCCAACACCGGACAAACAGATGGGCGACCCCAATGCAGTAAGAGGTCCGCAACCGATCTGGTAAAACAATGCGCCGCCAGGAACGGCGCCGGCAGTAATGTTAAAGCTGAGCCCTACTGAACCCGGATCGAGGGTAATAACAAATTTAATACAGGTATTGGGATTGGTATTACCGCAACAAAGGTCATTTCTTGAGACACTCGGGCTATTCCAGGTGCCAGTGGGCTGGCCGGTAAGATTAACGTTAAAGGTAGGAGTGGCAGGACCGCACTGGGCAGAAACCCTGGTGAAGAACAAAGAAAATATGATAAATAGGTAAAAGTGTAGTCTCATGCTGGTTTTGTCCTGTTATACTTTACGAATAAGCCCAAGTAAAGGTTTCTCTATGCCCTTCTTTTTTATAAAAAATGTTAATCTGTGAGTTCTATGATCCAGGCATCTTTAAATCCGGCGGCCCTTATTTCTTTTAACTTGGCTAACGCTTCTTTTTGATTAGCAAGTTTGTAGCTGTGAATAAAATGATGTTTTTTTGAATTTGAATAGATCATACTGGTAAACTTGTAACCGCGTTTAACAAACCTTTGAGCCTCCGCTTCGGCAAAATCCCGGTAGAAAAAAGTACCCACAATTATGTAAAATCCTTTCGAGGGTGTTTCATTCTTTGCATCTACATACTCCTTTCTTGAGTTTACCAATACATCCTTGCCTCCGTTGAAGCCATTTGCAGGAACATTCGCTTCATTTTGTGTGTTGTTCGAATTCTGATTACCCGAATTCTGGTTGTTGGGATTCTCATTACCGCTATTCTGATTACCGGTATTCTGTCCATTATTCTGATTACCTGCATTCTGGTTACTGGTATTATTAGAAGCTGATTGAGCCTGTGCTTTTGCAAGCTGGTCTATTTTAGAATAAAGTTCTTTTATTTTTCTTTCGCTTTCCGAGAGCTGATCGTGCAGACTGTCGACTTTTCTTTCAAGCGCGGGATTATCGGCTGTCTTTGGCCCTTCCTCCGTTGGATGCTCTTCTACGTGTTCCGGCTCTTCTTTTTTCCCTTTACCAAATTTGTAGTTCACGAGTATTTCATGACTGATCCCAGAATAAGCGCCTATTTTCCCTGTTATAATATCATAAGAATATCCAACGGAGAGTTGTTTGTGAAGACATACTCCAAGATTAGCCGCAACAGCATAACCGCTTTTATAAGATCCGCCGATCCAGAATTTATCTTTCCATTCAAAATTAAGATTCCCGTCATATTGTACCGGTGCTCCGGGCACTATCCGTAATAAGAGCTGCGGTGCAATTGAAATTCCTTTTTCTGCGGAAACAGGGATCTTATATTTAATGGAGCTGATGATATGCCGGGACTGCCTGTAAAAGTTTTTTATACCGCTCGTATCCTCATTATAATTGATCTTGTTTCCCGCCAGCTGGGGAACTGCAATTCCCAGTTCCAGTCCGTTCCAGATAAAGGCTAAACCGGCATTCGCGTCCAGCACCGCTTTGTGCTGTGAGTTATAAAATAATGTTGGATCTGCGTAATTCTCTGCGGCCACCCTGGAAAAATCTATGGTCTGATCAACTACGCCTGCGGATAACCCGAACGAAAGCGAGGTCTCCTCATTGAAATTCAAGCGGTACGAATAGGAAAGGTTGACGCCGGTCCGTTTGTTGATCCCCCGCTTGTCACTGATCACGGACAAACCCAGGCCGACTTTTTTTTCTTTTATAATGCCGTCGATAATAAACATATTGAGCTGGGGCGCATATTTGAAATCCGACCATTGCGCACGGTGAATAAGTGTTGCATTGTTGCTGTTTCCGCTTCCTGCAAAGGCCGGGTTGTACACCAGCGGCTTGTAAAAATAATGACTGAATGCTCCGACCTGTTGGGCTTTTAATCCAAGGGATGAAAACAGAATCAACGATATAAATCTAAAGTACCTCATCATTTTTTATGCAATATGTCTACCGAACCTTTTACGATTTTGGAAGCGTTAGTGAATTTTAAAACATAGAAATAAGTACCATCCGGAAGATCGCTCCCGTTGTAGGTGCCTTTCCAGTCATTTAAGTAAGGCTTTTTACTATAGACTTCCTGCCCGTATATGTTAAACACGGTAACTTCATTGTCCGGATAGGCCTTGATGTTCTCAATGTACCAGGTGTCGTTAATGCCATCGCCGTTCGGGGAGAAGTAATTGGATACAACGCCATTAAAAGTTGGATTATTTACAGTTATAGTGACCGTATCAGCATTGATGCAGGAATTCACATCCGTAACCGTAAGTATATAGGAAGTTGTTACTGCCGGCGATGCCACCGGGTTAAAAATGGCAGTTCCGCTTAATGTAGATCCGTTGAGCCAGAAAGGCGTTCCGGTTCCGCTTCCGTTGAGGGTAACAGTTTGTCCGGGTAAAATGGTCGTGTCGTTCCCTGCACTAACAGTCGGTAATGAATAAACAGTTAGTGTTGCACTGGCGCTTGTATCCTGTGGGCAGGATCCGCTTTGTACAATTGCGGCATAACTGGTATTTTGAATAATTCCATTATAGGTTTGCGTTGTGGTTGTATTGGCAATTGCACTCCAGGTCAGTCCTCCATCAGTAGAAGACAGCCATCCATTAATGGTCCCGGTATTTCCGCTAAGCGTAAGTGTTCCTGAGTTTATTCCCGGACAAACGGAAGCGCTTGCACTTACTGTTCCCGCGACGGTTGCCGGATCAATACTAAAAGAAACCTGGCTTGAAGTATCTGCAAGGCAAAAGGCGCTGTTTTGAACGACTGCCGAATACAGGGTATTCTGCGTAATTCCGACATAATTTAAAGTCGTGGTGGTGTTTGCAATATTGGTCCAGGTGATTCCTCCATCGGTTGAGGACATCCAGTTGAGGACGCCGCCGGTATTGCCGGAGAGCGTTAATGTTCCAGATCCGGATGTGGCGCAAAATGTCCCTCCTCCGCTAATTGTGCCGGGAACAGTAGGCGCATAAATGGTTACGCATACAACAGTGGAAGTATCAGCAGGAAATGCCCCTTGCTTTACTACAGCGCGATAGCAGGTGGTTTGGTTAATATTGAAATAACTCTGGTTGGGTGTAGTATTGCCCACATTGGTCCAGGGCCCGCCATTCACCGAGGCTTCCCAGTTAAGAATGCTCCCTGTATACCCCGTGACGGAAACAAAGCCTGAATTCGTAAATGAACAGAACGTGGCGCCTCCTGAAGTAGTTCCGCCGACGGACTGGGCGGAAATTTCCACCAGGCTCAGACAAACGCATAAAATTAAAAGTATTCTTTTTTTCAAATTTACCTCCGGTTAATGTTGTGTTATAAATATTCTACGCTTTGTTACAAAGTTATGTTTCATAAGCACTTTGGGTTTATAGGGCTGTCAAGATTTGGAAAGGAATAGTTAACAGGATGTTGAAAACTAGCATGATTTCCCGGGGCAAATTCAACTTAGAGAATAGCGATTCTGAAATTAAAGCCCTAAATTCCCCAAGTCGCAGTCCTGTTATTTCTTCTTCCCTTTCCCGTTGCCATGTCCTCCGCTATTCCCTTTGTTTCCTGAATTACCATTTTCCTTTTTATTTTTCATCGCCTTCTTCATTGCATGAAATTCCGGTGATCCCGGTTTGATCCCCATTTCCTTTGCAATTACACCCCATCCTTTTCCTTTATTCTTAGTGTAGGCGCTAACAACTTCATCCACAGGTTTACCAGTAGAGGAAGCAAGCTGAAGGGCCATGTAAACATCTCCCGGGGCCATGTTGGTAAGCATGAGGTCAATTTTTGTTTTACCGATATTAAAAGAAGTTGAGGCGCTTATCTTAAACTGCTCCGGATCCGCAAGCGCTTTTGTGTTTATATCCTTTAAATAAAGATCCATCTCCGAATCGCCTGTTTTTGCACTAAAGCTCAGTTGCTGCGACTTGAATCCGTTTGAAAGCAAGATAAAGCCAAGGAGGAAGAATATACTTTTCATGTTACGATGTTTATTTCAAATATAAACTTATCCTTTGAAATAAAGTACTATTTGACAAGAATTTTAGGTTCCATCATATCCATTAGGGTGTATTTTACCCCTTCCCGGCCAAGACCGCTGTCTTTTACTCCGCCATAAGGCATGTGGTCGAGCCTGAGAGTGGGAACATCGTTTAAGATGACCCCGCCTACCTCCAGCTTTTCAAAACACAGATCCATTTCTTCAATGCTATTGGTAAAAACGCCGCATTGAAGGCCAAAACGGGTGTCATTTATTTTAGCGATACCCTCATTGATGTCTTTTATTTTTTCAATGCAGACAACCGGACCAAATATTTCCTCGCAGTTCACTTTCATCTTTGCGCTGGTATTGGTGAGTACGGTCGGCTCCATATATGCTCCCTGCTTTTTCCCACCGCAGACCAGTTTCGCCCCTGAGTCTATCGCTTCATTGATCCAGCTTTCCACCCTGTTGGCATTATCCTGGTCGATCATAGAAGAGATCTCAGTTGCAGCTTCCATCGGGTCTCCCTGTTTTAATTCTTTAGCAGCAATTACAAAACGCTTAAGAAATTCCGCGTATAGATCTTCATGCACGAAAAATCGCTGGGCGTGAATACAGATCTGTCCACTGTAAGCAAAGCCAGCCACTATTCCTTTTTTCAGCGCCAGGTCGAGGTTGGCGGATGCACTGACAATAACGCCCGCGTTCCCGCCCAGTTCTAATACTACTTTTTTCTTTCCTGCATTTTTTTTCATTTCCCATCCTACTTCAGGTGATCCGGTAAACGAAAGTAGCTTAAAGCGCTGATCCGTTACCAGCATGTTCCCTGTTTTGCGGTCGCAGGGTAAAATAGAAACAGATCCTTTTGGCAGATCAGTATCGTTTATGATCTTAGCCAATTCAAGTGTAGAAAGCGGCGTAGCGGAAGCAGGTTTTAAAATGATGGGGCATGAGGCCGCGATTGCCGGCGCTAATTTATGTACAGCAAGATTCATTGGAAAATTGAAGGGCGCGATACCCGCAACCAGCCCAATAGGAAAATACTTTATCAATCCTTCTTTGTTTTCTCCTGTGGCCGTCCAGTCGAGCGCCAGGTATTCCCTGGGTAAGCGCTTGCATTCTTCGGCCGCAATTGTAAATGTCTGTATGGAACGGTCAATTTCCCCAAGTGAATAGCGAATTGGCTTACCCGATTCCATCGTCATGATCCTTGCCAGGTGATCTTTCTTCGCTTTTAATTCGGAAGCGATCTGCAGCAGGACCTCAGACTTTTTCCAGGAGGGCAGGCGCCTTAATTCTTCTTTAATTTTTTCTGCTTTTTGTATGGCTTCGTTCAGCACTTTCTCTGAGGCCTGGTAGGTATGAGCAAATACCTCTCCTGAGTACGGATTGCGGACCTCCATTTTTTTTTCGGTGGTAATGAACTCACCTCCGCAATATATTTTATATTCCATTTTAAATGACTTGTGCTAATAAATAAACAACATAGAGCGTAAAAGACAGGATGATCCCGAAAACAGAAAAAGAAATGATGGCACCAACTTTCATTTTCTTCCTGGTGAAAATGATCCCTGCTACAAGGGAAGAAATAAAAAGTACCGCAATGGCGATCACTAATGCAAGACCGGAAATATTGATCATAGGTTTATGTTTTGTTATTGGGACAGTCCTAAATTAATTATTTTTTGCCTGGCATTACACCCATAAAAAAGAAAAGTCCTCCTTTTCGGGGAGGACCTTGCAAAATTTAATTGGATGTTAGTTTAATTTGAATTTAACCGGTAAACTGTATTGTACATCTGCATTTTTTCCGCTTTGCATCCCGGCCGTCCATTGCGGCATTAGTTTTACAATGCGCAGGGCTTCTTCGTTGAGTTCCTTGTTCACTCCTTTGAGGATCTTAATGTTTCTGATCCTGCCCGTTTTATCCACAACAAACTGAAGATATACCGTTCCTTCTATTCCGTTCTTCTTTGCAGATAAGGGATAGTTCATATTGTCTTTGATGAATTTTTGAAGCGCAGTTTCGCCGCCTATATATGCCGGCATTATTTCGGCGCTGAGAAGGGGTTGTTCCTTTGCACCTTTATCTCCTGCTGTCCCAGATACAGAATCCGGCATCGTTTTCTTCTCGCTTTCCTCAAGTTTACCCTTACCGGAGCCATAAGAAGGAGCGTAAGAGCGGATCTTTCTTTTTTTATCCGCATGTGGAGAAGAAAAATACCCGGAATTGAGGTGATTAGAAGTAGCGCCATTTGTAGTGGACCAGTTGTAGGTTACAGAACCTGTTCCTGCTACAGCATAATTCGAAACACCTTCCGGTAAGGGCAAAGCCTGATGAACAGGAACGTTCTGCCCCCCTTCATTGCGTACCTGGTTATCCACCGCTACAAAAGAAGTGTAAGCAGTAAGCAAATTATAATCGAGTCCGAGCTTTGTTACCTCTTTCTTTACCGCTTCGCCGGCGCCCATTTTACTGTAATAGTCCAGGTTTTTAATCCGGTGCCTTGCCCATAAATAACGTAAGGGCGCGTTCTCTTTCATTGCTTTGTATTCGCTCACATTCAGACTTGCTGTATAGGCTCCTCCGCCGTTGATCCCGCTGATGCTGATGTTACCGGAAGCATTGCCTTTGTATTTCCCGAAAACGATCACCGGGCGTTCCGAAAAAATGTCCGGGATACTGAGAGGCTCCACATCGTAAACATTTAAACCCTTGTAATCGATCTTAATATTCGTCAGCAGGGGATGCTCAATGTAATTCTTGAATTTCAGTCCGGCAGCTGCGGCTTCCTCAGGTTTGGTAATTACGTATGGCTCGCCCATTCCTGCGTAGGCCATTCCTTCGATCAGGTAACGGTTAACGGATGAGCCGATCCCGAAAGAGAAAAAGTTAGCGGTACTAAGGCTGTTGCGAATAAGATCAAAAGCTTCTTTCTCACAGCTGACGTAACCATCGGTGGCGATCACAAAAGTACGCGCGTATTTGTCATCGGTATTTACTGCCAGGGCTTTTTTGAGCGCGGGTAATAATTCCGTTCCGCCTCCTCCGCGTTGTTCGTTGATGTGCTTAATCGCCTTATCGATGTTATCCGCTGTTGCAGATTGCGATTCTTCCTGCCAGATATTCGCTGCGCCGGCAAATAAAATAACATTGAATTTATCTGTTGGGTTTAATCCGCCGATCAGGTTTTTCAAAAGCTCTTTGGAAGTTTCCAGCGGGAAACCGTTCATCGAGCCGGATACGTCAACAATAAAAATATACTCACGGGCGGGGATCTCTGTTTTGTTCACCACTTTTGGCGGCTGCATCATTATCAGGAAAAAATTCTCTTTTTCTCCCTGGTAAAGTAAAAGACCGTTCTCTACTTTTTTACCTGCAAGGCGGTATTTTAAAATATAATCTTTGTTCCCCCTGAATTTTTCACTTTCCTTCAGGTTAATGGAGGCGCTGCTCATGCCATCGAAATTAATGTTTACTTCATGCGAGGTACAAAGTACTTCCTGCAAAGGCATTCCTGCATTGATGCTGGTCCGTATGTCGAACTGGTAAGAGGGCTTCACTCCCTCTTTCGTATAAGGATTTGCCACCCACAGATCCTTCGGGTTGGCGCTGGCCACTAGCTGATTGGAATAACGTGGACCAACCACGGTGGGATAAACAAAAGAGTATTCTCCATTCTCCGGTTCAAGCAGTTCGGTATAATACAGTTCTACTTTAATGGTATCGCCTGGCATCAGGTTGGCCACATTCATCTGGAACACGTTGGGTCTTTGCTGTTCGAGCAGGGAAGCGGTCTTACCTTCCTGCTTTGCATCCTCATAGGTCTTCCTCGCTTTTTCGGTCTCATCGATCTTCGCCTGTATGCAACGTTTACCAATGATCATTCTCATATCATATACCGCCGCACGTGTTGAGCCCGGAAAAATATAAATGGCTTCAATGGCTTTGGTTCCGCTGTTCTTGTACACTTGTGTAACCTTTACACCGGCAATTACTCCGGCGATGTTTACATCAGCGCTGGTCTTTAGCAAAGGCAGGTCGTCCGTGCTTCCGTCGCTGCCGGGTACATAAAAGTAGGGGGAAAGGGTTTTGTCGCCATTGTCCTCTACCTGGGCGGAGGCCGGAATGCTGTATAACCCGGTGAAAAGCAGGATTCCATAAGCGGCTTTTTTTAATGTTGATGTAGTTGTCTTCATGTGGATCGTATTGATGTGAATGTGTGATGTGAAACGTACAGGGATTCCATAAGGCGCGAACGCTAATTTTTCGGCACAGTTGTCATTTAGTTTTCGATGGGGTATTTATTCTTGCGACAGGTTACGCGGAACCTGAACTGGAGACCGGCTATGTGGTTTGGTCGAACCGTGTTTGGTTTTTTCGCTGAATGCCGCAAATTTTCCTAATGCATTGTTTGTTCAAGCTTCTTTGCCATAGATTTTCACAGATTAGATCTTTTATCTGCAGTGAATGCCGCAGGTTTTTATTATATACATCATTGACGCTTATTCGTGCAATTGGTGGCTTCTTTATTTGAGCAAACAACCAGGGCACCTGTGAATATGCGTGTAATCTGTGGCCCTTTAAATTTAATTTTCTTTAATCGCGGGTCTTTAAGAAGATTTTGCATTTCACCTGTAAGAATTCATGCAATCCCAGACTTTATTTCCACGATCTGTGGTCTATTTCGTATCTTTGCACCATGAATATTACAAAAGAACAGGTGCTGGATGCATTGAAATATGTGGATGATCCGGACCTCAAGAAAGACCTGGTAACGCTTGGAATGGTAAAAGATGTGGTTGTGGAAGGAAAGAATGTTTCTTTTACCGTAGTACTGACCACCCCGGCATGCCCGATGAAGGACATGATCCATAAAGCCTGCGTAAACGCTATTTTACATTTCGTGGATAAAGAAGCAAATGTAAATGTGAACATGACGGCGAATGTTACTTCTAACCGTGGAAATGACAAGCCCTTGCTTCCGAAAGTTAAAAATATTATTGCCATCGCTTCCGGTAAAGGCGGCGTAGGAAAAAGTACCGTTGCAAGTAACCTGGCCGTAGCTCTTGCTATGCAGGGCGCCAAGGTGGGATTGATCGACGCGGATATTTACGGGCCATCTGTTCCGATCATGTTCGATGTGGTACATGAGAAGCCGGAACTGAAACAGATCGATGGAAAAAATATGATGATCCCTGTAGAAAGCTACGGTGTGAAATTATTATCCATCGGTTTCTTTGCCGATCCTTCGCAGGCAATTGTATGGCGGGGCCCCATGGCCTCACGCGCACTGAACCAGCTTTTCAGCGATGCGAACTGGGGCGAGCTGGACTATTTACTTGTGGATCTTCCTCCGGGTACGGGCGACATCCATCTTTCACTGGTTGCCGCTGTGCCCCTTACGGGCGTCATCATTGTCAGCACTCCGCAGCAAGTGGCTCTGGCCGATGCGCGAAAGGGCGTAGGAATGTTCCAGTTGCCGAATATCAATGTACCCATCCTGGGAATAGTGGAGAACATGGCTTATTTTACACCGGCCGAATTGCCAGACAATAAGTATTATATTTTCGGACAAGGCGGTGCAGAGGCGCTCGCGGAAGAATTGAAATTCCCGTTATTGGGTCAAATTCCATTGGTGCAGAGTATCTGTGAAGCCGGTGATGCCGGTCGTCCCGCTGTATTGCAGGAAACAACGCCGCAGGCTTTGGCATTCAGGGAGCTCGCGCAAAATGTGGCGCAGCAGGTGGCGATTAAAAATGCCAATGAGCCGAGGAAAGAAATGGTAAATTGAGGATAAAATAAATTCAGTACATTAGTCAGATCATGAATAAGGAAATTATTGCAAGAGTGGAAAGTGCGCTGGACAGCATCCGTCCATACCTGGAAGCCGATGGCGGAAACGTTGAGATTGTGGGGTTGAACGATGGAACCCTAGAAGTAGAACTAAAGGGCGCCTGCAAAACCTGCAGCATGAGCATGATGACCATGAAGGCGGGGATCGAGGAAACGATCAAGCGCGCTGTTCCGGAGATCAGGGAAGTGGTGGCAGTAAATAATAACTGATCTTTAAAACTCAGCTTATAGCCTCATCAGCGCAACGAAATTTAATTCAGGGAACATGTCAGGAAGAGTAATTATAATTTTAATTTCACTATGCACGCTTACTTCCTATTCCCAAAATAATTATTCCCTCAAATTAATTACCGACGATAAGCTCAGCGCTCACAGCTTCAGTTATTGGGGCGAGGTCAGGGTGAAATCGGCGGACACTTCCTTTTACTACTCACTCCACAGTGTATTCCCGGATGTGGTGAATGTCAATAAGCCCGGAACCTATACCATAACCTGTACCTCGGTATTCGGTGACGCGATCAGCAAAACTGTAAAAATAAAAAAGCCGGAGAGTAAGCTCAAGTTAAAAGGGATGAAATCCTATTACAAAGCTGCGCCAACTCTGATCAACCTGAGTGAGCGCATGAAGAATAACGATACCCTGTTCATTGTTTATTCGACCGGCTATCCCGCTTTCTATTATGAGAAAATAGGAGTTGCGAAAAAAGACGGAAAGTATTACGCTATTCAATACCAGGGACTCACTACGGATATTTTTCAGACGATGCAGATCAATGAGAACCAGTTTAAGGAAGTAGTGAAGTTCGAAATGCTTTCGAAAGAGTTGAAGCCATCACCATCCTGCAGCAATCCTGAGTTTTATACGCTGGAGCTCAGCAGGGAAATCTATTCGTTTACCGATGCCTCCTGCAACTGGAACGGCTTTAATAATCTGAAGTCGGTTTTATTCATAGTGGAGCATTGATCACACTCCTGTACCGGGTAAGCACTTGTTTTTCAGCTGAACCAATTTTTTGTTAACGAAGACGGATAAAGCTCTTGTCCGGTTATCCAGCGACAATGCGGACCTTTTCATGAACGCGAGTATTTTAGCCAGTTGAGTGGGCGAAGCGGAATTTATATTCAGCAGGTTTGATAGCCCGATAATATTGACCACAGGCTGTCTTATTTTGTGTGATATATTGAACATTAATTGTTCGAGCCAGCGGATATATTCTCCTGAGCGTTTGAGCTCTTTTCTATAGGCAGCTAATTCTTCTGCTATTTTTTTGTCTATTGGAATGTTGCCTGGGATCATGATTTTTGTGTTTAGGTTGTTGTTATTTCCGGACACTAAGTTGGGGAAAGCTGTACAGGCAAAATTGCAAAGAGCGGGAAAGAAGTTACACAATTCACGTATCCCGCAGGGCTATTTCACCCATCGTATTATTATGGCGCGATCCAAAAACTCAGCTTTACTGCGCCATCCAGGATATTCTCTTTATAAAGGACTCCGCCATTCTTCAGGATCACATTTTTTGAGGCAAGGTTATCTGCGTCACAGGTGATCAGCGCTTTTTCAATTTTTAATTTTTTCGCTTCAGCTAGTGACAGCTCCAGCATTTTTGTAGCGTAACCTTTATTTCGTTCTGAAGGCCTCACGCCGTAACCGATGTGTCCGCCCCCGACCATTAGAAAATCAGTAAGGCGGTGGCGAATGTCAATAGTGCCCAGGATCCTGTTTGCTTCATCAATTAACCAAAAGGTGGAATTAGGTACATAACCATCGGGAAGGCCAATTCCTTTTGCGCAGTCTTCCAGCTTAGCGATATACTTTTTAAAATCCCCTGAATCATACTGAAGGGTGACAGGAACCATTCGCTCTCCCGTTTGCATCCATTCCCGGAGCATTTCAGCATGCTCCCGTTCAAGGTCGATCGTGGGCGATATGAGCTTTAAATTTTGCATTGGCAATAATGTATGAAGATAATCCTTTTTGTAGCACAGGCAAAATTATATAATGCCATAACACTTATCGAAAATAAATTTACAAGTGCGCCGGCTATTCAAAAGCGGTTATCATCGACAATTGATCCCGGCAGCTTTCCTGCTGACTTAACTTTAGAGTAATCTAATTTTTGCGACATGAGAACACTTCTATTCAGTACATTTATTTTTTTGTGTGTGGTTTCACTTTACGCACAGGCCCCTTCCATACAATGGCAAAAATGCCTTGGCGGTTCCGCGGAAGATTATTGCTATGCAATTAAGCAGACCAGTGATGGCGGATATGTTGCAGGCGGGCGAACCAGTTCAGGCAATGGTGATGTATCCGGTATTCACAGCTCCATGGGACCCGCGGCGGATGTTTGGCTCACGAAAGTAAACAGCGCCGGAACACTTCAGTGGCAAAAATGCCTGGGTGGTTCAGGTGATGAAGAAGGCTATGCGCTTGAGCAAACCAGCGACGGCGGTTTTATACTTGCAGGCTTAGCCGGCTGCAACGACGGCGATCTTTCCGGTTACCTGGGCGCAGGCGATTTTTGGGTAGTTAAGCTAGATGCCCTGGGTTCAATACAATGGCAGAAATGCCTTGGCGGTTCCGGTTACGACATCGCCTATGCCGCGCATCAAAACAATGACGGAACTTATATCGTAGCCGGCAGTTCCGCTTCCACCGGCGGAGATGTAAGCGCCAACCATGGAAGCGATGATTTCTGGGTAGTGAAATTAGACGCGCTTGGGAACCTTGTATGGCAAAAATCTCTTGGAGGTTCCGGCAGTGATGTGGCCGCTTGCCTGCAGCAAACTTCAGATGGAGCTTATGTAATAGCGGGCCATACTTTTTCGAACGATGGCGATGTGAGCGGTTACCTTGGACAAGGAAATTTCTGGGTGGTGAAACTCGATACAGCAGGAACCCTGCTCTGGCAGAAATGCCTTGGCGGATCGGCGTATACGGAGCAGGCTTTTTGCATCGAAGCCACGAGTGACGGCGGAGTTGCGGTTGCAGGGAGATCGGGATCTACAGATGGGGATCTTACTTTCAATTACGGCATGGCGGATTATTGGATAGTGAAACTTACTTCCGGCGGAAACCTGCAGTGGCAAAGATCTTTTGGGGGCACACAGGACGATATTGCCTGGGGAATTGAGCAATGCAGCGACGGAGGTTATGCTGTAGTTGGTTATACGGAATCTTCCGATGGGAACGTGAGCGCGAATTCGGGTTTCTCCGATCTCTGGCTCATCAAACTTGACGGTAACGGAAACCTGCAATGGGAAAAAAGCTATGGTGGCAGCACGGGATATGATGCCGGAACAAGCATTGTGCAAACCGCCGACGGAGGATTTATAGTTGGAGGATATACTTCCTCTGCAGATGGCGATGTAAGCGGCCTTCACGGCAGCTCCGATTTCTGGCTATTGAAGCTGAATCCTGAAACTTCCGGGATCAATGGTCTCAGAACGGAACAGGAAATGAAAATTTTTCCAAATCCTTCCTCAGGCAGATTTAAAATAACGGATGGAGCTACCAGGGATGTGAAGATCAAAGTAAGAAATATATTCGGTCAAACGATCAGCAATATTCAGTTAAATGAACAGGACGAAATCGATCTGAGCGCGCAGCCAAAAGGAATCTATTTTGTGGAAATGCAATGTGGGAACGAGTGCAGAAAAACGAAGCTTGTACTGCAATAATTACTTTTACCTGAATTATTTCTTCTCCCTGAGGCGTTTGATCTGCCTGCTGATGTATGACTCAGGCGTTAGTAAAGCCGCCTGGATCCGACGGGCGTAGCGTATACTATCCAACACTTCCTTATTCTTCTCGTGTAATTTTTCATAAGCCTGGTCAACTGTTTTCTTTTGCGCTTCAATGATCAGCTTTTGTCTTTGCGTTAACCGGAACCTGTTGAATACGAAGGCAGCAAATACAGCAACCAAAAGGATCCCGCCATACAGGGCGAAGCGTTGTGTCCGCTCCTGTTTTAGCTGTGCTTTCTGCGCCGACAATTGTGCGTTCTTTACTTTTTGTTCCTCGGTGTTTCTCACGCTGTCAGCCGCGGCTTTTTTTTCATACTGGTACTGGAACTGCTTACGAATGCTTTCTTTTTTACTTTGCTCGTTATTGATCTTATCCCGCATTTCTATTTCCAGCTCATACATTTCCAATGCCTCTTTAGGCCTGTTCATTTTTTGGTAAATCTTCCGCAGGACATTAGCGCTGTTTTTAATGTTCAGGGGATAGCCGAGCTCTTTCGCGAGATCAAAGCTTTTCGATGCCGCTTCCTGCGCTTCCTTGACTTTACCCTGGTCGATCAGCACACAGGCGATGTAAAACAAGGTAAAAGATTCGCCGTCCTTATATCCAATGGCTGAATATAATTTTAAAGCGCGCCTAAAATAGCCGAGGGCTTTTTCCGTATTGTTGACGCCCTGGTAAATGGTGCCAATGTTATTCAGGGATAAAGCCATGCCATCCGCGCTATTCATGCCTTCATAGATCCGGTAGGATTCTTCAAGCGAAAGAATAGCGCTCAGCGTATCTTTCTTGTCGAGGTAAATTGACGCGATGTTATTCAGCGTCGTCGCGGTGCCTTCCTTGTCATCGGTCTCTCTTCTTAATTGCAAAGCTTTGCTGTAGTGCTCCAGTGCCCGCTCCAGGTCACCCTGTTTATCGTAGATAAGACCAATATTGTTGAACGAGCGTGCAATGCCTTTCTTATCTTTTATGTCTTCCTGGATCTTCAGCGCTTTGTAATAATATTCCAACGCCTTTGGAATGTCGCCCTGGAGGTCGTAAACATAACCGAGGTTGTTCAGGATCGTAGCAATGGCAGGCTTGTCGTTGAGCTGTTCCGCGATCTTCAGCGACTTCAGCGAATACTCGAACTGTTTCCTGCTGTCGCCATGCTGGCCGGCATCGTAACCGATATTGTTATAAGCGGCTGAAAGGTGCTTCAGGTAAAAGCGCTTCAGGGGTGGATCTTTTTCCTTTTCCGAGTTCTTTTCCGCTAAATGTAATAATTGAGTATTGTAAGGCAGCCAGATCTTCTCATCGCTGATGTTCTCCACCAGCGCATTTAAAATGGTGCAGCGGGTGGTATCGTGTGTTGCCTTGCTGAGCGCCAGCTTAAGGGAGTCAACGAACTTGTCCTGCGCGCTCAGGCAAAAGCCAAAGCTTAGCATGCAAAGTACCAGGACCGTTCTTTTAAATTTTTTGCTCACCTTCTTATCGTGCTACTGCCTTTTACTTGCAGGAGCCGTGAGGATGAAGATACGAAAGGTTTTGGGGAGGGCAAATTTTGAATGGCTTCAATGATGTTAGCGTTTAATAGACAGATGTAAGCGCTCGCCAACCTTATACCTAATCTCATAAAAATTCTAAAAATAATGCGAGTCCTTCAAAAGCCTTTACCAGTCCCGCTTTTGAGGTGCTGAGCTAAAATGCAGGTATAGCCGGGCTTTGCTGAACTAACTTTGTGTCAGTATTAATTTGTGAAGACCCGCTCCGCAGCGTTACAGCGGATACATTATGAAAAAGCTCACTTCCGCCCTCGCCGTTCTTGCCATTGCCTTATGCTCCTGCGCAAGTTATTCCCTGATCACCGGTTCCTGGAAAAATTCCCTCTACAACAATAAAAGCTACGACCGCATTCTTGTCGCCGCGCTTACCAGTCACCCCGTAGCGAAATCCGCCATGGAAAATGACATTTGGGAGCTGCTTGTAAAAGACAGCCTGAAAGTTTCACGCAGTATCGATATGTTCCCGCCGAAGATGAATGTGTCGGATACGGATAAGGTAGATATTATGAAGGGAGTGAAAGGAAAGAATATTGAAGCCATTCTCACCATTACCATACAGCGCAAGGAAACCGAAACGCGCTATGTGCCGGGCAACACCTATTATCCGTACAGCTATGGTTATCCTTACGGCTACCGCAATTACTGGGGCTATTATTCCTATTGGTATCCTTCCTATACGCCGGGCTATTATACGGAAAGTACCGTTTATTACCTGGAAAGTAATTTCTATGATGTGAAAACAGAAGAGCTCGTATGGTCGGCCCAGTCGAAGACCTATGAGAGTCCGGAGCTGGCTTCCTTTTCAAAGGACTTCGCTAAAGAGATCGTGGCAAGGTTAAAACAGGAAGGCTTGTTGAGGAGAGGCGCCGCTGACACTTCAGATCGCTTCGGAAGTCGCTGAATTTTTTCAACAAAGAGTTGAAAGAGGAGACAGAGTTTCACTGGATGATAGCAGGGGAAATATTGAACACCAGAGGACGCGGAGAACGCGAGGGGGAGTAAACTTTACTTCAAAAATTTTTAACCAATTGGGGAAGGCGAGTGTTTAAAGGCGCCAGGAGAATTAACGTTTTTTCAATTCCAAAAGTGTCGCCTGATTTCTTCTTTAATGAATAAATTTCTTTGCGTTCTCCGCGTCCTCTGGTGTTGGAAAAAAATTGGTGGAGACACTTAAATGAGTTTTAACCATTCTAATTCCCTGTGTTCCTCTCCAATCCCTGTATCTCTGTGTTGAAAAAAAGCGGAGGTGAAGCCGTAGCCTATTCGTCAAACAAACTATTCCCTTTTCCCTTCCAGATGGATTTCCCCAAGTGTTTATACGCGAGTTCAGTTGCTTCTCTTCCCCGCGGGGTACGCATGATATAACCTTCCTGGATCAGGAATGGCTCATACACTTCTTCAATGGTTCCTGCTTCTTCACCGACCGCGGTGCTGATGGTGGTAATCCCCACAGGACCTCCTTTGAATTTATCAATGATGGTGCTTAGAATGCGGTGATCCATTTCATCCAGCCCGTTCTTGTCTACGTTCAGCTGCCCGAGGGAATAATGCGCCATTTCCATATCAATGATGCCATTGCCTTTGATCTGCGCGAAATCACGCACGCGTCGTAACAAGGCGTTGGCGATCCGCGGAGTGCCGCGGCTTCTTCTTGCAATCTCATAGGCGGCGTCATCCTTAATTTCAACGTTCAGTATTTCGCAGCTGCGTTGCACGATCAGCGTGAGCGTTTTTGAATCGTAATAGCTGAGGCGCGAATTAATGCCGAAGCGCGCGCGCAGGGGAGAGGTGAGCAATCCGCTGCGGGTGGTTGCACCTACCAATGTAAAAGGATTTAATTTGATCTGTACAGTTCTTGCATTCGGTCCGCTGTCGATCATGATATCGATCTTGTAATCTTCCATTGCGGAATACAAATATTCTTCAACGATCGGACTTAAACGATGGATCTCATCTATGAACAATACATCGAAGGATTCAAGATTGGTGAGCAAACCGGCAAGGTCTCCTGGCTTATCGAGTACAGGTCCGGAAGTAATTTTAATGTTTACGCCCAGGTCGCCGGCGATGATATGCGCGAGTGTTGTTTTTCCTAAACCGGGAGGACCGTGCAATAACACGTGATCCAGAGCTTCGTTCCTTTGTTTCGCCGCTTCCACAAAGATCTTCAGGTTATCCACCACGGCAGCCTGTCCGCTGAAATCGTCGAAAGCTCCGGGGCGCAAGGCCTTTTCCAGCTCCTTTTCGGCAGGACTCAGGTTTTCTCCTTCAGGATCGAGGTTCTCGTTCATAGGGGCAAAGGTAAGCAATTAGAGAATTGGGAATTTAGAGAATTGGGGAATTGTTGACAATTACTTTCAATTGAAGAATTATTGAATCAGAAAGTTTGAGGTTTGAGTAAAGCCACCGGAGACGAGTAAACTCACAAACTCTCCAACTCACTAATTGCCCAACTCTCCAATTCCCTAATTGTCCTGCTACCAATCGCTCGGCCCAAGCTTATCCTGCACCTTTCTATTCTTCGGGAACATCGCCAGGGCCAGTTCGTTCCAGTAGATCAGCACACCTGCGGAATAAAAAGGCGAATTGAATTTCTTGCTGAGAAAATTATTATTCTTCAGAACAATCCGGTAGCCCACATTCGCGCCAAGTCCCATCCAGCGGAAAATTTTATACTTCACATTTATTCCCGGCTCATAAAGCGCGATAAAGTGTTTCGCTTCCTTCACCTTTTCTCCATTATAAGTATAATCAAACCGCGTGGAACCCATTCCGAACTGCATCGGTGCGCTGTATTGCCAGCGTTTGGATTTGTAAAAAATATAATCCGCATAATAGCACACGTAATGCAGGCGCAGGGTTTTGAAAATACTGGTGTCTTTTTTCAATTCGTTATCGTGCAGCACAAAGTTATCTTTCACATCTGTTTTCAGCCAGCTGTAGCCGCCTCCGAGACTGATCTTCTTTCCGAAATTTATGCCCATCTTCAGACTTTGTACTGTAGTGAGGTCGTGGTTCACAAAGGACCAGCGTCCCTCAAAGCGGAAATCAACTGTTTTTTTTCCTGTGAATGCGGTGTGCAGCGTGTCCATGAATTGCGCCTTTGCACTTTGCAGGGAGAACACAAGTAGAATTATGCTGATTATTTTTTTCATGAACAGTGAAGGAATAGTTAAGAACGAAAAATATTCTTTGCTATTGCCTGTTTAACTCACGCATAAAGTTAAAAAATCGGTCGCCTGCTGTTTAAACTTTCTAAAATCTTTATGAAAAGTTAATTGTTGATTATCCTACCTTAGTTTCCCTTCTATGGCGGCTTTTTTAGAAACACCGATCGAATACCTCAAAGGTATTGGCCCGCAGCGTGGCGAGGTCCTTAAAAAGGAGCTGCAGGTTTTCAGCTTCAATGACCTTATCCAGCTCTATCCTTTCCGTTACGTCGACAAAACGAAGTTCTACAAAGTGAGTGAGATCACGGAAGATATGCCTTTTGTACAGTTAAAGGGACAGATCATCCGTTCCGAAGTGATCGGTGTAAAGCAGGCCAGGCGACTGGTGGCCCAGTTCCGTGATGAGAGCGGAAGCATTGAACTGCTTTGGTTCCAGGGAATAAAATGGCTGGAAGGAAAGTTTAAACCGGGGATCGAATACATTGTCTTTGGCCGGCCCGTAGAATACAAAGGAAGATTTAACATTCCGCATCCTGAGGTAGATGTTGCCGGGGAAGAAGGGCAGAAGGTGAATTCCGCATTGCAGGCGGTTTATCCCAGTACGGAGCATTTAAAGAATCGCGGCCTCGACAGCAAAGGGATCCTGAAACTACAGCAGACCCTGAATGCGCTTATTTCGGGAACCATTCCTGAAACGCTTACGCAGCCCATCCTTTCGGAATTCAACATGCTCAGCAGGGAAGAAGCCTTAAAGCAGATCCATTTTCCCGAAAGTCCGGAGCTGTTAAAGAAAGCGGAGTTCAGGATCAAATTTGAAGAGCTCTTTCTTATTCAGCTGAGATTGCTCCGGATGAAACAGGTGAGAACCGAAGCCATTCGCGGTTTTATTTTCGGGAAGGTTGGAAATTACTTTAATGATTTTTATAATCATCACCTTCCTTTTCAACTCACCAATGCGCAGAAGCGGGTGATCAAAGAGATTCGCGGCGATACAGGGAGCGGAAAGCAAATGAACAGGCTGGTGCAGGGAGATGTAGGAAGCGGAAAAACAATGGTCGCGCTAATGAGTATGCTGATTGCGCTCGATAATGGATTTCAAACAGCGCTAATGGCTCCCACGGAAATATTAGCAGCGCAGCATTTCACCACCATCTCTGAACAGGTCCGTCCGCTTGGCATTCAGGTTGCCTTGCTTACCGGCTCCACTAAAGCCAAAGAGCGGAGGATGATCCACGAGGACCTCGTGAATGGAAAATTGCAGATCCTGATCGGAACACATGCTTTGATTGAAGATACGGTCCAATTTAAAAATCTGGGTTTTGTCGTAATCGACGAACAGCATCGTTTTGGCGTGGCTCAACGCGGAAAGCTGCGCGAAAAAAACGTACAGCCTCCTCACATTTTGATCATGACGGCAACGCCGATCCCGCGAACGCTTGCCATGACTTTATACGGCGACCTCGATACTTCGGTGATCGATGAATTGCCACCGGGGAGGAAGCCGATCCGCACTGTGCATTACGGAGACAATAAGCGACTGCAAATGCTCGGCTTCATCCGCGAGCAGATCGCTTTAGGCAGACAAGTGTATGTGGTGTATCCGCTCATCCAGGAATCCGAAAAAGTTGACCTGAAGAATTTACAGGAAGGCTTTGAATCGCTGGAGCGTGAATTTCCTATGCCGGAATACCAGATCAGTATTGTGCATGGAAAAATGAGCGCAGAAAAAAAAGAGTTTGAGATGGGACGTTTTGTGCGCGGCGAAACGAATATCATGGTGGCCACAACGGTGATCGAGGTCGGTGTGAATATTCCGAACGCAAGCGTAATGGTGATCGAAAGCGCCGAACGTTTCGGTCTTTCCCAGTTGCATCAGCTGCGCGGCAGAGTGGGAAGAGGAGCTGATCAGTCTTACTGCATTTTGATGACCTCCTTCAAGCTCAGCCGCGAAAGTAAATTGCGCATGGATACGATGTGCCGCACCAATGATGGTTTTGAGATCAGCGAAGTGGATCTTCAATTACGCGGTCCTGGCGATCTGGCAGGAACACAGCAGAGCGGTGTTATGAACCTTCGCCTGGCCGATCTGGCAAAGGATCAGCAGATCTTGCAGTACGCGCGCAATTCAGCGCAGCAGATCTTAAATGAAGATCCGGATCTAAGCAAGCCGGAAAATAAAATTCTTGTGGAGCAGCTCGCCAACCAGGGAAAGCACAAAGTGAACTGGAGCAAGGTGGCTTAATTTTCCCTGATATTTACTGGATACATTTCAAGAGAAAAGACGTAGAAAATGAATTAATGTGCTCTATTTTCCCAGGACTTTCGTACTGAATGTTTCTCCGCTAGCTGAGAAAATTCTGGTGGATAAATAACAGTCCCAGCGGGACTTAACATTATTAGCACAATATGCTAAATGCTTATTGCCCCGGCGGGGCAAAACAAATGGATATGATTTCCTGTAGAAATATCAGTTCTAATTTTTATTTTTGCCTATGCGTTTCATTCTTCGCCTTATCTTCCTATGCTTCTCTTTAAATTGTTCCGCACAGGTGAAGATCCTTTTCGATGCGTCACAAGCTGAAATGGCAGGCAATGCAGATTGGGTGATCGATGCGAATTCCTATAATATCGGTTTTAATGGAACAGGAGCTGCAACTACCGGTATTGGCAACGAAGCCAACCCCGCCATTACTCCTTCTCCCGCCCAAAGTGGCATTACAAGTTCAACTGTAGAAACATATTGGTCTGGCGCGCTTTCTTCCTGGGCCATTGATCTGGTGAAGCTGGGCTACCAGGTGGAAACACTTCCTTACAATGGTGTGATCAGTTATGGGAATATTTCCAATACGCAGGACTTGAGCAACTATAAAGTACTTATTGTTTGCGAACCCAATATTCGTTTTACATCAGCTGAGAAGACAGCGCTCATTAATTTTGTTCAGAATGGCGGAGGCTTATTTATGATCGCGGATCATGATCAGAGCGACAGGAATGGTGACGGCTGGGACTCGCCTTCCATCTGGAACGACCTCATGAATACGAATTCGGTGCAGAGTAATCTGTTTGGAATGAATTTCGACCTCGTGGATATTTCCGAAACAAGTTATAATTACAGCCCAACTGCAAACGATACCATTACAAACGGTATTACAGGAACAGCATATGGTGTAAAGCTCAGCAATGGCTCCATGATTACGATCAACACAACTGCAAACAGTTCAGCAGCAGGGATCATTTACGAAGCCAGTGCAATACAGGATGCGGATAGTATACTTGTTGCCTGCGCAAATTTCGGGAATGGCAGGGTGGCCGCGCTCAGCGACAGTTCTCCCTGCGACGATGGAACAGGAGATGTGAATGATAATCTTTTTTACGGCTACAGTGATCTTTCGGGTTACCACAGCAGGCTTTTGCTGAACACTACGGTGTGGCTGGCAGGAAATTATACATCTTTTTCAAATTCGATCAGGAATGAAGTAAAGCAAAATGAACCGGTTCTTTATCCAAACCCCGGATCAAAAATAATTTCGCTCCAAAGTAAAACCGGAAAGATACTTGAACTAAGCATCAGCGATCTTTCAGGAAGAATAGTTAAAAAGGCAGACAGAATAAACGCTGATGAACTAAGTGTTGACATCAGCTCTCTCCCTCCAGGATCATATTTTATTACTCTTGTTATGAAAGAAGGGACAGTTTGTAGGAATCTGGTCGTAACAGAATAGCGTTAGCGAACAATATGTGAGGTCCTGATACGTTGGGTTTAAAACAAAATAATGAAGGCTTTCCTCATTTTGTCGAGTCTCCTTTTACCGGTGCTCAGTTCCCCTGGACAGGATTCTACTGCTTACGCAAAAAGAGCCAGGCTTTCCGGAGTTTCAGTAGTAGCAGGTCTGTCTGCGAAGCACTCAAATGCAATGTCAACCGCATTGCTTTTAAAAATATGTCCCGAATTGAGTACAAAAGATTATTTGAATTATACCTTGAATAACAGCGGTTATTCCGTGAATCCGAATGAAATGATAAGTGTAAACGCTTTGTTCGATCTGTATAACACAAGAAGAAAATCGTATTCCAGGCGGCAACTGTTTTTAGGGCTCGCCTATTATAAGGATAACGAATTATATTCAGGCTATATCCGTAGCTGGCATAAACGGATAGACACACTGTATTCAAGCTCGGGAGCGCCGGAATTATACAGGGATTCTGTAAGTCTGGATAACTATAGCCTGAATTATGTTAATCATTCCATCGCCCTGGATCTCCAGCAGGTATTTTCTACTTCCTCTGATAAAATAGTTTCTATTTTCTTTGGATACGGGCTTTCATTTAATTACTCGATCAATTCACAAATAAAGGAAAGATACAATTCTGTCCGGGGTCTTTCAAGCTCCTCAAGTCCAATGTTCAGTGGGACCGCTTATCTTCCTCAATACGGAGCGGAAAATTATAAGTTCTATCACAGTCAGCAAAGCTATACTGCAAAGCGGTCCATAGCTTACAAAATATTTGTTCCGCTTGGAATAAATTTTCGGTTGTCACAAAAAAGACACCTTTTGAGCAAAGTCGTTTTATCCCTTCAGGCGAGAGTGGGAGTTGATTTTCTCCAATTGCCAGGACAGGATATGTACCGGTCCCTTCTTCTTTCGGCCCTCTCCGGGCTTAATTACCGGTTTTAAACCTTATTGCGTTTCTCATTTTTTTTTACCACATTTGTTCAACTTTAGGGGTGTCCCTGCAATTGTTGAATTACTGTTTATTGAATTGGAGAGCTTAAATCTCTAATTGTCAAAATCTTCAACTCTACAATTGCAACGGTCTGAGAAATAACCCTCATAACCTGAACAGGATAATGCCTGCGAAGGGAAAAGTGAAAAGGCTTCCTGCTTTTTCTTTTTTCCTCCCGTTTTATTTCTGTTCGCAACAAATTAAAGATGACTGTATTCGTGAACAATGATCCGTTTCGCTTTGACAAAAAGGTAACCCTGCTGGAGATCCTGAAGCAACAGGAATTGCATGAGCAAAAAGGAATTGCCGTTGCTGTGAACAACATGGTTATTTCCAAAGCTAACTGGACTGCCCAGCACCTGAACGACCAGGATAAAATCACAATCATAAAAGCAACCCAGGGAGGATAATTTTTTAACGCAATCACTAAATCTTAACTCAACAATTCGCTAACTCACTAATTCAACAACTCACTAATTCAGCAACTCAACAATTCACCAACTCTCCAATTGACATGAAAAAAGATAAAACACCCAATCAAAGCGTGATCACACGCGAGCCGCTGACCGCCTCACGAAAAATTTACGTACAGGGAAAGCTTCATGATATTAAAGTAGCCATGCGCGAAATTGTGCTGACCGATACGGTGCATAAATTCAACGGCAGTAATAAAGTGGAAAAGAACGATCCCGTTACTGTGTACGATACAAGCGGTCCATACACGGATCCGGATTTTGAGATCGATCTGAAAAAAGGCTTGCTCCGCTTGCGCGAAGAGTGGATCAGCAAACGCGGAGATGTGGAAGAACTTCCGGGAATTAGTTCGGAATACGGGCGTCAGCGCATGAATGACAAGAGCCTGGATACTTTGCGCTTCGAACATATCCGCAAACCCTTGCGCGCAAAGGCAGGACAAAACGTTTCTCAATTGCATTATGCGAAGCAGGGGATCATCACCCCGGAGATGGAATACATTGCGATCCGTGAGAACCAGCGAATAGATGAAGTTAAAAATTCCAATCTCTGCAAACAGCATGAAGGGAACAGTTTCGGCGCGAATACACCAAAAAACCTGATCACACCTGAATTCGTAAGAGACGAAATAGCTGCGGGCCGCGCAATTATTCCTGCAAATATCAATCACCCGGAAAGCGAACCGATGATCATCGGAAGAAATTTTTTAGTGAAGATCAATACCAATATCGGTAACTCAGCTGTTTCTTCAAGTATTGAGGAAGAAGTAGAAAAAGCCGTGTGGAGCTGTCGCTGGGGCGGTGATACCCTGATGGATCTTTCAACAGGAAAGAACATACATGAAACAAGGGAATGGATCATCCGTAATTGTCCGGTACCCGTAGGAACTGTTCCCATTTACCAGGCTTTGGAAAAGGTCAACGGTAAAGCCGAGGACCTGACCTGGGAAATTTTTAAAGATACGTTAATAGAACAGGCGGAGCAGGGAGTGGATTATTTTACCATTCATGCCGGCGTGTTGCTGCGTTACATTCCGCTTACCGCGAAACGCGTAACGGGAATTGTGTCGCGTGGTGGAAGCATCATGGCGAAGTGGTGCCTGGCCCATCACAAGGAAAATTTCCTGTACACGCATTTCGAAGAGATCTGTGAGATCATGAAAGCTTATGATGTTTCTTTCTCCCTGGGTGATGGCTTGCGTCCTGGTTCAATTGCAGATGCGAATGATGCCGCACAATTTGGCGAACTGGAAACGCTGGGACAATTAACCAAGGTTGCGTGGAAGCACGATGTGCAGGTAATGATCGAAGGCCCGGGTCACGTGCCCATGCACCTGATCAAGGAAAATATGGACAAGCAGCTAAGAGAATGCCACGAGGCTCCTTTTTATACGCTGGGTCCGTTGACAACAGATATCGCTCCGGGTTACGATCACATTACTTCCGCCATCGGCGCCGCTATGATCGGTTGGTTCGGAACAGCAATGCTGTGTTATGTAACGCCAAAAGAACATTTAGGCTTGCCGAATAAAAAAGATGTGAAGGATGGAGTGATCACCTATAAGATCGCAGCTCATGCGGCTGATCTTGCAAAAGGTCACCCGGGTGCGCAGTACAGGGACAATGCTTTAAGCAAGGCGCGTTTTGAGTTCCGTTGGGATGATCAGTTCAACCTTGCATTGGATCCCGATACTGCGCGTGAGTTTCATGATGAAACGCTTCCTGCAGAAGGAGCTAAAATCGCTCATTTTTGTTCCATGTGCGGTCCGCATTTCTGTTCCATGAAGATCACCCAGGATGTAAGGGATTACGCGGAGAAACAGGGACTAATGGAAGAGAAGGCGCTGGAGGCAGGAATGGAAAACATGTCGAAGGAATTCAAGGAAAAAGGAAGCGAACTTTATTTGTAAAGATCAGCCATGTCCGGAGAGAAAACATATACAGTCATAAAAGAGGTGAAGCTCCAGCATACGCTTGTGAAGCTGCGCAGCGATGGGATCATTCAATTCGAATATGGCGATCACGTTCATTATGGCATGGCTGAGGCAAAGGAACTGGAAGATGTTGTAAAAGATATTACCAATGATGTTGCACATCGTTCGCTGCGGATAACAGGAAAGTATTCCAGTACGGATATTGAGATCATGCGCTACCTGTCGAAAGGAAGAGGCGCTTTGTTTACGCTTGCGGATGCTTTCATTCTGCATTCTTCAACTCAGCGTGTATTGGCTAATTTCTATATGAAGATCCAGAGACCTTATGTGCCTACCGCTTTTTTTGATACGGTTGAGGAAGCAGAGATCTGGTTGAGGTCCCTGGATCAGAAAGAACTCGAAGAGATGAACCGCAAAAATAAATTAAGGATAAAGTAATATGGCGATGACCCGACCTTATGTATTGAGCATTGCTGGCTTTGATCCCAGCGGTGGAGCCGGCATTCTTGCTGACATTAAAACCTTTGAATCGAATAAAGTTTATGGCCTTGGCGCTATCTCCGCAAATACTTTCCAGAATGATACTGAATTTAAAAAAGCGGATTGGATCTCTTTGGATGAAATACTGGAGCAGGTGGGGCTTTTGAAAGAACGTTTTTCTATTGAATATATAAAAATAGGTCTGATCGAAAATCTGGAGGTATTGGACCAGCTCATCTCTCAACTTCAGGTACTGACCGGATCCAAAGGGAAAATTATCTGGGACCCGATCTTAAGATCCTCATCCGGATTTGGGTTTCACGAAAAGGTGAACAGGGAATTAGTGGAAAAAATTTGCGGACGGCTATACCTGCTTACCCCAAATATTCCAGAGGCGCTCGAACTCGGGCGAAGCGAAGATGCAAAAGAGAATGCAAAGTATCTTTCCCGGTTCTGTAACGTATATTTAAAAGGAGGGCATTCGGAAAATGATAGGGGAAGGGATTTTCTTTTCACTAGGGAAGAAAAACAATTTTCATTCCGGCCAAAGGCAAAGACATTGGCGGAGAAACACGGTTCAGGTTGTATCTTATCATCAGCTATAACTGCAAACCTTGCAAGAGGATTCAGGCTTCATACTGCCTGCATGAGAGGAAAACAATACACGGAAAGAACTTTAAACAGTAACAAGACATTATTAGCTTATCACAGAATATGATCGCGCGCTTACACTATATCACACAGGAACTAAAAGAAAAATCGCACGTGCAGCTGGCGCAGGAGGCCTGTGCAGCCGGAGCGGAATGGATCCAGTTGCGACTGAAGAACTATACCGCGGAAGATTGGAAAAATACTGCGCTTGAAACACTGGCGATCTGCAATAAGTACAATGCGAAGCTTATTATTAATGATAATGCGCAACTCGCAAAAGAGATCGGCGCTCATGGCGTTCACCTGGGTAAGGAAGACATGAGCACGGTCGAAGCGCGCAGGCTTTGCGGGAACGGACTGATCATCGGGGGAACTGCCAATACGTTTGAGGACATTCAGCAACATGCAGCGGCCGGTGTGGATTACATTGGTCTCGGTCCTTTTCGTTTTACTGCTACCAAAGAAAAATTGAGTCCGGTATTGGGCGTGGATGGATACCGTAAAATAGTGGAGCAGTGTTATGCAGCAGGCATTTCCATTCCGGTAATTGCGATAGGTGGAATTACAGCCGCTGATGTAGAAGTTCTGATGGGTACAGGCATCTATGGCGTTGCGGTAGCGGCTGCGATCACGCATGCAACTGACAAGAAAAAAGTAATTGAGAATTTTTCAATTAATTTAAAAACAGGAAAAGGAGCAAAAGCATGAAAAGATTAGTTGTAGCAGGAAAAGAATTCAGCTCGCGCCTGTTCACCGGCACAGGAAAATTCGGCTCTTCCGCTTTAATGGAAGAAGCCTTGCTGGCTTCCGGTTCGGAGCTGGTGACAGTGGCTTTGAAAAGGGTGAACGTGAACAATGATAGCGATGACATACTTAAGCACTTGTCGCATCCCCAATTTAATTTATTGCCGAACACCTCAGGTGTGCGCAATGCAAAAGAAGCCGTGTTTGCCGCGCAGCTTGCCCGCGAAGCATTGGAAACGAACTGGCTGAAGCTGGAGATCCATCCCGATCCAAAATATTTATTGCCCGATCCTATTGAAACTTTAAAGGCTGCGGAAGAACTGGTGAAGCTTGGCTTTATTGTTTTGCCTTATATTCATGCCGATCCGGTATTATGTAAACGACTCGAGGAAGTTGGAACCGCAGCGGTGATGCCTTTGGGCTCGGCAATAGGAAGCAACAAAGGTTTACGCACCCGCGATTTCCTGGAGATCATCATTGAGCAAAGTAAAATTCCCGTGGTGGTTGATGCAGGAATTGGCGCGCCTTCCCATGCTGCGGAGGCAATGGAGCTCGGTGCAGACGCCGTGCTTGTAAATACCGCGATAGCCGTCTCTGAAAATCCTGTTCAAATGGCAATGGCGTTTAAATTGGCTGTGGAAGCCGGGAGAATGGCTTTTGAGGCAAAACTGGCTAAACCAAAGAATTTCGCAGAGGCGAGTAGCCCCTTGACGGCATTTTTGGATTAAATATTTCTCGCAGAGTTTCGCGGAGAATCAAAGGAGTTTAAAGAACAATGTAATGGAAGAAGGATTATTAAGGGGTTTGAAAACGCAGAGAATTTCACACATTGTCATTTGAATAAGGTGAGGTATTCGATTGACTTAATGTATTTATAAGACTTTTAAAAAAGAGTAAGAATATTTTTCAGCGAGAGCCCTTTTCCGCGGGACTCTGCGAAAAAAAAGCGATACAAATGAACTTTAAGGAATTATTCAATAGCTATAATTGGGAGGAAGTAAAGCAAAGCATCCTTTCCAAATCAGCAAATGATGTTGAACTCGCTTTGCTCAGGGAGAAACGGGACCTGGAAGATTTCAAAGCGCTGATCTCTCCTGCCGCTATGCCATACCTGGAACAGATGGCGCAACTGAGTCATCAGCTTACACAGAAACGCTTCGGTAAAACGATCCAGATGTATGTGCCGCTTTATTTAAGCAATGAGTGTCAGAATATCTGTACCTACTGCGCATTCAGTTACGATAATAAAATAAAACGCAAAACGCTCAGTGATGCCGAGATTGTAAAAGAAGCGGAGACCATTAAGGAAATGGGATACGATCACGTGCTCCTGGTAACCGGGGAAGCGAATCAAACTGTTGGGGTAGATTACTTACAGCACGCTATTAAACTGCTTAAGCCTTATTTTTCGCATATTTCCATTGAGGTGCAGCCGCTCGATGAAAATGAATACAAGATACTTCACGCGGAAGGATTGAATACAGTTCTGGTGTACCAGGAAACATATCACCGCGAAAATTATAAAATCCATCATCCCAAAGGAAAAAAATCGAATTTTGATTACCGCATCGAAACGCCGGACAGGTTAGGAAGATCCGGCGTACATAAGATAGGGCTCGGTGTGCTGATCGGGCTGGAAGATTGGAGGACGGATTGTTTTTTCACCGCACTGCATCTTGATTACCTGGAGAAAACCTATTGGAGAACCAAATATTCCATTTCATTTCCGCGCTTAAGACCCATTGAAGTAGGAACTCAGGATAATTCATCAATGCGTGCTTTTGAGGAATACATGAATGACAAAGAGCTGGTGCAGCTGATCTGTGCCTACAGGATCCTAAACCAGGAAGTAGAACTCTCCATCTCAACCCGTGAGACAGAAAAATTCCGTAACCATATTGTTAAGCTTGGCATTACCAGCATGAGCGCGGGATCGAAAACAAATCCGGGTGGTTATAGCGTAGAGCCGCAATCACTGGAGCAATTCGAGATCTCGGATGAAAGAACGGCAAAAGAGATCGCAGTAATGATAAAACAGCAGGGCTATGAACCTGTATGGAAAGATTGGGATCCTTCACTTGCAGGCTAATAATATGTTCAACCCCGAAGAAATAAAAAGATATTCCCGACACCTTCTTCTCCCCGGGATCGGAGAAGAAGGTCAGCGAAAATTAAAAAGTGCAAAAGTGCTTGTTATCGGAGCGGGCGGACTGGGTTGTCCTGTGTTGCAGTACCTCGCAGCTGCCGGTGTGGGAACAATTGGTATAGTTGACTTTGATGTAGTGGAAGAAAGTAACCTGCAACGGCAGATCCTTTACACGGCAGAAGACATTGGAAAGCCTAAGGCTATTATTGCTAAAACAAAGCTTGCTGCTCAGAATCCGCATATCATTATCGTTTCTCATCCTATTCACCTCTCCTCTGAGAACGCGCTGGAAACTTTCGCTGCGTATGATATTGTTGTCGATGGTTCCGATAATTTCGCGACCCGCTACCTGGTGAATGACGCTTGTGTTATACTCGGGAAAGTCCTGGTGTTCGCTTCAATATTTAAGTTTGAAGGTCAGGTCAGCGTTTTCAATTATAAGGATGGACCTACGTATCGCTGCCTTTATCCTGAGCCACCTTCGGAAGGGGAAGTTCCGAATTGTTCAGAGACAGGAGTGATCGGTGTACTTCCCGGAATTGCAGGAACTTTGCAGGCAAATGAAGTAATTAAGATCATAACCGGTATTGGAGAGCCACTGAGTGGAAAACTGCTGGCTTTTGATGCATTGACCATGCAATTTAACATGTTCACAATAAAAAAGGATCCTGCTAACCTTACTGTAAAAATGCTGAGATCATCGCCTGTTTTTTGTGCAGCGATAAGAGAGCTCAGCCAAAAAGAAGTGAAGGAAATATTGCAGGAGTGTTCCGCTGTAGTTATTGATGTCCGGAATTCTGAAGAGCACTGGCAAGGTAACATTGGCGGAGAAAATATTCCCTTAAGTGAATTGGATGGCGGGCTGGAGCGGTTCTCAAAAGACACTCCGCTTGTATTCTATTGTGCTTCGGGGATCAGAAGCAGAAAAGCGGTAATGGTTGCG
>JBJMLS010000191.1:0-6735 GCA_045805185.1 Bacteroidia bacterium | reverse complement strand
CGGGCAGAACTGCGCGCAGCCCTCGGGATAGAAGTCAGTGAAAAGGTGCTGCTTTTCGTGGCGAATGATGTTTCCAATCCACGAAAGGGAATGAAGGAACTAATGGAAGCGATCAATACGCTTAAGGAAGATCACCTCCTTATATGCACGGTGGGTAACAGAATGGATGAAAAAACATTGAACAAAAAAGTAAAGCAATTTGGATTTGTTAAGGATGAGAAAAAAATGGCGGAGCTTTATGCTATGGCTGATATTTTCATTCTTCCATCTCACGCAGAAAATTTTCCGAACTCTATAATCGAATCTTTCCTCTGCGGCACACCGGTAATCGCCAGTAAAGTAGGCGGGATCCCGGAGCAGGTTAATGAAAAAAACGGTATTTTAGTTGAAAAAGGAAATGCAGCGGAATTGAGCGCTGCCATACAGGACCTGCTTATGAAAAAAGAACAGATGAGTGGTGAAGAGATCCGGAAAGCCGCGCTTACTATATATGGAACTGAACTGATCGTGAAGAGACACCTCGAAGTTTACAAAGATGCCATTGACCGATCTTCCTCCGCTGAAAAATACTGATTCTGAAATGCCAAAGATCTCCATTATAACCATTAACTATAACGACAAGACCGGTTTGGAAAAAACCATTGCCAGTGTGCTGGAGCAAACTTTTTCCGACATGGAATACATCGTTATCGATGGCGGCTCCACGGATGGGAGTGTGGATGTGATCCGCAGGCACGAAGGCAGGATCGCTCACTGGACCTCTGAAAAAGACTCAGGCATCTTCAACGCACAGAATAAAGGAGGCTCGCTGGCCACGGGTGAATACCTGCTGTTTCTTAATTCGGGCGACCTGCTTGCGGATAAGGATGTGCTCGCTGCCTTTGCTCCACAGCTTCAGGCTCATGATCTTGTTTATGGAGACCTGGTCGTTGATAATGGCAGGGGAAGAGAACGTAATGATATGCCAGACCAGCTCAGTGTATATTTTTTCATGATCGCGAGCCTGGCACATCCTTCAACATTTATTTCCACAACCTTATTTAAAAAGCTTAATGGTTACAGGGAAGAGCTCAGGATCGTAAGCGATTTTGAATTTTTCCTGAGGGCTGTTCTGGTAAATGGCGCAAGTTACTTTCATGTCCCATTACCTGTTGCTGTCTTCAATACTAATGGTATAAGCTCTGATCCTAAAAATGAAGAAAGGCAAAAATGGGAAAGAAAGCAAAGCTGGGAAATGAATTTTTCAACGCCGGTTGTTTTTGCTTTTGAAGAATATACAAAATTATTACGCTCCTCTGATCTTAAAGTCGGCAAGCTGGTAAAAAAGATCATCAATCCTTTTAAAGCGCGATGAGTTTAACGGAGAGAATAAAAAACATGTTCCGCCCGGCTTATCACCTCCTGAAGCGATCTTACAAGCAAGTCTTCCGCTTGTTCACAGGGAATTCATTCAACGCTTCCAACTATAAGGAAATTCCGGTTATCATTAATAATTACAACCGGCTTACTTATCCAAAACTGCTCATCGCTAAACTGGAGAGCTGGGGATACCGGAATATTTTTATTCTGGATAACAATTCGACCTTTCCTCCCTTGCTGGAATATTATAAGAATACCTCCTGTAAAGTGATTCGCCTGAAAGAGAATATGGGTTATATGGCGCTGTGGAAGTCGGGTTGTTACACAAAATTCAAATCAGGATACTATGTTTATACCGATCCGGATGTGCTTCCTCTGGATTCCTGCGGCGAAGATTTTTTACTGGTAATGCTTGATCAATTGAAAAAATACCCTGCTATTGAAAAAATAGGATTGGCCCTTTCAGTGCATGACCTGCCCGATCACTATGCACTAAAGGAAAAAGTGATCGCCTGGGAAAAGCCCCACTGGGAAAAAAAGATCACGGAAATGATCTATGATGCCCCGGTTGATACTACCTTTGCTTTGTACAGACCCCTTGCGAAAGGAAACGCAGAGCAGTGCCCTGCCTACCGGATAAATGGAAGATATGGAGCGAAGCATTTGCCCTGGTACGAGGACTCCGCAAATTTGTCCGAAGAAGAATTGTATTACCAGGGAAGTATAACGAAAAAAGATTCATACTGGATCAACCAGCACAAAAGTAAGTAGTATGTCGAACGTAGTAAAGCACTTATACAGAACTGTTATTCCGGAAAGCATCCGTTATAAAATACTGGAAGCGCGGAAAAAACGGAGAGTAGAAAAACAGAAAAAGGAAATACTGTCTTATTATGATACTCTTCCCAAGGACCGGCTGACTCCTGAAGTACGGGAAGTAGTGGATTACCTGCGCAAAAATCCCTTGCACGTTTTTCCTTATGCGTTTCAAAAAGAATTTGATTCTGCCAAAGTCCGGGTTTTTACTGCTGAATCGGGACTCCGGTATGTAATGCATGAAGGAAAGAAGTTATATTTCAAACGAAATTACCCGGAGGAAATGATCAGGAACAGTTATGCTTTTCTGCAGTGTGAACAGCATCCTGATTCCCCTCACAGGTATCTGACGGATAGCTTTGCAATAAAAGAAGGCAGTATCGTAGCGGATGTCGGGGCCGCTGAAGGAATTTTCCCCCTGGCCCATATTGAAAAGATCAGGCACCTGTATTTCTTTGAACCGGATGCGGATTGGGTGGAGGTATTGAAAGAAACCTACAAACCCTGGGCAGCAAAAGTAACGATCATCAATAAATTTGTTTCGGCAAACAATGATGAGAGCCATGTTTCACTGGACGCTTATTTTAAGGATAAGCAACAACCGGATTTTTTAAAGGTTGATGTTGATGGCGCGGAAACGGATCTCCTTGAGGGATCCCGAAATATATTAAAGAACAGTGAAAAGCTAAACCTTGCGCTATGCACTTATCACCGCCAGCAGGATGAACAACAGTTTGGAGAATTGTTGAAGAGCTATCATTTCTCCATCAGCACATCAAAAGGTTATATGCTGTTCTTTTTTGAGGCGGGATTTGATGCGCCGTATTTAAGAAGAGGATTGATAAGAGCAACAAAATAATATGCCGAAAGTATCTGTTTGCATACCCAGTTATCAGCAGCCCGAAATGCTTGGGAAATGCCTGGATTCGGTAGTGATGCAGGATTATAAAGATTACGAGATCATCGTTTCGGATGACACGCCCGACGACTCGGTTGAACGCTTGTTGGCTTCGGAAAAATACAGGGGAAAAGCAGCTTATTATCACAATCCCCTTCCGTTGGGAACGCCGGAGAACTGGAACAATGCGGTAAGCAAAGCAAAGGGCAGCTTCATCAAAGTTCTTCACCACGATGATTTTTTTACGGAAAAATATAGTCTGGGCAAACTGGTTGAATTGATGGATGATCATAGTGGCGGAGATCTTGCTTTTTGCGCAACAAGGGTCTGGAACCTCAGAACAGATGAAAAACGCATTCATTGCTGTTCACCGAAGCAACTGGAGCGGATCCGTAAAGAGCCGGAATTTCTTTTTTTCAGGAACATGATCGGAGCTCCGAGCGCTACTATATATAGTGCCGGGTTAAATATGGACTACGATGAGGAAATGAAATGGCTGGTGGATGTAGACTTTTACATTCGCCTGCTTCAAAAGAATCCTTCCCTGATCATGTCGCCTGAGCCGCTGATCTGTACAAGGGATGGGGCCGCGGGCCAGGTAACCCAGTCTGTTTATAACGACAGGCTATTGCAGGTGAGGGAACACGTGCTTTTGATGGGGAAAATAATTTCCGGAGTTAAAAACAGGGAGAGCTTCGTTCTTTTTTTTGGCGAGCTGTTCGATCGTTTCGAGGTTAATACCATGATGGATCTTAAGGAAATATGTTACCTCGATCGCAACCTGGAAGATTTCTTCGTGGAAGTGCTGGATCAAAAAGCCAAAAGACCTCTGTATAAAAAAGCAAGGAAGTGGTTTTACAACAGCCGTTTTAATAACCAGCTGTTTAAACTCGAAAAATATTAAAAGGTGATCATTGTAAAACTCATGGGAGGTTTAGGGAATCAGCTGTTCCAGTATGCGGTAGGACGCTGCCTTTCCCAGCTGCACAATACAGAGCTCCGTCTCGACCGGAGTTACCTTGATGCAGATCCAAACGGAGCATATACAAGGAGGGATTATGAGCTGGGTGTTTTTACCATTGATCCTGTTTTTGCAACTGCGGAGGATACAAAGCCTTTCCTTAGGAAATCGAAGAATAAGGTCATCCGGACCTTGTCCCGGAAGCTTCCGATATTATTCGATAAATTATATATTGCGGAGCGCGGGCATGCTTTTCATAAGGAATTCATGAGCTATCCTGAAAATACTTACCTGGATGGGTTCTGGCAGAGTGAGCTGTATTTTAAGCTTGCGGAGGACACTATCCGGAAAGATCTTCAGTTCAAAACCCCGGCGCAGGGATTAAACGCTGAATATCTTCAAAAAATAAAGAACACCAATTCGGTGAGCCTCCATGTGCGGAGGGCGGACTATATTTCGGATTCAGCTACCAATACTTATCACGGTACCTGTTCCATAGATTATTATAAACAGGCAGTAGAATTGATCGGAGAAAAAAATCCGGATCTCGTTCTGTATGTCTTCTCGGATGATATTCCCTGGTGCATGGAGAATCTAAGACTTGAGTTTCCACACCATTACATCTCACATAATTCAGGGAAAAACAGCTTTGAAGACCTTCGCCTGATGAGTAATTGCCGCCACCACATCATTGCAAACAGCAGCTTTAGCTGGTGGGGCGCATGGCTGGATGGGAATAAGGATAAAACGGTAATAGCCCCTGAAAGATGGTTCACACAAGCAATTAATCCCGATATTTACCCTGAAATCTGGATAAGGATCTAACATGTTGTTCTGGAATAAAAAAAAGATAGTCACAGATACGTATTCGCAATATGGAATACCTGGCCATAATTTTATTACGAACGGCTGCAGAATTAAAGTGGTCATTGATCCGCCAAAGACTTATTTCAGCAAAGAATTAAAAAAGGATACCCGCAATTACGATAAGCTTCTCCTGATCCATGGCTGCGAAACACCCGATATTAATGAGATCAAACAGGAAGTAATTATTCATTCCACTTCCTTTGATAAAATATGTTCTTTCGACAGAGAAGTCGTAGATCAATGTACGAATGCTGAATTTTTTTGTTTTGGCTCCTGCTGGGTGCTTACTGATAAGAACGGAAAGCAAGTCGGGATGAAGGACGAATATGTTAATTGTTTTGAGCCGAAATCACAGTTTGAAGTGAGCTTTATACACAGTAATAAAAGGGAATTGCCGGGTCACCAGTTGCGGTATTCCATTTTGCCCCTGCTCGCTAAGGAATATAAATTCAGGCTCAATTTTCCAAAAGAGAGAGTAGAGACAAAGATCGCTTTATTCAAAAATGCGATGTTTCACATTACCATTGAGAACAGCAGGTACGACAATTACATCACTGAAAAAGTGATCGATTGTTTCATGAGCTATACCATTCCAATCTATTGGGGTTGTCCGAATATCAGTGAGCATTTCGATAAAAACGGAATTATCAGTTTCAATACCAAAGAGGAGCTGAAAGAGATCCTGGATAAGTTAAGCCCGGAAGATTATTTAACAAGGATGGAAGCTGTAAAGAGGAATTATGAAATAGCGAAGGAAGGCTACGCCTTCTTTTTTGATAAGATAAATTATTTTATTTCGAAACTATAGATGAAAGGAGAGGTTTTGGTTTCAGTTCTCATGCCGGCTTATAATGCTGCGCAGTTTGTTGGCGAAGCCATTTCGAGCGTGCTTGAGCAATCGTATGAAAATTTTGAGTTAATTATAATTAATGACGGTTCCAATGACTCCACGGAATCTGAAATAGCCTTGTTTGACGATGAGCGGATACATTATTATAAGAACGAACAGAACATTGGTCTGATCGCTACCCTGAATAATGGTATTGAACTCTGCAAGGGAAAATACATTGTCCGGATGGACGCGGATGATGTATGCCTGCATAAAAGGATCGAAAAGCAAGTGCAGTTCATGGAACAACATTCTGAGGTTGCTGTCGCAGGAAGCTGGTATTATGCTTTTACCCTGGCCGACGGGATCGAAGTCAAAGGAGGAGAAGATCCGGATGTTCTGAAAAGTACGCTGATCTTCAACACGCCCTTATGCCATCCCGCCACCATCATCCGAAAGAGTATTCTTAATAGCTATAATTTCAGATACGACCCGAAGTACAGGCATGTGGAGGATTACGAGCTCTGGATGCGGATCAGTAAGGTGGCAAAGATCAGTAATGTACAGGAGTTCCTGTTCCGCTACCGTTCGCACGACATGCAGGTGTCAATGCAACACAACGGGTATCAGAAAGATGTCGCTGATGTTTTGCGTGGAAGATACCTCGCTGAGATGGGATTTGTGTTCAGCGACGAGGAACTGGCAACGCATAACCTGGTGGCCGCAAATATACCGATCACTTCAAAGGAGCAGCTTGATAAAATTGATCAGTGGTTTAAAAAGCTGTTGCAACAAAACGGGGATAAGCGGAATTTCGAGCCCCATGCCTTTAAAAAAGTGATCGGAAAATTCTGGGCGGATTCCTGTGGCTTTACAAATCTTGGATTATATGCCTATTCCCGCTTTTTCAGGTCGGAACTTAAAGAATATCACCGGCTGGGTATTTCCGGAAGGATGAAGCTGCTTGTCAAGTGTTTTATACGACGGAAAAAATAAAAAACTAGT
>JBJMLS010000190.1:0-11402 GCA_045805185.1 Bacteroidia bacterium | reverse complement strand
TAACTGCCGGAGGAGGAGTGCCAGCCTATACTTATTCATGGTCGCCCTCAGGCGGCAGTACGAATAATGCTACAGGATTAAATCCGGGAAATTATACAGTCACTATAAGCGATGCAAATTTATGTACGGCAACAGCGAGTGTTACTGTCTCTTCAACCGCGGCCTATACTGTTACGATAGTTGCCACTCCTGTAAGTTGCAAGGGTGGAAATGACGGAAGCGCCACAGCAACTATAAGCGGAGGAACAGCGCCGTTCATCTATCAATGGCTGCCATCCGGCGGAAGCACCACTTCAACGGGAAATACTTTAATCGCCGGATCCTACACCTTGAATACTACGGAGACTGCTACCGGTTGTCAGACCAGTACGATTGCGCTGATCACGGAACCTGCAACTTCCATAACAGTTAGTGCAAATGCGCAAACGATCTGCAACGGACAAAGCGCAAGCATTACCGCAAGCGCTGCAGGCGGAAACGGAATTCCGTATACGTATAGCTGGAGTAACGGCGGAGCTACTGCCACCATTTCTGTGAGCCCCGCAGCAAGCGCTGTTTATACGGTAACTCTTACCGATTCAAAAAACTGTATCACGCAGGACACAGTAAACATTCATGTACTTCCGCCTTTGGCGGTAGCGGTTTCACAAAATGATACCTTGTGCCAGGGTCAGTCAGCAACATTAGCTGCAACACCTGCCGGCGGTAATGGAAATTATACGATTACCTGGACTCCCGGTCCTTTAGCAGGTTCTCCGGTTTCTGTTTCTCCTGCAAGCAGTACCATTTATACAGCGAGTCTCAGTGACGGCTGTACCGTTGGAACTGTGTCCGCAGCGGTGCAGGTTGTAGTAGTACCGGTACCTGTGATCACTTATGGCTCTAACCCTGCCTCCGGTTGCTCGCCCGTTTGTCCGCTCTTCGCGGGAATAGCCACAACAGTAAGCGGTAACGACATTGATCCGCTCAGCTGGACCTGGAATTTTGGAGATGGCAGCAGCGCTACAGGTATTAACGCGGCGCATTGTTACAGTACCCCGGGAACTTATTATCCTTCCCTGCATGGTACAACTACGCAGGGATGCATCGATTCCTCTTCGGGAGGAAGTGCGGTATATGTTTATCCTGATCCTGTAGCAGATTTCACCGCATCCTCATATACTTCCAGCATCTACGATAACACCATTGATTTCAGTAATCTCTCTACCGGTGTCATCAGTTCTTTCGACTGGAACTTTGCAAACATGGGTAGCTCCACTCTTTCCAATCCTTCTTTTACGTTTGAGCCCGAAGGAAATTATGAGGTAACGCTAACCGTTCAGAATGCGATGGGCTGCACGGATAACATTACCAAGACAATAATTATTCTTCCGGAGTATACCTTCTATGTTCCTAATGCTTTTTCACCTGCCGGCGGTGATGAGTTGAACGATATTTTTATGGCGCTCGGAACAGGATGGGATCCGGATAAATTTAATTTCTGGGTGTACGACCGATGGGGAAATAAGATCTTCCACAGTTCGGATATGAATACCGGCTGGAATGGAAAAGCTAACGGAGGAAAAGACGTGGCGCAGATCGATACCTATGTGTGGATGATTAAGCATTACGATGTCTTTGGAAAATACCACGAGTACCGCGGCATTGTTTCGCTGGTGAAATAAAAGTGTTTTGATTTAGTGTAGGGAAGTCCCGGGCCAATTGGTCCGGGACTTTTTTTTTGTGGATCGGCGGATCCATTATTCATTGTATAAAATCCTGCAAACTTTTTTCAAAATCCTGTAAGTTGTTTTTTCCCGGCTTTTCTACATTGCATTATTCTTTTTATTGTCCTCCATTTTGTAAATGTTAAGCGTTCCTTGATATCCTGAATTACTGAATAATGATCTTTTTGGCTTGCCCTTTTTTACCATTGTCGGAGATCAGCTCTATAAAATAAATTCCCTTTGGGATTGTTCCAACATCGAGCTGTTTGGTGAATGTTCCTGTTGTATTTTTTATACTTTCAGCATGAATTGTTTTACCTAAGGAATTTATAACACGTAGTGTGAATTCGGTTTTGACTTCAGGAGTTGAACAGCAAATGGTGATGCTGCTGGTCGAAGGATTTGGATAGACAAGGAACGCGTCATTGTGTTTTGTTTCATTAATATTTACTATTGAAGATTGAAATTCCAACTTGGCAACATACATTCTATCAGAACCGGCGGAATTAACGGTTAGATGATAATTGTCAAAATGTATACTATCCCCAAATGATCCGGTAATGTATATATTTCCTCTGTTATTTATTATCATTGCAGCATTGGCTCCTGATTTGTTTTGCCACCACAGATTATTTCCAAGGCTATCAAATTTGTTAATAAAGTGTGAACTGCTTACCATGTATATATATTCACTGCTATCTATGCAAAGCGGACCACCGTATTGTCCACCGGAGCCGCCTCCATTGAATGCCCAAAGTGCAGTACCGGATGTATCGTATTTAGCAACAAAATAATCATTTGCTCCGGTATTCACTAAGCCAATATTGCCAAAAGTAGCAGTAGGGCTGGCAATAAAACCGCTAATGTATAGATTACCTTTTGTATCAGTGGCAAGAGAGGAAACATTATCCTGGTAAATACCTCCGGCATGAACGGCCCAGATCCAATTTCCCGAAGAGTCAATTTTCGCCAGGTAAATATCTTCTTGCGTACCCGAAGGATAATATGCTGTAAGTGTTAAACTGTCGAATTTAACAGTGCGTAAGAAAGTCCCGCTAATATATGTATTCCCGGAAGCGTCTGTTTCTATATCGGGATAGCCTCCAAAATGATCTACAGAACCATGCTTGACCCATCGTAACACACCAGTAGGACTATATGTTGCAATGTAGTTTTGGTACACGGATGGAGAAGTAATGGAAAGGCTATCAAAAGATGCGTAATCCATAAATCCTCCAGCTACGTATACATTTCCCGTTCCATCCGTGCTGAGCGCGGTGCTGAAAGCTTGTCCGGTTGCCTGTTTGATCCATTGAAATACTCCAGAGGAGTCATATTTGATCAGGTACATGCTTCCGTTTGTATATGTATTTCCATTTACCAGCAGATCACTTCCTAAGGTAAGCGTAAGAAATATATTATTAAAAGCATCCGTACAAACCGCCGGCGTTCTTATCATCCAGCCGGAAACATCAATCCGAAATAATAAAGAATCATTACTGTTATATTTAAGAATACTCGCCCCCGGTGAATTTAATTCCGCCACGACCAGGTTTCCCTGATGGTCTAAAGAAAGATCGGTTCCCAAACTACTATAATACATACTATCTGCAGTTGCCCAAGTATAGGTTTGAGAAACTGATCTATAAGAAACAAATAAGCAAAAAATAAAAAGTAAAGAATTTTTCATGTATACACAGTATTAATCAAAGATAGCCTGTCAATAAAGCAACAAATCCTTTTTTCGTTTAAAGGTCTGTTCGTATAGTTTAGACGAGTAAAAATTAATTTAAAAATAACGAGGTTCTTAGAACCCACGCGATATATAGATTCTGTGAAAAATGAATGAATAATATCCTGAGGTAGGGATGATTAAAGTTAATCTTTAAAAAAAATCACATGAAGAATATTTTTATCGCAATTATATATTTAACATTGAGTCTTACATCATTTCATTGTAAGGCCCAAACGATTCCAGATACTTTCTGGGGTGGAAACGCGTGGATGCCTGATACCGTGGGAGTGTATCCTACGACAGCAAAATGGCATTACTACAATGGTAAAATGCATAATAATTGGAGTAACGTTGCATTAAGCAATATAACCTTAATTCGTTTTGGCGGTAGCGCTGCCGATTCTATGCTTCCTTCTAATTATCAATATTTGAAAATGATTGATTCTGCCAGAGCTAAGGGCATGGAGCCAATACTTCAGGTTCCCGCCCGCCCGTCGATGGGTTACGACTCTTCACTCGCTCATTCAATTGTTCAGTATGTTAATATAACTCACGGCAGAAATGTAAAATACTGGATAATCGGTAATGAACCAAATCAGTATCCGGCAAGCCCCGTTAATTTCAAAAATGCAGCTTATATCGCAGGATACATAAGAAAATATGCGGAAGCAATGAAAAGGGTTGACCCAACAATTAAAATAATTGGCCCGGGAATGAGCCGGATAAAACCAGAAGATCATAACGACCCAGATCAAATTATTGTTGACTCGCTTACCAAAACCAATTGGACAGGAAGTATCGTGCAGCTTATTCCTTCCACAGGGCATGGCGTAGCTTCAGGAAAAGCTTATATTGATTATTTTTCCTGGCACATGTATAACTTTGACGGAACAGGAAGCAATACACAAACTCGTTCCTGGGTCCTTAGTCGCTTAATCACTACAGATTCGGCACGAATGGGAAAAATGAAAAGAAAACTTGACAGTTGCAATACAGTATTGAGCCGTTCAAGTCAGCCGTTAAGACCATTTATAACAGAAGCCAATATTTGTACTCAAGGAGGAGGTTCGCAACCTACGGATGATACTTTAGGAGGTGTAAAATGCAGTGGGTTCCTTGCAGGTCAGCATTGGTGCGAGATGATGTCACTCGGAATTGCTAAAGGAATTGAATGTGTAAATTTTTGGAGTTCAATAGAAGGAAGTGAGATGGGCTTTATGACAAATGCTACAGCTGACAAGAAAAGCACCTATTTTCACATGCAGCAAATGGCCAAATGGTTCAGGGGAACGCATTATATCGGGGCACACAGCACAGGGAACATTAAGGCATTCGGATGCAAGAACGGAAACTACATGGCAGTAATGGTTCTCAACCAAGACGCGCGCGGAACAGCTAAGAAAACCTATTCGGTTCGCCTGGATAATCCAAGCGGGCTTCACGGGAACTGGGTAACCATGAACATGAGCACCAATAGCACCGCTTATACCGATTCAATCGAAGCTTCTTCTACCACGCTTCTTATTTATAATTGCAATGGTTCAATTGCTTACAAATACCGCTATGAGATCGATGACATGGAAAACCCTTTCAAATCCGTTTGGGCCGCAGTTTCTCCTGCAACTTTACTTACTGTTTATGCCGGGGATGACGAGACCAATGGTTCCTGCTGTAATACCACGTTGATCGCTACACCTAACATTACTTCAGGTACTACTTTTAAATGGTACGAGGGTTCGAATTCCAGTTACTTCAGCACTAATGATACGGTTGTGGTGAACCCGGCCAATACCACGGTTTTTAAAGTGGAAGTGACCAACAACAGCTGCACGGCGGAGGATTATGTTACAGTGAACATTGGAGGAGAAACAAGTTGCCCTGGAAACTGCGATGAGGAAGAGGGAGGTGCAGGAGGTAAGTTTGTGAATACGCTGCAGCAGGAAATAAAAGGCTCATCAAAGCTCCTGGACAATGTTCCCAACCCAGCTCAACATAAAACCACGATTTATTATACGCTCGGAAAAGAAACAGGCAAAGCGGAGATCCGTATTACCGATCTGTCCGGCGCGCTAAAGCAGCGCATTCCTGTTTCAACTGAAACTAGCAGCGTTGAAATAGACTGCGGTTCACTCGAACAAGGCATTTACTTTTATTCGCTTATTGTAAATGATAAAAGAGCAGGGGTAAAGAAAATGGCTGTTATAAAGTAAAGAAAACAAAGATCCTCCGGCGTTTGCAGCACGGAGGATCTTTATCAGGGCCTGGTCTTAGTTGGATAATTTTTTAGTGCAGCCCGCATAGCAGCCTTCGCTGTTCTTCATTCCTGTTTTGCTGGCAATAACGCCGTAATAACGGGCGGAGAATTCGGGAAGAGGATTATCTGAAGCCGCGTATTCGCCATACACGCTTTCCAGGTCGGGTGCAGAGTCTTTTACTTCGTAATAGCGTTTAATGAAGTCTGCAAGGCTTTTCTTAGATGCGGCATAATCGCCATAATACTTTTGCAGATCGGGATAAGTGTCGTGGATCTCGTAATACCTTTTTATAAATTCCTCGAGCGTATAAGCGCTGCCCGCGTAATTGCCATGAACCTGCTTTAATTTAGGATAAGCTGCTTTGATCTGGTTAAAGCGCTCAATGAACTTTGCTTTGCTCTGCGAGGACGCGGCATAGATACCATGCACTTCCATTAGTGGGGGATAAGTTTCCCGCAGATCGTAATACCTTTCCAGGAAAGATTGCTCTTTTTCTTTACCAGTGTTGCTTTTTACAACGATTTCATTTTTTTTCGCTCCGGCGCCTAAGGCCGCAAACGTTTGAGCGCTCACATTTGTTGTGGTAAAGAGGTACAACATCAGCGCGGTCGGTAAGAAGATGAATTTTTTCATAGTACTTGTTTTTTTATCAAAATTACTACGGCATAAAGCGATCCTTATAGAATTTCGATTGCTGCGTTCTATTTGTAGCCAGGACGGTCTATTCGTTTCTTAAGCCTCAATACGGGATTTTTTTTCCGCACAAAAAAACAGGAAATATCTTCTTTCCTTTATTGACGGGTCTTAGCGTGGGGAAGGAGCGGGGGAACGGTTTTTGAATTTTTTCACAAAACAAAATCTCCATGAAAACAAACAAGCTTTTTTTTATCCTGCTGTGCGTACTAACTTTCGTGATTTCCGCCTGCAGCGCGGTAGCCGGAATCTTTAAAGCAGGCATGGCCTGGGGGATCATTTTGGTGTTCCTTGTGATAGCGCTTGTCATTTACCTGATCAGCAGAGGAGGGAAAAATAAATAGGAAAGATCTCTGAGTTTACAGGTGAGCTGTTCTTTATTAAGCTGGATCTGCTATGCCATGTATAAAAGAAAAAAGCTACAACCACTGTAGCTTTTTAATCAATCACTCGCCTTGCAAAATGATTTCGCACCATTCTTACAGGGTCGGACAATTTTATCGCTTTACTGTACTAGCCCCGCATGTAGGTAGATCCAGTCCGGCTGATCAATTTTTCCGACCTGTAAGAAGAAAAGGTGCGAAGATTTTAATGTTTTTGTTATTCATAACTGTTCAGGCATTTTCTAATAATATGCCAATCTGATTGCATTTGTATTACAGCAGCTTACAAAATCAGGTATATTTAGCTGTGGAAATTTTACGACAAATGGGGAAATTGCTCTACAGTTTCCCTGCTTTTTCCGGTTCAGCTTTGTAATACTGCATTAAAATAAAAGTCATGATCGCGCCCGCGCTGAAACTCTCGCCGAAAATTACATGCGCCAGGATCCAGGGGTTAATGTACTTTCCGAGATTGGCCTGGACGCGCAGGTATTCCATGAATCCGGGATCAACCGCCTGAAGGTAAAATCCAATGAAAGCGCTGAAGAGCGATACCGCTATAAAGCTTGTCTGAAGCCCGAGGCCGAGTCCATGAAGGTAATACAGGTCCCCGTATTTTTTATTAGCTCTGGATAGTGTAAACCAAACACCGATGAAGAGAAAGACAAGGTTAAGGAAACGTAACTCAAGCACGCGGTTCAGGCCTAACAGTTTCATCAGGAGAAAATAGGCGATCAGCACAAGCCCGGTAACAAGACCCGAAAGTATGCTCAACTTATTTGTTTTCATTATTGCCATAATACGAGTTGTTTTAGATGATCTTTAAAAGCCAGAGTATGAAAAGGACGGCCGCAATTACAAGGATCAGGTGAACAAATCCTCCCAGTCCCCAGCCCCCGGTGAGGAAAGCAATGGCCCAAATGGCGAGTAATACAAGGATCAGGATCCACAAGAGGCTCAGCGCATCATCCGAATCGGAATTTCTTAGCGCCGTACTTAATTTGCCTGTGTTGTGCTTTAGCTTAAGGGGAGAATATTTTATCCGGGTGGATGTTGGCGCAAAATAGGTCCTTTCGCTTGCTTTGGCCCGGGAGGCGTACACCGTGTTTTTTGTTTCGCTTTTTACCGTTTCGGTTATAACAGAAGGATCGGATAATGGCTTTACTTCCGGTAATGCGGCTATTGTGTTGCTTTTATCGAATGGAGCTTTGCCCTGATGTGTGGATGCGGTTCTGCCTTCAGCTGAGCTGTTGTTATGCCCTTTTCTGCTGGAATAAAACCCTTTCATATAATGACGCTTTTCAAGTGTTATCCCTGACCTGTGGTTGCAGGAAGATAAAAGCGCGGCGATGCAAAATGCATATAAAACAATAATTTTTTTCATGATTTTATTTTTAAGTTTAATATGTCCTGTATTATTTTTCGAAAAGTGACTGGCAGTTCGTGCAGAAAAAGCTAAGCCTGTTTCTCTTACCGGTATACTGCATAATGATCTTTGATCCGCATCTCGGGCATTTTGGTTTGCGGTAAACCATCCAGTGATCGCGCAGTTGAAATATTTTTTTCCATTCGTAAAAATCGAAACTGTAGTTGCGCGCCTCTTTAATGACCTCCTTCAGCTTTTTAACAGGCAGGGATTTTATCTTTGTTTCAGGATGAACGCTTACCCTGTATAAGACCTCATTCTTAATAATGTTCCCAACTCCTGCAAAAATGTCCTGGTCAAGGAGTGCATCGTCAATTTCAGTATCTTTCAAATTTCTCATAGCTTTTTCCGCTTTTTTAGGGTTCCAGGTATCTGACATAACATCTATTTCCCAATCGTAATAATCATCCGGACTTCCTTCCGTTAATTTGATGGAGCAGGTGTAGAAGTTCAGCTCTCCGTTTTTAAATTTCAGGCTTAGCTGCGCCTTTTTATCCTTTCTTTCATCTATTCTGTAGCTGCCGAACATTAATAAATGAATGCGGATAAAAAAATCCTTAAAGCAGATGAGGAAATGTTTTCCCCAGCTCTTCAGATCAATTATGACCTGTCCTTTCAATCGTTCTACCAGCTCCGCATTGCTGCCGCTTACCTTCGTTATCTTTTTACCTTTGAACCTTGACGTTTCTTCCTTTAGTATGACTATTGAGGGTCCTTCAGGCATGTCTTTCTTTGTCTGGTAACCTCTTCGCCTTATTATCCATCAGCACATTAAACCTTAAGGGGAAGGAGAGATGGGATTCATGTGGATAAGAGAGTTTCTCTTTATAAATCCCATCATCTCCTTTTATATAGGGTGAAGATGGTAAAGGACTTGTAAATATTATGCCAAAGCCGCTTTATTGCTTTCTGCATCATTCAACTGTTTTATTTTTTTTTATAGGAATGAATCCCTTTCATAGTGCGGCTTCTGAAGGAAATAAAAAAAAACGGCAAGAGCCGGCCCGGGATTAGAAACGATGGAATAAAGTAATTGAGAAAACTATTCCCCAGTGTAAGGACTAAATTTCAAAGCAAGGACTTAAAATCAAAAAAGCCAGGTGCAAAATGCGACCCGGCTTTTTCTTCTTTAACTTAAACAAACAAAATCATTTCAGCTTCGTCCTGGCGGCAGTGGCCATTTCCAGGTGATGCTGTATTTCGGAAAGCTCTTCAGAAAAGAATTCCTTTACATTTTTATCTTTGGCATTTTTCGACGCTTTTTGGAATAAGGCTACGGCAACGGTATGGTCCTTCACAAGTAAGTCGGCATAGGCTTTATCAGGAGATGAACCTCCTTTGCTTTGGAGACTAAGGATCTTTTGGCGTTGTTCCGGTGTCAATCCCTCCGGCAAGCTGATCTTTTCCTTGTCAGCAATACTCTTGATGCGATCGTTCATGGCGCTATGTGCCGAAACCATCGCTACAGCGAGATCCTTGACAGTTTTCGAGCCGAGCATATTTTCAACATAGTTAGCCGCTTCAATTTCCATCAGTCCTGCCGAGTAAGCTGCAGAAAGAAAGTCTTTGTCTTTTTTTCCTTTCTCAGGATTATTCCAGTTCACAGAAGGACCCCGGCCCGCTTCAGGATTATCGTTGCAGGAGAGCATCATTGTCAACAGAAGAGCAGGTATGCAGGCGTACAGCAGTTTCATGATTTGGTTGAATAGAATGATTACTGGAAATAGTGTGCCAGGACTGATCGCTATGCGCACCGCTGGAACTGAAAAAATTAAAAGCCGGGCCTGTGGAAAAATATCCACGATCTTTTCTCATGTTCCCGCATTTTTTCAGCTTTGAGAAAAAATTGCTGAAGGAGAACAGCAATCCCCGGTCGCGCAAATGGTCCTTCAGGAATTTCGCATTCACCTGTCCGGTGTCGATTATTGCCAGTTCTAATTGCCTGACGCTGATTCCCCATTTGCCGGCCCAATAACTGAGCTCATGCTCATGTTCGGGATGAATGATCCTGTTTTTCATTTGTTTTGGATGAGCTGATTATAGACAAGCTGCATATTCGTTTCACATAACTGGTGTAATGAATAAAGCAAATCAAAAACAATTCCTTTTGTCTGCCTTTGCCTGACGGGACAAGAGAGAAAGGGCGCTTATAGAAATGCGCCTTTTTTACACATCCTGTGGATTATTTTACGCAATTGAGGAAGAGCTGTAAAAAGCTTATTCTTATTATTATTCTCGTTAGCGCTGGCACAGTTTTTCACCTTTGGGCTCCAAACGGAATTTATGCAGGTGCTGAGCTTTGTTCTCATAGAGGAAAGAGGAAAGTTTTTATTGATCCAGGAAGCTTCTTCGAAGAACAAAGGTAAATGGTATTTGCCGGGAGGAAAAATGGAAAAAGGAGAAAGCCCGGCCCATGCTGCTCAACGTGAAACGAGGGAGGAGGCGGGATGCGGAGTGAAAGTGAAGGGGATCTTCTGCCTGAAGTACTACCCTAAGTCAATAGTAAAAGAAAAGTTACATATTTATTACAGTGGTAGAATTATTTCACGACGCTTGAAAAAAAAAGCGGATAAAGATTCACTCGCAGCCGCCTGGTTCTCGTACAAGGAGATCCGTTCATTACCGCTAAGGGATAATCTGCTTGAATTGCTCGCGATCTATAAAAAGTCCCGCAAAAGAATGCTTCCGGCAGGTAATTTCATTTTTACTGAGAGCTGAAGGCTCTTTCAGGCAGAATTTTTTCCTCATCGGGATTAAGGCTCATCGGAAGTGAGACGATGAAAATTGACCCTTCTTCTTCTTTACTCTTAGCGGATATAAATCCCCTGTGCTGTTCTACAATTTTTTTACAAATAGCGAGTCCGATCCCGGCTCCTTCAAACTCCGGGTTGGCATGAAGGCGCTTGAAGATACTGAAGATCTGCTCCGCGTGCTTTTGCGGAAAGCCAATGCCGTTATCGATGACGAGTATCCGCGCATATCTCCTTTGAGAGTCCTTTGTCTCTTCGCCAGCGGCATTGCTGATCTCAGAGGTAATGCGTATGATCGGACTAATGGTTTTTTTACTGTATTTAAGAGCGTTGTTGATGAGGTTATGAAAAAGCGAACGGATGAGGCCCGGATTTACAATTAAGGTCGGTAGCTTATCGAGCAGTATCTTTGCTTTTTTCTTTTTGATCTCTTCATCCATTTCGCCAAGCACTG
>JBJMLS010000189.1:0-18189 GCA_045805185.1 Bacteroidia bacterium | reverse complement strand
TGTACGTGATGACGCCGGAGTTCGGCGCCGCCAGCCAGCTGGAAAAGATCGACATGCTGGATTTCGCGGATATTATTGCAGTGAATAAATTTGATAAGCGTGGTGCGCTGGATGCTTTGCGCGATGTGAAGAAACAATACAAGCGTAATCACCAGCTTTGGGATATAGACGATGAAAAGCTTCCTGTCTATGGAACAATTGCTTCCCAGTTCAATGATCCGGGCATGAACAGTTTGTACAAAGCGGTAATGGATAAGCTGGTGGAAAAAACAGGAGCGGAGTTGAAATCCGGTTTTGCCATTACCAACGAAATGAGTGAAAAGATCTATATTATTCCTCCCGCTCGGACCCGTTACCTGAGCGAGATCTCAGAGAATAACCGCGGCTATGATAAATGGGCGAATGAACAGGCGGAGCTCGCGCAGAAATTATACGGGATCAGGAAGACCATTGAAACCTTAAAAGATTCAAAGACCGAAGATAAGGACAGACTGATAAAGGGTCTGGAAGAAACTTACACGCAGGTAGCTTTGGACCTTGAGGGAAGAAATAAAAAACTGATCGAAGGTTGGGAAGAGAAAAAGAAATTATACAGCAATGAATTCTATGTATTTAAAGTGCGTGATAAAGAACTGAAAATTAAAACGCATTACGAATCGCTTTCACATATCCAGATCCCCAAGATCGCTTCACCGAAATTTTCAGCCTGGGGTGATATTCTGAACTGGAGCCTGCAGGAGAACTTTCCGGGCGAGTTCCCTTACACTGCTGGGATCTATCCCTTCAAGCGCGAAGGTGAGGACCCAACGCGCATGTTTGCCGGTGAAGGCGGACCGGAAAGAACCAACAAGCGTTTTCATTATGTGAGTAAAGGATTACCGACCGCGCGACTGAGTACCGCCTTTGATTCCGTTACCTTATACGGACAGGATCCGGATTACCGCCCTGATATTTATGGCAAGATCGGTAACTCCGGTGTTTCGGTTTGTTGCCTCGACGATGCGAAAAAATTGTACAGCGGATTTAACCTCGCTGATCCTAAGACCTCAGTAAGCATGACAATCAACGGTCCGGCGTCCATCATCGCGGCCTTTTTCATGAACGCGGCCATTGATCAGCAGTGTGAATTGTACATAAAACAAAACGGATTAGAGAAAGAAACAGAGAAAAAAATAACTGACCTATACAAGGCGAAAGGAACGCTGCGTCCGAAATACGATGGCGCTCTGCCAGAGGGGAATGACGGTTTGGGCTTAATGCTGCTTGGTGTTACCGGTGACATGGTGCTTCCTGCAGATGTATATGCGAAAATAAAGGCGCATACCTTGTCGCAGGTCAGAGGTACGGTGCAGGCGGATATTTTAAAAGAGGATCAGGCGCAGAACACCTGTATTTTCAGCACGGAATTCAGTCTGAAAGTGATGGGCGATGTGCAACAATATTTCATCGATAACAATGTGCGGAATTTTTATTCCGTTTCCATCAGCGGTTATCACATTGCCGAAGCGGGTGCGAATCCTATTTCTCAGCTGGCATTCACTGTTGCTAACGGTTTTACATTTGTGGAATATTACCTGAGCCGCGGAATGCACATTGATAGCTTTGCGCCTAATTTATCTTTCTTTTTCAGTAATGGCATTGATCCTGAATATTCAGTTATCGGTCGAGTAGCGAGAAGGATCTGGGCAAAAGCGATGAAGCTGAAATACGGCGCCAACGAGCGCTCACAAATGCTGAAGTACCACATTCAAACATCCGGACGTTCTCTTCACGCCCAGGAAATCGATTTCAATGATATACGGACAACACTGCAGGCTCTGTATGCGATCTATGATAACTGTAATTCGCTTCATACAAATGCATACGATGAGGCAATCACAACCCCGACAGAAGGAAGTGTTCGCCGCGCAATGGCCATCCAGCTCATCATCAACAAAGAATTGGGTCTTGCGAAAAATGAGAATCCATTGCAGGGCTCTTTTATCATTGAAGAGCTAACGGACCTTGTGGAAGAAGCCGTGCTGAGCGAGTTCGACCGCATTTCCGAAAGAGGAGGAGTGCTGGGCGCTATGGAAACCATGTACCAGCGCGGCAAGATCCAGGAAGAAAGCTTGTATTATGAAACGCTGAAGCATAATGGAGAATACCCGATCATAGGTGTGAATACATTCTTAAGTTCCAAAGGTTCCCCAACGGTGATCCCATCGGAAGTGATCCGCAGTACCAAAGAAGAAAAAGAATTTCAGATCCAGACGGTGCATAACCTGTGGAAAGCGAGCGGAGAAAAAGGACCGGAGATGCTAAGAAAGATCCAGCAGACGGCAATTCAGAACGGTAATATTTTTAACGACCTTATTGAAACCGTGAAGTATTGTTCACTGGGACAGATCACGCAGGCCTTGTTTGAGGTTGGAGGGCAGTACAGAAGGAACATGTAGCTTCGGCTCCGCTCAGCTACCGGATCGGCTAGGAATTAACCTCCGACTGAGGGATCCGAAATAGCGGTCGTTCATTAGAGCTTCAGTGATAATGTGAAGAGCCGATTCAATGTAAAAAAAAGAGCGCCGATTGAGCAAGTAACACAAGAATAAATTATTTTTAAATATATCATGTACAACCTTTTCGATAGCAACAACGCCACTGCAATACTCTATCGCATTGAACAACTGAAACCCGACAGTCAGCGCAAATGGGGAAGGATGGACGTGGCGAAAATGATGGCCCACTGTTCAGCTGCGCTCGAAATGAGCATGTCGCAGAAAAAATTTCCCCGCTCCTTTATGGGTTTTGTATTCGGAAAAATGGCAAGACCTACCTTTTCCGGCCCTCAGCCTTTTAAGCAGAATTTACCAACGGATAAGCGCTTCCTGGTGGCGAACACGGAAAGCTTTGAAATAGAAAAAGCAAAGCTGATCAGGTTGATAAAAAAATTCAGTGAAGGAAAAGAAAAAGCGCTTTCGCCATTTGCACATCCTTTCTTCGGGAAGTTAAGACCGGAAGAGTGGGCCGCGGGAATGCACAAGCACCTCGATCATCACCTGCAGCAATTCGGGGTTTAAGAATAAATTGTGGCAAGCATTACACAAACTATAGATTTTGATGTTTTTTCTGTTTCCTACAGGGACGATGATATTTATGTGGTGGAGGTTAAAGAAGATAAGGAATTCACCATTGCAAATATGGTGGAGCTTTTCTCCGGACTCAAAAGATTCGGGGGTAAGCGCTTACCGGTGCTTGTGCTTTGCAAATACCTTGCTTCTACCACTACCGAATTCATGAATTACCTGGCACAGGAAGATTCAAACCCCTATTCTCTTGCTGATGCTTTTGTGCTGAGCAGCTTCAATCAGAAACTGATGGCTAATTTTTACATGAAGATCATTCGTCCAAAGCGTCCAACGCGGTTTTTCACCAGTGAGGAAGAGGCGTCAAAATGGCTGCACAATCTTAAATACGAATGATCCTCATGCAAAGAAATTTTTTCCGGTTCGGTATACTGACATTGTTCCTGTTCGTTATATTGCCGTCCTGCAATAAAGGCATTTCCAACCGGAAGGATTTCATCGATCAGAACAGTATTGAACAGGGCGCCCTTATCCCTGATGAGTTTTCAGACCCGAGGTGGAAAGCGCTGGCCGGGGATTACTATTATTACGCAAGTGATTTTGTGTTCGGGAAAAATAAGAAGTGCTTATTTATTCTCGGGAACAGAAAAGAAAACAAAATTGTTTCTTTTATCGATATGAATAATTTTCTCATCATGGGCCGGCAGGGAGAAGGAAAATACCGGAGGCGTTTCATTACTTCATTCGAGCATCTGAAGTATAAGGATTACGAAAGTATGAATAATATGCAGGCATTCAATTCTATGCTTAGTTCCATACCAGAGCTCGTGAACTTTAAATGGAAGGATGAACTTCAGAACAAACTGATGAGTTGTTTACTTATGTACACCCAACTAAGAGGAATAAGCTGCCTGAATGAGCCTGCATTATTAGAAGATACCTTGTCGGGAAGAGAAGAGATCCTGCAGAAGATCTTCTCTGCGCAATACGAATACAACCAGCGGAATTTTTTACGTTATAACGAAGCCGCCGACCTTTTCCAGGAGATCAAACGCCTTGGCTTTGGCATTAATCCTATATCCAGTCCTTTCGAAAAAGACAGAGCTTACCTTTCTGCTTTAAGATCTGAGTTTGATCTCAGCGATAAAAAAAGCCTTTTCATTTATTATCCTTTTGTTTCTTACACTTATGTTCCTGCGGATCCCGAACCACAATTGGTGTATTACCCTGCAGTTAATGTGATTCAATACAAGATGAGCGTTAATGAGCAGGGATTCCCTCAATTCACCCGTAAAAATGTTTATGTTTCATTGTTGGATGGGATGGTGAAGAAATTTTAGTTTTTGATAAGACAACCTGTTTTCAGGCCATCTCTGCCAGGAGTATTTATTTTACTGAAATCTTACCGATCACGCCTCCAATTCTGGTAAATGCTATATTTTTACCTTGAATTTCTAAATTGTCATGAAACGGATCACAGGCTTACTATACAGCCTCATTTTTTTTATTTCCATACAGGCGGTAGCTGCTTGTCCCGGCAGCGCGCAGTTTACCTTCAGTAGTCCGGTTTGCATTAATAATGCTGCAACTTTTACCAATACTTCCAGCGGCGCTGGTGTAAGCACTTACACCTGGGTATGGGGAGACGCAACTGCGAATACAGTTGTCGGTAACACCGCTTCTCAAACACATACCTATACCAGCGCCGGAGTTTTTACCGTGAAACTGATCCGCGTATTTGGTAACGGTTGTAAAGATTCCGTAACGCATAACATTACTATTGTCAATAATACGCTGGCGCCGCCGACTTTCAGCTTTCTGCCCAACAATGCCTGTTCCGGTACTGCAGTAAGTTTTTCAAACACTACTGGCGGCGGTTTGTCTACAGCATGGAATTTCGGCGATCCGGGTTCGGGTGGACAAAATACTTCCACCAATCCCAATGCTTCACATACCTTCTCAGCAGTTGGTAGCGGAGGCAGCACCAATTACAATGTTACACTTACCACCACCAATGCTGCGGGTTGTAGTAACAGCGCGACACAAACCGTTGTGGTGAGCAATAAACCAGACGCAACACTTGCAGATTCAAATATTTTTTCTCCCTTCAGTAATTGCGGTAATCCAAATTTAACACCGGCAACACCCGAGTATCATATTGCCGTTACCAACGCTTCTACCACGCAATCAACCAATACCGGCTACACCATCAGTTGGGGAGATGGAACCCCTAATTTCAGCGGCGCTTCTTTTACGCAGGTCGATCACGATTATCCCGCCCTTGGGATTTATAATATTGTCTTTACAGTAACGGGTCCTAACGGGTGTTCCGATTCACATACTTACCAGGTGTTCAACTTAACGAATCCTTCCGTTGGACTGAACAGTCCGGGTAATACCATCGGCTGCGCACCCATTACCTTAACTTTTCCGGTAACGCTTGATAGCGCAAATTTAAATTTCACCACCTATACTTTTGATTTCAACGATGGCTCTCCGAAAATAGTCTGGACGCCTCCCGGAGTTTTTACTTCTATCACGCACATATTCAATACTGCCTCCTGTGGCAAGCCGGGAAATCAATTCACCGTGCAGGTTACCGCAAAGAATGCCTGTGATAGTACTACGGCAACAGTGAACAGCATTAAAATTTCTTCAAAGCCTTCAACACAATTTACGGCAACACCCAATCCCGGTTGCGTTGGAGTTCCCGTACTCTTTACCAATACCACCGTACCCGGTTGCAACGCGGCCACAGGAAGCACCGTAACGCAATATGTGTGGAACTTCGGCGACGGAACACCGGCCACGGCGCCTTCCACATCCAACGCGCCTCAATCGCATACCTATTCGGCAATGGGTACTTATACGGTTACGCTTACCGGGACATCTTCCTGCGGTAATTCAACTTACAGTGTTCCTGTAAAGATCATGGCGCCGCCACTTGCATTATTTACGATCACACCGCCGGCCTGCGTGCCGGTTACGATCACTACGACGAATCAATCCACAGGAGACAGCTTAACTTATTTCTGGAATGCAACGCCAGGAGGATGGTCTTTTGCCGGGGGAACAACGGCGACCGATGTAAGTCCTAAATTTACTTTTTCAACAGCAGGAACTTATACGATCACATTGATCACAACAAACCCCTGCGGATCTCAGCAGAAGGACACTGTTATTACAGTAAAGGATAAGCCTGGTGTAACCGAAGCGCCTGTTGCCAATGCTTGTGTTCCATTGGTGGTGAATGCTTCTGCCGTCTATACAACGGGAGGCGGAACGATCAGCGCATACGGCTGGACTTTCACGGGTGGGTCACCGGCATCTGCCGCAACACAAACTCCGCCCGCTGTAACATACAATGCTGCGGGAACATATTCCATCATTGCTTCTGCAACGAATGAATGCGGAACTGCAAAAGACACGGTAATAGTTACGGTAACTCCGCAGCCAATTGCCAATGCCGGCTCTGATGTTACTCTTTGTAACGGATCACCTGCTACTATTGGTGTTGCCTCAACTGCCGGTTATTCCTATAGCTGGAGTTCTGCTCCTGCAGGTTTTAGTTCTTCCACATCCAACCCTGTTGTAACTCCAACTGTCACCACAACATACTATGTTTCTACGAATGGAGGTGGTTGTGCAAAAACAGACAGCTGTGTTGTTACTGTAAATCCTTTGCCAACGGTTAGTGCCGGTAATCCGCAAACCGTATGTGTTACCGCTTCTGCATTTTCTCTCACAGGAACTCCTGTTGGCGGAACCTGGACAGGTACGGGCGTAAATGCAGGAGGAACTTTTAATCCGCAAACAACGGGAGCAGGATCATTCACATTGAGCTATCATTTCACAAGCGGAGCGACAGGATGTACGGATTCTTCAACAGTTCTCATCACGGTTGATCCTGTCCCTGCAGTAAGCGCCGGACCTGATTTTACTGCATGCAACCAGGCGGGAACGGTTACGCTTTCGGGATACAGTCCTGCGGGTGGCGTATGGAGCGGAACAGGAATTACAGCGGGAGGGGTATTTACGCCTGCAACAGCGGGCGTAGGTCCGCATAATTTAATTTACACTTTTACTACAGGCACTGGTTGCGTTGGAAAAGACACCCTTGTTGCAACTGTTCAAAATCCAAGTGCTGCAGTTGCCGGAGCCAATGATACGGTCTGCGTCAATGCTTCCGCTTTCAATCTTTCAGGATTCAGTCCGGTTGGCGGAACCTGGAGCGGAACAGGAATTACGAATACGGCGCTTGGCACATTTGATCCGGCCATTGCAACAGCAGGTACTTACACGCTTACTTATACTTTCGGTACGGGCACCTGTCAGACTGCTTCAACAAAGGAAGTTGTTGTTGATCCTGCTCCGGTACTTAATGCAGGGATCAATCAAAGTATTTGTGCAGATGTAACAGCATTTAATTTAAGCGGGAACACACCTGCAGGCGGAACCTGGAGTGGAACCGGAATAAGCAATGCGGCTACAGGCACTTTTGACCCTTCAGTATCAGGTGCGGGAACATTCACATTGACTTATGCTTTTTCTGATCCCCTCACAGGTTGCAGCAACACATCCACAAAAACCCTTACGGTAAACGCCTTGCCAATTGTGAATGCAGGTGTCGGAACCGTGTATTGCGATCAACCTGCAACGCTGAGCTTATCAGGATATAGTCCAGCCGGTGGAACCTGGAGTGGAGCCGGAATTGTGAGTGCGGTTTCGGGAACTTTTGATCCTTCACTTCCGGCGCTCGGAAAAGACACACTTAAGTATACTTTCACAGATGCAAATGGCTGCACGAATAGCGACACGATTATCAATACCATTATTGCCCCTTCAACTGCGATAGCCGGAGCTAACGATACGGTGTGCCTCAGCGCGTCTTCTTTTGCTCTAACAGGTTTTTCTCCTGCAGGTGGAAACTGGAGCGGAACTGCTGTAACGGGTGCGGGGATCTTTACACCTTCAACTGCCGGCGCAGGAACATTCACGCTGACCTATACGTATGGTGTTGGCACCTGTCAGACCACGGCAACAAAAAGTGTTGTGGTCAATGCTCTGCCTTTAGTGAATGCAGGAGCAAGTCAAACTGTTTGTGTGAATTCGCCTTCCTTTAGCTTAAGTGGTTTCAGTCCTGCGGGAGGAAGCTGGAGCGGAACCGGAATTACCAATGCGTCGAATGGCACGTTTGATCCTGCAGCTTCAGGAGTGGGTTCATTTATTATGACCTATACCTTTACGGATCCGCTTACGAATTGTTCAAATACAGATACCAGTGTGATTGCTGTGAATTCGCTTCCAGCGGTAAACGCAGGAACAGGTTATACGGTTTGCGATCAACCCATCACAGTCACACTTGCCGGTTATTCTCCTGCAGGTGGGACATGGAGCGGAACAGGAGTTACGGCAGCGGGTGTATTCGATCCGGCGACAGCGGGTCTGGGAAATACAACACTGAGCTATTCTTTTACAAGTGGGATCGGCTGCACGGTTACCGATACCATTGTAATGACAGTGATCGCTCCGCAGGTGGCAGTTGCCGGTGCAAACGATACTATTTGCCTTAACAATGGCTTATTGAATTTCAGCGGTTTTACACCAGCAGGTGGAACCTGGTCAGGCACGGGCATAAGCAATGCTTCAGGAGTTTTTGATCCAGCTGTATCAGGTGTCGGGACATTTACGGCGACCTATACTTACGGAGCAGGAACCTGTTTAACGAGCGCAACTAAAACAGTACTGGTAAAACCTCTTCCGGTTATCAATGCAGGTGTGAATGAGAATACCTGCATCAGTACATCCGCTTATGCGCTCAGCGGATATTCACCTGCAGGTGGAAGCTGGAGCGGAGCTGGAGTTTCCGCGAGCGGTATATTTGATCCTTCTCTTGCGGGAGTTGGTACTGTCACCTTAACTTATACGTACACAGATCCTGTTACCAATTGTACGGATACGCGCACCAAAACAATTACTGTAGGCGCCCTGCCTGTTGTTGCATTTACCAATCCTTCTGTTGCCTGCATCAACGCATCTGTTTCCTTTACGAATACCACAACAGGTGCAACAAGCTATAGCTGGAGCTTTGGAGACGGAGGAACAAGTGTTGCAACAGGTCCGGCTCATACGTATACGGCGACCGGTAATTACACCATTCATCTTCTTGCAGCTTCTTCTTTGGGTTGCCTGGACTCTGCCACAAAAAACATACAGCTCATTGCCCCGCCTGTCGCCGGTTTTGTTCCCGCTCCGGATTCGGGTTGCGGTCCATTAACGGTGAACTTTACGAATAATTCCAGCGGAGATTTTATCTCCTATTCCTGGAACCTCGGAAACGGAACTATTGTAAACGATACAACGGTTCCGGCACAGATCTATACGCAGGGAATTTATGATACGACCTATTCCATTACATTAACGGTGAGCAATCAATGCGCCACATCTGTTTACAGTGATTCTATTCTAGTATTGCCCATACCTGCCGTTGGGTTCGGTACGAATTTCAGCCAGGGCTGTTCGCCTTTTACACCCTTATTCAACAATACTTCAACCGGCAATGCAACAACTTATATCTGGGACTTCGGCGATGGAACAGCGAACAGCAATGCGGTGATACCGCCAGGACATACGTATTTCACCGGCTCGAGCGACTCCACCTATACCATTACACTCATCGGGATCAATCAATGCGGCAGCGATACCATACAGCGTCAGATCATTGTTCATCCAAATACTGTTACCGCTTTTTTTAATACGAGCAGCACATCCGGTTGTGCGCAGCATACGGTGACGTTTACTGATTTTTCTACGGGAGGAACTTTTATCTCCTGGAACTTCGGTGATGGAAATGTTTCCACACAGGCAAGTCCTGCACATACCTATGTAAACCCTGGAACTTACACCTGTTACCAGGCAGTGAATAATGGCTGCAGTTATGATACCTCCACTGTGGTTATAACAGTTTATCCCCCGCCGACGCTTTCTTTTAGTACGAGTCCGCCTTCGAGTTGTATCAATCAGCCGGTAACTTTTACGAACACGTCAACAAGCTCAATTAATTTCAACTGGAACTTTGGCGATGGTACCACATCCAATCTGGTGAGCCCCGTTCATAATTTTGCGGCTGCGGGAACGTATACGGTGACAATGGTGGGCACTTCGCAAACTTATGGCTGCATAGACAGTATCGCAGGAACGATTGTTATTTATACTCCGCCTGTTCCGCAGATTGCTTCCGATGTTAGTTTCGGTTGCGAGGACCTGTCCGTTAACTTCAGCAACAATTCCAGTAATGCAACTTTCTATACCTGGAACTTTGGCGATGGGAACACATCGGTGCAAAATAGTCCCTCGCATATTTACACCGGTTCAGGAACGTATACAGTGACGCTGGTGGCGCAGAACCTGAACAGCTGCAAAGACTCCATGCAAATACAGATCAATGTATATCCAAAACCATCAGCTGCTTTCACACTTTCAGCTGCGTATTCCTGTTCCCTTCCTGCAATAGTAACGCTGACCAATAATTCAAACGGAGCCAGCGGTTATGTGTGGAGCCTTGGCAATGGGCAAACTACTTCCGTGAATAGCCCGACTGTTACTTACGTTGCTAACGGGACCTATACTATTTTACTGGTGGCTTCCAATACTTATGGCTGTGTGGATACCTCTTTCAACAGTTATTCCGTTTATCCAACTCCGCAGATTCTCTTTACACCGAGCGCCACCATCGGTTGTCAGCCTCTTGCTGTTACCTATACCAATGGAACCCAGAATGGAAATACATACCTGTGGACCTTTTCTGACGGGTCTACCTCTACTGCAATTACACCAACTCATGTATACCAGAATCCAGGAGTATATGGAGCCACATTAATTGCAACAAGTTTTGCCACCTGTTCCGATACCGTCTCATTACCAAACTCGGTTACTGTCAATCCTTCGCCTACAGCCGGCTTCAACTATAATCAATTGTATAGTGATGGTGTTCCCAATGGGACCATACAATTCCTGAATACGTCCACGGGAGCTTCAGCTTATGCCTGGAGTTTTGGCGATGGCGGTACCGGGATTGAAGTTCACCCGGAGCATCAGTATCCTGGAATCGGAACCTATACAGCCACACTCATTGTCACAAACCAATATCAATGTGCGGACACGGCAACACTACCTGTGACGGTAGATTATTTCCAGGGACTATTTGTTCCAAACGCGTTCATTGCTTCAAGCCCTTTCCCTGATCTTGCAGTGTTTCTTCCAAAAGGAAAAACGATCAAAGAATACAAATTGCAGGTGTTCAATACCTGGGGAACTTTATTGTGGGAAACAGAAAAGCTGGATGATAACGGAAGTCCTGTTGAAGGTTGGGATGGTACTTATAAAGGAGAGCTTTGCGCCCAGGATGTATATGTATGGAAAATTGAAGCGCGTTTTAAAAACGAGAGCCTATGGATGGGAAAGAAATATGAAAACGGAGAAGTGAAGAATACGGGAACGATCACACTGATCAGGTAATGGAAGCTGGTAGAGGGCAGTGATGTTGGAATGGAAGAATAAAGCGTACCCGGATTATTCGTATAGAGTTCGCCATTCGGTAAACAGGAAAACGAGGAGCATAAAACAACGGAATTCAATATTTCGTAAAGTAACATGAAAAAAATAATACTTATATCACTGATGCTGATGGGTGGCTTGCTTCTCGCGCAGGATCCTGCTTCATCGCAATTCTTTTTTAATCCCATGTACCTGAACCCGGCTTTTGCAGGAACCACAAAGGGTGGACGGGTAGGTGGGGTTTACCGTAATCAATGGCCAAATGTTCCAAGTAAATTTGTAACCTATAATGCCTGGGGAGACATTTACAATCCTTTATTTCATGGCGGACTTGGATTTATCGCGCAACAGGACATTTCCGGAGAAGGCTTAATGAAGACCACAACCTTTGGCCTCATACAGTCCTTTGAGAGAGCCATACCTAAAATTGTAAGGATCCGCGCAGGTTATAATGTTTCTATGATCAATAAAAGAGTGGATTGGAGCAAGCTGGTATTTAGCGATCAGCTGGATGCCGTTCAGGGACAAATATACCAGAGTAAAGCGATTCCCGGGGCAGCTGCAGGAAAGATCATGGTGGACTTTGATGCAGGCTTTATGCTCGACTTTCCAAAGTTCAGGCTAAAAGAAAGCCAGATCACAAACACCTTCGGTTATGTCGCTAATCACCTCACCCAGCCTAATCAGGCTTTGACCGGGGGGAATGCTCCGCTTCCCATGAAGCACACCGTTCACTATACAATGGTCATTTCTATTGCAGACAATAACCCGAACGAAAAATCACTTTATATTTCACCAAATATAATCTGGGAAAAACAGGGAAATTTCACGACCAGTAACTTCGGCTTTTACGTAACCCGTGATCCGCTCATTGCCGGTTTATTTTACCGAAAGAAACAAACCCTGAATTTTAAAGATAGCGATGCCTTCATTCTTTACCTCGGATTGAGAAAAGAGCTGAGCGAAACGGTGGCTATGCGTGTCGGCTACAGTTATGATGTCACAATAAGCAGGCTGACCTCAAATACGATGGGCTCACATGAGGTTTCCCTTATCTTCGAATTCAAGCGGGCTGAGCTTTTTTCTAAGAACCATAAGCTTCATAAGCGGAACAAACGCGCAATGGAATGCGAAGACTTCGGTTCCAAATCAATGATTTTTTAATTCCGTAAACGTCCCGGATAAGGAATCGGGTTAATTCACCGATTCCTCCAGGGACATTAGCCTCTTTTCGTGTTCTGTGATAATTGCACTGTCATATTTTGGCATCTAATAATTTACTTAATAATTCGGATTAAAGCAAATGAAAGTTAAGTTATTTTCCTGTTAAATTTTTGTCAGTGGAGTGAATTATATGACACATTCTTCTTACTTTAGCGTTAAGGTGATACGCATAGGATCCTTAAGGCTTTGGTAATTACATTTATCATGAAAGGAGTAAGATTATGCACTTGTTCACTCAGAAAAGATTAAAGATACTCATGCTGGAGGATTCTCCTTCAGACGCAGGGTTGATCCAACACAGGTTAAAGCAGGAAAAGATCGATTTTACTGCTAAGGTAATTGAGACCGGCGAGCAGCTTATTGACGCGCTAAAAAATTACGACCCCGATATTATTCTCTCTGATCATTCGCTTCCCCAGTTCAATTCATTTGAAGCTTTGACAATTTGCAGGGAATACAATTATAAAAAGCCCTTCATTTTAGTTACGGGAACGGTATCAGAAGAGTTTGCCGCCCATTGCATTAAGGAAGGAGCCGACGATTACCTGCTTAAGGACAAGCTTACGCGTTTGCCCTCTGCAATTTTCAATGCCTTGAATAAAAAAGAAGCGCTTCGCGAGAATGAAGAGGCTCAGCAAAATCTGAAAGAGCAGAATATATTCATGAACCTGTTGTTGGAATCGCTTCCAATTGCGCATTACCTGGCAGAAGCGAGGGATGATTTTCCGATGACTTATGTGTCCAACAGTGTCTATTCCTTTACAGGGTATCATCCTGAGCAATTTGTCAGGAACAGCTCTTTCTGGATGGATAACATTCACCCGGATGATCTTTCGCAGGTGCAGCATAACCTTCCTGATCTGATGAGCAGCGGAGAATACTCAAATGAGTACAGGTGGAAGATTGCTGACGGGGCCTACCGCTGGTTCTATGATAAGGCTAAATTGGTTAAGGGCCCTGAAGGACGTTCCTATGTTTCCGGCGCTGTGATAGATATTACCCAGAGAAAAGAGGCAGAAGAAAAACTGATCGTAAAAAATAAAGAACTGAATACTTTTATTTATCGTTCTACCCATGACCTCCGGGGTCCGTTAATGTCAATAATAGGGATCACTAATCTTGCTAAAAAAGAACAGGATCTTCCCCAATTGCAAAGTTACACGATGATGATCGATGAAGCCACGAAAAAGCTGGATACAATTCTTCTTTCACTCATCACCACTATGTCCATTAAAGATGCAAAAGCGAATTTTAAGGAAATCGACATTGAAGAGCTGCTGGCCGCTGTATTAAAACGCATCGACACAATAGATGGGTATAAACGCATGCAGTTTATAACCGATATCAGGAAAAAGAAACTGTATTCGGATGAGCTGATATTGGGTTCAGTTCTGCAGAATATTATCGAGAACGCAATAAAATATCATAATAAGCACGAGGATCCCTGGATTTCTATTCGCATTGTTGAGGAGGAAAAAAAGGTCATTATAGAGATTACAGACAACGGACCCGGCATGAAAGAAGAAGTGCAGGAAAAAGTATTCGATATGTTCTATCGGGGAAATCTGGGCTCTAAAGGCTCTGGTCTCGGACTTTATATTGTCAGGAATGGAGTAGAAAAACTTGGCGGAACCATCTACCTGAACAGTGTTGAGGAAATAGGTACTACTTTTATTATCTCTTTACCTGTTGAACCTGATAAAGGTAATTGAGATCAGCGTTTTGCCTGAGGATAATTGAAAAAACGCTTTGAAAGAAATCCTGTAAAGACTGCAGGAACTGATCCTGCAGTCTGTTCGTGTTATTTTACGATTACAAGCTTTTTATGCTGCACGCCGTTTTTACCGATGATCTTTAACTGGTACTGGCCTTCCCCGATATTCTTCGTATCGAACCAGGCAAGCGTGCTTCCCTGGTAAATGGTGGACGACTGAATTATTTTTCCGCTAAGATCATAAAGTTCGATCAGTATGTTCTCCCGTGTAAGCTCATTGAGTTGGAGAGCGACAAGATCGCCTGCGGGATTTGGATAAACAGAAATGTTAAAGTCCACATTCTCGTTTTGCGATATGCCTGTAGCAGCAGGAGTATAGGTGCTTACTGATTCTGTGATGCTGGTTACCTTCGCGGCCGTCTTAACACCGTAAAAAGTTGGCCCCACTACATAAGGATAGGCAGAATTCCAGGTCGGATTCACGGTTGCGAAATAGCAATAGGTTCCTCCCGGATATTCAGGTGTTACACAAAATCTTCCATTATGTTCATCCAGGTAATCCGGCGTTGCCGTTGTTGTGGCAATGTATTCGTAATCTTCGCGAAAATATCCCAAAGGATAAGTGCCGGATACAGCTGGCCCGTCAATTACATCCGTGCCGTCAGCGTAATGGGTTCTTACGGTTATGTTCCTCAGGTTATAACTCGACTTCATTCTTGTCAAGCCACCGGTTCCATCTGTGTTTTTATATCCGTAAGCTCCGTAGATCGGATAACCATCATACGCAAAGCCGATCAGGGGAGAGTGTTGTGTGCTATCAATAGCATACAAACCATCAGAAGTATATAGATTACACACTGTAGAGATTACGTTCAGATCCAGGTTATAAGCGCTTGGGTTCTGGTGGTGGTGGTAATTTCCCATTGCAGGATGTCCCTTTGAACAATCAAAGCCGCCGAGCTCGCCAACAACAGCATCCCTGTTCCATACGCCATCACCGGTTCCTCCTAAGGGACCGCCAGCCAATGAACTGCTTGAAAATTTCCAGGATACGCCATCGCGGTAATCAAATAAAGCGACCCCATTGATAAACACACCTATGTTTCCGGCCGATGTATTGGTTAAGGTACCTGTATTCGGAACAGGGTTCAGCGGAAATTTGAAAATTGCATTCTGGCTGGAAGCAAGTGAAGGGTTTCCGTCCAGGAAAGGCCCGCTAATGTATGCAGGAATACCTTTGGTACTTACGTATACATAGTTTGCGGAGTACTGAACGGTTTGAACATTTGCAAGCGTGGCGTCGGTGACCGGGGTTGAATTCCCGGCTACGTAATGCCGGCCCGTGATGGTTGTGTTCTGCAGCCATGCACTCAGTGAAGGGCTCGTCTGAGATTGAGTCGTCAAAACACTAAAGAGCAGGGAGCCTAAAATAATTGTTTGTTTCATGTGCATTTGATTTTAATATAAATAGTTCTTTGTTTTTAGATCAGACGACGCTTGTTTTATATTCCTTCGCACGCTGGAGTTTTATTTACTTGATCAGGGATGAGGCCCGGGTGGCGGCTTTCCGGGACCGCGGGCCATTTTCCGGAGTACATCATTAATGATCTCATCAAAGATTTTTTTTTGTTTTTCATCGCATAGCTTCCGTACCTGCTCAAAATGATTGAAAGTGGTCAATTCAATATCTTTCTGATTATTTGCGATCTCAATTGAAAGCTGATAGACTTTTTTTCTGTCCACGGAATCGGTTTTCAGCTCATCAAAAAAAATGTTCCGTAATTCATGCCCGGCTTTTTGCAGTTTTTCAATGGAATCACGATGAGCTTTTTTAAGGAGATTGAATTCGCTGATCTGCTTCTCACTGAATTGAAGTTGTTCAATGATAAGGTTGCCGGGACCTCCCTTTCCCGGTGGCCCTGGCCTGTCAGTAACAGGTACAGGCTTAAACCAGATGGTGAAAAGTAATGCAAGGTTTAGAAGAGTGAGCAGGGCCACTGAGATCTTCCAGATTTTTAGGCTCGGATTCATTTTCAATAAGTATAGCTTTGTGTGTAACCCATTTCAGAACTGATCGCTTTCAGAGCCTGTTCTTTCTTTGTATTCTTATCTTTTATGAAGAGATAAGCGATAGAGAACAGGTTAACTGCCAGAATAAAACAAGCGGCCATGATCCATTTCGGTACCTGGAAAGCCGGAGTCGTTCTTCCCTGTTTTTGTTGTTCCAGGCCTTGCATGATCTTTTCCATCAGGAAAGGGCTGGTTTCGGCCTTTTGCATTCCCTTTGTACTGTCGAGGGCTTCCTGTATCCATTTCTCTTTTTCCATCACTTAATTGTTTGACGTTTACTTTTCATGAATCCTTCGCTTGTCATAAACATTCTCCAGTTTTTTTCTGAGATTTACTTTAGCGCGCTGTATGAGGGATTCTACGGCTTTTAATGAGATATTCATAATACCGGCAATTTCCTTTTGCGGCAGATCTTCAATTGTTGCCAGAACAAAGGCGGTCTTTTGATTCTCCGGCAAGGTTTCCATGGCTTCAAAAAGGTAACGGGCGTTTTCTTTTCTTTCCAGTTGTATCCCGGGATGATCGAAATGTGCCGCATCGTGATTAAGTTCTCCGCTTTCTTTATGAAAGATCCCGGTAATAAAGGCAAAGCGTTTTTTGCGGTTCCTTGAGCGAAGCTGGTCCAGGCATTTGTTTACTGTTATGCGATAGATCCAGGTCGACAATTGCGCCTCTTCCTTAAACGTATGGAGTGAACGGTGCACCTCGATAAATACTTCCTGAGAAACATCCTCAGCGTCTTCCACGTGTTGCATGAAGCCAAGAGCTGTGTTGAACACCCGCTGCTTGTGTGTTTCTACCAGTTCCCTGAAATTAGTTTCGTTTGCGGCCACAGCAAAATTATGTACACTGAATTTTTCAAAGATAGATTATTTTGGATGAGTTTGAATTGATCCGCCGGAAGAGAAATTCGCGGCTTGGCATATATTCGTATTTTTGTGCCCCGAAATGCTGCTCAAGCAACACATACGCGCAACCACTGTTTTATCCTTACCGCTTATCGTAAGCCAGGTCGGACATATTGTTACGGGCATGGTGGACAATATTTTCTTAGGGACAATAGGCAAGACAGAGCAAGCTGCGGGGATCCTGGCTAATAACCTGTTCGTTCTGCTCCTCGTTTTTGGGATTGGGATCTCCTATGCTACCACTCCGCTTACTTCTTCAGCCAATATGGAACAGAACAGTAAAGAAAAAGGCATTCTTTTAAAAAATTCCATATACCTTAATTTCATCGTTAGTATAGTTCTCTTCCTTGTTTTATTCTTCATGTCGCCGTTGCTGGCAAAGATGGGACAACCTGAAGACGTTGTACAACTCGCGATTCCTTTCTTCGATGTGCTGATCTTTTCCATTATTCCCGTAAGCTTATATTTTTCCTGCAAGCAATATGCGGAGGGCTTGAGCAACACCAGCATGGCAATGTATATAAGCATAGCCGGTAACGTTCTCAATATTATATTGAACTACCTGCTCATCTATGGGTATTGCGGCCTTCCAAAGATGGGTTATATGGGATCCTGCTGGGCGACATTTATTGCGCGGGTTTTTATGGGCGCG
>JBJMLS010000188.1:0-2945 GCA_045805185.1 Bacteroidia bacterium | reverse complement strand
CGCGTTGGCGATGCTCTGATCCCAAAGCTGATGGTGGAAATGTATGGCTTTAATGTTGGCTTCTCTTACGATTACAACATCTCTTCTTATAAAGCAGCGTCTAAAGGCGTGGGAGGGTTTGAAGTTTCCATCCGTTGGGTGAGTCTGCGCGATGGATTATTCAAGCAGAACCGCGAGTTCGGAAGTGGTAAATCGGGCGCCTCAAGTTCCCCGACACCTTAGGCAATCAAATAATTTTATTCTTGTCTTACCTTGCAGGAAAGCGTAATACCAGTGCTGTTGAAAAAAATTATAGCCATATTTTTTAGTGTAATCGGCGCTTATACCTGCGCTTATGCCCAGCAATATCCATTCTGGACCCAATACAAAAGCAACCAGTTCATGCTGAATCCCGCTGTGGCAGGAACGCGGAAGACGCTTGACGTGCGCCTGAATTACCGCAATCAATGGACAGGTTTTGAGGGAGCTCCCAAAACGATGGGCCTGAGTATGCATGGACGTTTTTACAAAGGTAAAATGGGGGCCGGCGCTTACGTTTACCGCGATCAGTTAGGGCCCGCCATGTACACCACGCTTGCTGCGGCTTATTCCTTTCACATAAAGTTTTCGGATACGGAACTTTCTTTTGGCGCGAATGCCAATTACAATATTCTCTCAATTGATGCTTCCAGAACGACGTTTCACAATTCACAGGACCAGGCGATCCTGAACACCATTGCTTATTCAAAAACAAAGATCCCAAATGCCGCAATGGGATTATTGTATTTTAACGACAGGTTCCACATCGGCTTTGCCATGAATAATATGCTGGGAACAAGCTATGAGTTTCCAAAGGTAAGCGATGGAACGAAAAAAGCGCATATTAAAACTGTTCCGCATTATAACATGACGATAGGATACAACTGGTCCAACACTCCGGATCTTGTCTTTGAAAATATGATCTTCGCGAATTATGTTAACGGTACGCCGATACTTCTGGATTACAGTTTGCGAATGCACATCAGGCAGGGACTTTTTGTAGGTGCGGGAATACGTTTGAAAAATTCCATCAGCGCCCAGTTAGGTTATACACTGGATGAAACATTCCAGGTCAGCTATTCTTACGATTACAGTACCAATGCGCTCAGAGCATATAATTCAGGTACTCATGAAATTAAGCTGGTGTACGTTTACGATAAGGACAAGCATTTGCGCCATGGACAGAATGACAGCTTCCAGCATAAGCATTTCAAATGGCTGTTGTGATTTCCTGCCTTATCTAAAAAAGTTTATCAGAACAATACTTTGCAGCCGGGCAAAAGGATCTTTACCTCTTCCACATCTTCCTTGTTTAAAGGATTTCCTCTCAGGTCCAGTTGTGTAAGCGCTGTCAATTGACAAATCGTATCGGGGATCTTGCGGATCTGATTATTTTTTAAAGAAAGGTAAATAAGCTTCTTGCATTTGTAGACCCCTCTCGGTAATACTTTTAACTTATTGAAATCAAGAATGAGTACCTCCAGGTTTCCAGATTTATCGAGTGTTTCAGGAATGGCCTGAACAGCGCAATTGGTGATTGCCAGGAATTTTAAGGTTGGGACACGGAAGAGGGTACGTGGGCAACTATCCAGTATGCAGTGCTCAAGGGTCAGCTCACTCAGCGATTTTATGAACCGGAATTTATTAGTGATCCTGAGCGTATCTTCATTCCCCGAAAATTTAAAAACTTTAAGCCTTTGCAGGTAGGCAAGTTCAAAAGGCAGGGAGTCGATCTTTGTTCCGAAAAGCTCCAGGTACATCAGGCTGCTGAGGTTTTTTAGATCCTTTGGAAAAGAAGCAAATTCGTTGTTTATGCTTGAAAGGTAAACGAGATTGCCCAGTTTGCTGAAATCCTCCGGCCAGGAATTTATGCTGTTGGAAGAGAGGTGGAGAGCCTGCAGATCTTTGAGCTTACCGATCTTGTTGAAAAGCCTGGGTTCAAGCTGCTGATAGCTCAGGTCCAGTTTATATACATTCTTCTCTACCTTGAGCGCGGTTTTAAGGTCCTTATAAACCTGGGCTCCCATTGGACCATATTTTTCAAATGCGGCCTGCGAAAAAACAATGTTGGAAAGGAACAGCAATAGGACCGGGATAAAACGCATAGATGGGATATAGATAAACAAATATAAAAGATGCTTTTAAATATTAAAATTAATTTGCCCTGATTTAATGTTAATTTATGAGCTGCAGACTTCATCAGCGATGGTTTTGATCCTCATAACAAACAAACATCTTTAGGAACTGATTTGTTCCGGAAGGAATTCTTTTGATTAACTTTGGTCCGCATGTACAAGCTGCTCAATTTTTTCTGGAAATACAATATTCCCCGCTGGTCCATCCTGCTGATCGATATTTTAATTTGTGCATTTTCGCTGACCCTCGCTTTTTTCCTGAGGTTTAATTTTAAATCCATTCCTCCGGAGGATATGGCAAACCTTCCTTATGACTATGCCATTCTCCTCGGGATCAGGATGCTTTCTTTCTTCTTTTCCAAAACGTATAAAGGCGTCGTTCGTTATACAGGCTCACGCGATGCCATCCGGATCTTCGGAATCGTGATCATTGGAAGTCTCACGCTTTTCCTCGTAAATATCGCAGGGTTTTATACGCTGCTTGGTTATTATATTATTCCCAATTCAGTTATTATCATTGACGCGTTGGTAACGCTTTTTATCATGATCAGTTCGCGCCTCGCCGTGAAAGCAATTTACTTTGAAAGTAAAAACCCGGAAAAACAAAAAGCGAATATCATTATTTATGGCGCAGGTGAATCGGGCATTATTACCAAACGGACCCTCGACCGCGACGCTGCTGTGAAATACAAGGTCATCGGTTTTATTGATGATGATGAAAAGAAAAAGGGAAGAAGCCTCGAAGGCATATTTATTTATTCTCCTGATAAACTCGAAGAACTGATAAAGAAT
>JBJMLS010000187.1:0-7592 GCA_045805185.1 Bacteroidia bacterium | reverse complement strand
GCTGATCACAGTTGGAGCAAGTGGAAGTGTCTTAGTGATGGCAAGTGCTTTTGCAATACTGCTTCCACAGCCGGAAACAGATTGTACAGTTATATTACCGGATACAAAAGAGCCTGAATAGCTTACATCTATACTTGTTGTCCCCTGTCCTGATACAAGAGTAGCTCCGGCAGGAACAGTCCAGTTGTATGAGGTGGCTGTTGCTACTGCTGTGATCGAATAAGTTGCATTGGAAGATGTACCAATATATTGACATGCATTTGAAGCACCGGTAATTGCAAGAGGTGAAGCAGGAATTGTTTTGGTAATAGCCAGCGTTTTTGCACTACTGCTTCCGCAACCGGAAACCGATTGAACAGAAACGTTTCCTGAAACAAAGGAACCGGAATAGTTTACATCAATGCTTGTAGTTCCCTGCCCGGATACAATAGTTGCTCCGGCTGGAACGGCCCAGCTATAGGAATTGGCTGAAGCGGCCGCCGCGATGGAATAAGTTACGTTGGAAGATGTTCCCATGTATTGGCAAACATTAGCCGCTCCTGTTATAGCAACCGGAATAGCAGCAAGTGTCTTTGTTATGGCGAGTGTTTTTGCAAGGCTGCTTCCACATGCTGAAACCGATTGTACAGAAACATTCCCTGATACAAATGTACTCTGGTAACTAACCGTAATGGTATTGGTTCCTTGTCCGGACACCAGCGTTGCTCCTGCAGGAACCACCCAGTTATAAGTAGTAGCGCCGGTAACCGGTGATACAGAGTAAGTAACATTATTTCCGGAATTTATATACAGGCATGCATTTGTCGGTCCGCTAATAACCCCGGGTATAGCCGGAACGGTTTTAATTATTGCGAGTGTTTTAAATGCGCTGTACGAAGGATATCCTCCACATCCGCTTACTGATTGAACGGCAACATTTCCCGATACAAAGGATGAAGTGTAATTAACATTGATCGCGGTTGTTCCCTGTCCTGATACCACTGTTGAACCCGCAGGAACTGTCCAGTTGTATAAAGATATGCCCGGTACGGAGTCAATTGAATAGGTTACTGTGCCTGTTGTTCCAACATAAGCACAAACATTGCTTAATCCTGAGATCGGACCTGTTGCTCCGGGAGCAGTAACTGAAGGATTATTTATTGTCCACCCTGTTACCCCTGAAACTGCGGTTGAATTGTTCGCGGTAAAGACAGCGCCACCCATTGCCTTAATATCTTTTAAAACGAGTGCATTGAGCGTAACTGCGCCTGAAGTTTTCACAATTGTCGCCTGCATTCCGGATATCCCTGAGTTTATTGAAGTAATCCCGGTTGTGCAATTAGCCGAATTAAGAATATTGCCGGAAATAGTTTGTGTAGTGCTACTGGCAAGTGTTATTGTCTTGCCCGGGTTATACAGGTATAAGGAATCGTAAGTGTTGGAACTTCCAACAGACAGATCCTGATAAACTTTTAATTTGCCAACGGTATTCCCGCTGCCATAAAAACCCATTGAAGTATTTCCCGAGATAAGTTTAATGGTACAGCTTGTAGCTGTAAGACTTGCAAGAGCGGGACAGGGAAGTGTATCACCTACGCTACTTGTCATGGTTCCGGAGCATGGGACAATTGTGATCTGGTTGAATAGTTTTCCGGTAGGTAACTGAACTACATTGCTGATCAGGGAAGAGCTATCGGCGTCCAATACGGCAGTGGAGCTGGCCTGAAAGGTTAATCCGTCTGGTGCATAAACCTCAGAGGTACCCAGGTACAAACCATTATAACCTGAGTTTACCTGGAATAAATTATCACAGTAGATCCTTTTGTTATTTGAATTCAATGTTCCATGGTTAATCGCCAGGTATTTGCAGTGAATTGAGTCCTGTAATATCCATCCCCCGGTTCCATCCAGTGATACAGAGCCAAGATCCACACCGGGAGCAGTAATGTTTTTTCCTGCGCTGGTCGATTTAAAACTCAGACGCCCTGTAAATTTCCATTTTACGGTTGGATCCATTAAGAAATTCCCATATATATTGACGTAATGCGGATAAAAATCGCATGCAACTGAAGGCGAATATTGCTGATTGACCCAGCTCATATTATTACAGCTTACATCGGTTAAATCGATCGTCACCACCTGACCTGTATCGCTGAATGAATTTTCATCGAAGATTACATCATCAATACTTGTTGGCGGGCAACTTCCTCCGTTTCCTCCGCTCGTTGATGCCCAATGCAAATTGTAAGACCAGTTCCCGCTTCCACCAACCCAATAGAGTGTTCTCGGAGTTGTGGAAGAAGTAATGGCCCATCCGGTTACACTTCCAATTGCGATGGAATTATTAGCCGTAAAGGAAGCTCCGCCGAAGGCGTGAATATTCTGTAAGGTCAGGGCTTGTAATGTAACTGATCCGCTCGTTTTCTTAATATTTGCCCAGCCCGAACTTGCAGAACCATTTTTCAGCGTTATGAATCCGGATGCGCAGGAAGAAGCACTAATAATACCATTGTTTATAGTATGAATACTGTAATCGTCAAACAACACGAATTTGCCGGGATTATTCAGTATAAGCGAGTCATACGTGTGTGAGCCTTGAATTGTGGCATTGCCATTAATGGTAAATTTCTTGAAGCTATTTCCGGATCCAAAAAGGATGAATGAAGGACTGGTTGAAAAGGAGCGGAAACTACTGTTTGAAACTGTAATTTTTTCGTTTAACACTGCGCCATCAAGAGGAATCATTTCCACATCTCCGTATGATTTTCCGGGTGGCAACTGAATAATACATGCCGTGAACCCGGCACTATCGGCATCCAGTGTTCCAAGAGGCAATTGGATAATAATGCCGCTTGGATTCCAGTAATCAGGTCGGATTTTAAGAGAACGAATTTTTGAAGTCCCAAGGTATAAGTTGGAATAGCCTGTGTTTGCACTGAACAGGTAATCGCAGCTGATATTGTTATTATTAGTCACAAGGCTGCCCTTATTGATAATGAGATGCGATGTCCTAACAGAATCCTGCAAACTCCAGCTGCCGTTCCCCTCAAAAACAAGGGTGTTAAATTTGTGTGAAGTTGTTTCCAGGGTATTGCCGCTTGATCCTGACCTGAAAACAAGCGTTCCTGTATAATTCCAGCTCATGTTTTGAGCAATTGAACAGCTTCCGAAAATATTAAGCGAGCTGTTGACATTGTTCGCGAACGTTGCAGCAAAAGGATTTGTTTGCCATGTCAGATTTCTGCAATAAATATTTGCGACATTTGCGTTTACCTGCTGATTTGACGCATTGAAAGAATAGAGATCAAAAATAACATCGTCTAATTGAATCGGGATACACGCGCCTCCGCTTCCACCACTGCTTAATGACCAGTGACTGACATCGGTCCAGTTTCCGCTTCCTCCCACCCAGTAAAGTGTTTTTGCTACGGGTGAGCTATTTATTGTCCAGCCGCTAACGTTTGATGTGATGATTGAATTATCACTTTGAAAAACTGCTCCTCCTGAAGCATTGATATCCTGCAGGATAAGGTAATTACAAAGTACTGAATCCGTAGTTTTTACAATATTCGCCTGGCTTCCGCTTGTACCTGATCTAATGGTGATATAATCGGAACAGGAACTCGAAGATGACTGGACAACGCTTGTTATGGTTTGCGTGGTACCTGAAGTAAGAGTTAGGGTTTTACCTAAATTATCAAGTAAAAGAGTGTCATAAATATTCGATCCGGTTATGATCACGTCTCCAAGAATGGTTAGTTTTTTATAGTGGTTGTTCGTATTGGCAAGCGTACTTGCCAGTTCAAAATTAACCTGCCCCCCAAGGATTGTCGCGCTGTTATATGTTTTATTAGTTGGTAAATTCAGATAGCGTGTTGTAAAACTTGCGCTGTCCGAATAAAGAGAAAGCGGGTTCACCGTAATTTTGCCCTCGCAGCGAATATGGGAAATTCCCAGATAAATACGACAGTAATTCGTACCATCATAAGGCCCCGCCCAGAAATCTTTATCGCAGGTAATATTGTTGCCATTAGTTATCAATACACCTCCAACAGAGATCCCCTCACAGTGTAAGGAATCTGCCAAGGCCCAGGTGCCGCCCTGAGCATACATATCAATAGAAGAACTCAGCTTCACACCTTTAGTGTTAATTGTTTTTCCAGGTGTGGTAGATCTAAAGCTGATACGTCCGGGAAAGTTCCACATTACATTCGGATCGAGAGAAAAGTCACCAAAAATTGATATTGCGTGGTATGGTGTAGCTGAATTAAAAGATATGGGATACTGAATTCCAGACCAGGTCATGTTCTTACATTGAGTGCTTTGCTGGTCCAACATTACTTCCTGGTTAGCAGCAGTAAAGGAATTTGAATCAAAAACAACATCGTCGAGCTTTGAGCCTGCGCATGCACCGCCCACGCCCCCGCTGCTCAATGACCAATGGTTAACATCAGTCCAGTTACCGCTTCCGCCAACCCAATATAAGGTCTTAGGGGTCGGGTTATTAATTGTCCATCCGGTTGTACTTGTTCCCGGTGTTGGTGAAAGATAGGAGTCATTAGCAATGAATGTAGCCCCGCCTGTGGCATTGATATTCTGAAAAACGACATTGTGCAGGACCACTGTTCCCGAAGTCTTAATAATATTGGCTTTAGCCGCATAGGTCGAAGACTCGATCCAGAAATTACCTGAGCAGGAATGGGAATTGGTGATCATTGCGCCGGTAATTGTTTGATTGGTATTGGCTCCAAAGTATACTGACGAAACGGCAGTTTCATTGCTCAACACAAGGCTGTCGTAGGTATTATTCGCATACAATCTGCAATCACTGGTTATTTCAAGGTATCCGTATGTGTTCGTAGCGTAAGAAGTTATGTACCCCCATATACTACAAACAAATCTTTTAAAATTATTTCCGCCTGAAGTTGAAGGTAGTTCTATGTAGTTGTCACATACCACATTCTTAAAGGTACTGTTGGCACAATAAAATTGATATGTTCCTCTTGTTAAATTTAAGGTTCCATAAGTTTTTCCACTTGGAAGACGCAATTCAGCATCAGTGGTCGTCGTTATTATAACGCTGTCAGCGTCAAGAGTGGTAACCGGAGCGGCAATGTTCACTGTATCTGATGTTATTCCGGACGTGCCCAAAAATAATGATTTGTACCCGCTAACAGTTTGAAAAATATTGCTGGAATTAACGTTGTAATTATTCGTTCTTACAATCCCTTTCTTCAAATAGAAACCTGTACAGGATAAACTATTCTGAAAGATCCATTCTCCACCCGTTCCATTAAAAGTTACTGTATTTAATTTGAAAGGGGAAGCCGGAAAGGTAACAAGGTTCCCGATCGTTGTCGATTCAAAAGATAGAGCGCCATTATACAGCCATTTCATCAATGGACTGCTTACCAGGGAGCCATAAATTTTTAAGGTGCTTCCGGAAGGGTTGTTCGTAGTCATGGAAGGAAGGAAATTTACTCCATTCCAGATCATGCTGTGGCAGATAAAATTGCCGCTATCCAGTTTTACTGATTGCCCGCTTGCTGTAAAAGAATTAAGATCAAAAACAACATCGTCCACTGAGGTCGGGGCATGCGTATAAAAAGTATTTCCTCCTGAAGCGGTTGCCCAATGTGAAGTATAACTATTCCAGCTACCGCTTCCGTTAACCCAATAAAAAGTTGAAGCGGATAAGTCATTAAGAAATCCTGCAGAAAAAATAAGTGTTAAAAAAAGCGCTTTTAATGCCGGCCTTATTCGCGAAATACTGGAATATAAAAATTGGATCATGCGGAAGTAAATTAATTTCCAACAAGATAGCACTTTTTTCCGGCTTATTTAACAAATCCTTTAGAATAAGTATTTCCGTTGAAACAGAGGCCTGGCGGATACTTTAAACAACTTTTTATCCTGGAAGGATAGAAATTAATTTCGTTACCGCTGCCTCGTAAATTGCTGTCTACTTCCTGAGCACCGTGGTTGAATTCGCCTGTACCGTTGGCATAATGGTGAGCTCGTTGATGTTCACATGCGCGGGACGCGTAGCTACCCAGTAAATTGTTTCGGCAATATCTTCCGGCTTTAAGGGCTGCATGCCGAGGTAAACCTTTTTTGCGCGGTCCTCATCTCCGTGAAAACGCACAAGCGAAAATTCAGTTTCTATCATTCCAGGATTAATGGAACTTACTTTTATCCCATGAGGCAATAGGTCAATGCGCATTCCTTTGTTAAGGGCATCTACCGCGTGCTTGGATGCGCAATACACGTTCCCGTTTGCATACACTTCTTTTCCTGCAATGGAGCCGATATTGATAATGTGTCCCTTTTTACTGCTGATCATTAATGGAGCGATCATTTTGGTTACATACAATAAGCCTTTTACATTGGTATCGATCATCTTGTCCCAGTCCTCAACATCACCTTCCTGGATCGGCGCCAATCCTGAAGCCAGTCCCGCATTGTTGAGTAGAATATCGATGGAAGAAAATTCAGGCGGCAAAGATTCTACTGCCTGCTGAACCTCTTTTAAACTTCGCACATCAAAGCAAAGCGGAAGCGCCTTCACTCCATATTTCGTCTTCAATTCAGCCGCAAGCTGTTTAAGCCTGTCCTTGCGGCGACCCGTAATGATCAGATCAATCCCCTGTTGCGCGAAAAGTTCCGCGGTGGCTTTTCCGATCCCTGAAGTGGCTCCTGTAATAAATGCGATCATACTAAAAACTATTTCTTTATTGTATTGCCAATTTACTTTTCCTGTAACCGTATAAGAAATAAACTACCAGCCCGATCACCAGCCAAACGGAGAACATTACCCAATTGGTCCAGCCCATCCCGGTAAGCAGGTAACAGCAGGACAGCAGTCCAAGCACAGGGATCAGCGAAAAATTCCGGATGAAAGAATAAATGGCAACGATGAACCACAATATGTAAAAAATGATCATTGGAAAATTCAGCGACTGTACGTTTGTCTTCTTATCCACACTGTAAATAGAATCGGGCTCGTACGTAAAGATAAGTATGAAAGCTACAAGTGTGACTGCCGGAACGATCCATTTTGCATTCACATAAGGCATGCGGAACTTTCCTTTTTCCTTCGCATCCGTATTCCTGGGAAGCGTTAATACGCCGCCGCATACCAGCACAAATGCAAACAAGGTTCCGATACTGGTGAAATCAAGTACGAAGTTCTCATCGGTAAAAAAAATAGGAATGCCCACAACTAATCCCGTTATTATGGTAGAGAAGCCAGGCGTTTTGTAGCGCGGATGAATTGCGGCAAATTTCTTCGGCAACAAGCCATCGCGGCTCATGCTCATCCAGATCCTTGGCTGTCCCATCTGGAACACAAGCAACACACTTGTCATGGCTACTACTGCCGCAATGGAAACAATGAAGAGCATCCATTTCATTTCCTTCAGCTTGAAGATCTCCGCCAAAGGATCACTCACGCCAAGCAGCTTATAGGAAACCATCCCGGTAAGTATGAGTGAAAGGATAATATAGACAACCGTGCAGATCACCAGCGAATAGATCATTCCTCTCGGAAGATCCCGCTGCGGATTCTTGCTCTCTTCCGCAAGAGTAGAAACGGCGTCGAAACCGATATAGGC
>JBJMLS010000186.1:0-10610 GCA_045805185.1 Bacteroidia bacterium | reverse complement strand
GATAACTACCGCGTTATTTTCAACGAGGTTGAGCCTGAACTAACCGTATTGAGAGGAAACGTATTATCCGAAGACGGAAGCCCCATCAATTTCCCGGACGTGTTCATTACAGTTACAAATGACAAGACGAATGAGATCATGGGAAATTACCTTCCTAATCCAAATACCGGTAAATATGTGATCATTCTTCCTCCTGGTAAATACACGCTGGATGTGGAGCTTTTCGGTTTCAAGATCTCCACCAAGAAATTAGAGATCCTGGACAAAGTTTCTTACCAGTCGGAAATTGAAACGGATCTGAAACTGCAGGTGCAGAAGTAATAATATTACCGGCATAGGCTAACTGTTCCCTTATAATTAAAATTACTGCCTTCTATAAGATAGTAGTATACCCCTTCAATTATTTCTTTCTTAGCGCCATTTTGACCATTCCACGAAATAACGGAAGGATGATCAGTCGAAAAAACTTCTTGCCCCCAACGGTTATAAATAATCACGGAGAATTCGATACAATTGTCAAATCCTGAAATGGTCAATTCATCATTGATCCCGTCCCCATTGGGCGTAAAGATATTCGGGACATTCAATACTACTGGTTGAGTTTCCGTGACAGTAATTATCCGTAGCATCGAATCGGCGCAGGCTGTATTGGGATTTTCAATTAACAATACAGAATAGCTTCCCGGATCATAATTATGGGTTACGTTGCAGGAATCGCTTTGAGACCCATCTCCAAAACTCCATGAACACCCGGTTGATGAAGTATCGGAACCAGACGAAGTATTATTAAACCGGATAATAGATTCGCATACTTTTATTTGCTCATATTCAAAATCCGAATATGCAGGTTTAGCCACAGTAATCCGGATAGTATCTGAATTACTACATCCAGCGGAAGTAACAGTAATGTAGTAATCAGTAGCAGTATAAGGGTTTACCAGCAATACCTGTTGATTCGAACCGCCCCCGCTCCATTGGTATTGAACAGGAAAGGAAGTCACGGCTATTAAACTTACCTGCTCGCCAGGACATACAGACGAATCACCGGCCATTATCGAAATGTCGGGCAGTGGGTCAACATTCACTGTTATTTCAGCTGTATCGTTTCCGCAACCCAAGGAAGTAACCGTATATTTTGTTGTATTAACCGGAAACACTATAACTACTGCATTATTTCCCAAATTGTCCGACCATTCATAATTTTGCGCACCTAATGCAGTAAGAACTGTACTTTCACCAGCACAAATTACCGTATCCCCTGCTACAGTTACACTACTCGTATCAGAAACATCAATAAGCGGGAAATTCGGTAATCCTCCCAACGAGCTTTTCCCGCTCAGGGAGACAGCATTGCTGATGTAGTTGCAGGCTACACCCGAAAGATTAGGATTGTCAATCACATCTATAAAAGAAGGTCCTATTGTATAGCTGTATTCTTTTGCAACATAGATCTTATTGTCCACAGCCCTTTGCAATGCAGCAATATATCCTGTAAATGTTCCGACAACCACGGCTGAAGCGGAAATAGAAGCGGCAGATCCTGCAAGAAGATTATATTGAAAAACAGAACCACCTAAAATGCTGCTAACATATAATTTGGATCCGTCCGGCGAGAATTCCACGCCATAAAGTGTATTAAATCCAGGTGAGCTTAAGGAAAGCGGATTAGAAACAATACCAGTTGTTTTGTTAAAGTCGAAAACTTCGACCGTACTCACATCTCTTATAGCAAGAGCCAATCTGTCGCATTGTTTTGAAACCTTCAGGTAACCTGCGCTATTAAAGTAGGGTTGCGAGCCGCCTTGGTGAACCGTTCCAACACTGCTGACTATCGCTGGGCCTACGCCTGCCGATGTAACAGGATAAACCCGGAAATTATTAGTATTCCATTCATGTATTATAACCCAAACATTGCCATTGCACATCTGAACAGCAGTCATTTTTTCAGTGCATGAATTGTGTAAAGCAATATTCTTTGTTATCGTAATATCCCCGGCACCATTTTGAAGGTTCATATCTACAATTGAATAACGCAGTCCGTTGCTGCCTGCTAGAGATGCGAGGGTAAAAATATAATACTGGCTTGGATTTGAAGGAACCGGGAATATCAGAGCAGCCTGAGTAGTTGAAACATTCCCTGTTAACCCGCTACCATTCGGCATAATCACATGATTTTTATTCCACACGTCAACGCCGTTTGTATAAAATAATAAGCTACCTGAGTTATCGCAAATTGAGGCGCAACCTTCATTCGCAAACATTTGTCCATTTGTAACTGCAACAGGAACTCCGGAATTAAAATCCAATCCGGCTTTATCACCAAAATACCAAATATTTTGCTGGTTTTGAGCTAATGAAATACCCAGCCAGAATATTGACAAAAAAAGAAACTGGTAGTGTTTTAAAAAAGATTTATGCCTGCTCCTTTTCATTATTTCTCAGTTCCATTAATTAAATTATTCTTACCTCATTGATTTTTCAAAAGAGCCAGGATCAATGATACATATTAAAGATCTTCCAGCTTTCTTCATAACAGGTTTCCAGTGCAGTTTTGTCGAGTCCCAGCTCCACTGATTTCTTTTCAAAATACTGCACTACATCTTCTGTTGCAATATTTCCAGTGAGGTCGTCATTGGCCATCGGGCAGCCACCGAAACCGTGTATTGCGCTATCGTATCTCAGGCAACCACTGCTATGAGCTGCTTTCAGTTTTTCCATCGCATCTTCCTTGCGGGAATGGAGGTGGGCGCCAAACTCGACATTTTTGAATTCAGGAATAAGTCTGGAAAAAAGATAAGTAATGTTCTCCGGATTTGAAACTCCTACCGTATCTGCCAGGGCAATGATCCGGATCCCCATTTCCTGAAGCTTTGTTGTCCATTTGATCGCAATGTCGCTGCTCCACTCATCTCCGTAAGGATTACCAAAAGCCATGGAAATATAGACCACCAGTTGCTTATTGTGTTTTATGCAAAGCGCCTGGATCTCTTCCACCCTTTTCAGCGATTCCGTAATGGAAGAATTCGTATTCCTTTGCTGAAAGGTCTCAGAAATTGAAAATGGAAAACCAAGATAGCTTACTTCCTCAAATGCACAGGCATCTTCCGCCCCGCGCGTGTTCGCAATTATGGCAAGCAGCTTCGAGCGGCTCCCGGAAAGATCCAGCTTTTTAAATACTTCGGCAGTATCCTGCATCTGGGGAATAGCTTTTGGAGACACGAAGCTACCTGCATCGATTGTATCAAATCCTACTTTTAACAGGGAGTTGAGGTAGCTTACCTTAAGTTCGGTAGGAATGAATTGCTTTATTCCCTGCATGGCGTCCCGCGGACATTCGATTAGCTTGATCATATTATTTCAGTTTACACTGTTTATATATTCGACCCATTACGGCTCAGTTTAGGGTTAATCCCGGTGGCTGAGCGGAGCCGAAGCCACCTTCACTATCGCTTTATTGATCTTCTTCACCATTCCGGGCCCTTCATAAATGAATCCGGTATAGACCTGTAACAGATCAGCTCCTGCCGCCAGCTTTTCCAGGGCATCCTCAGGTGTATGGATCCCGCCTACGGCAATGATCGGGAAGGCCTTTCCTGATCTTTGAGAAAGGTAGCGAATTACTTCCGTACTCCTTTTGGCCACGGGTTTCCCGCTCAGGCCACCTGCGCCGCACTTTTCGACCTCCGAAGCAGGGGTCTTCAATCCCTCCCGGGAAATCGTTGTATTCGTTGCAATGATCCCATCAATTCCTGTTTCCTTAACGATACCAATAATATCATCTAACTGCTCATTTCCAAGGTCGGGAGCTATTTTCAACAAAACAGGCCGGGGAACCGGCTTTGACCTGTTTAGAGCCATAATGTGGTTCAGAAGGGCGGTCAATGGCTCCTTATCCTGGAGCTCTCTTAGATTAGGTGTATTGGGAGAGCTTACGTTGACTACAAAATAATCAACCACTTCATAGAGCGCTGAAAAGCAATATTCATAATCCCTGAACGCCTCTTCATTTGGGGTCAGCTTGTTTTTACCAATGTTTCCGCCAATGATCAAGCCTTTTACTTTTTTCTTTTGCAGACGAAGAGCTGCACTGTCCACGCCATCGTTATTAAATCCCATCCGGTTGATCAATGCCTCGTCGGCCGGAAGCCTGAAAAGACGTGGTTTTTCATTACCGGGCTGTCCTTTTGGCGTGAGCGTGCCTACCTCTATAAAGCCAAAGCCAAAGGCGCTTAATTCATCAAAAAGAAGCGCGTTCTTATCAAAACCTGCCCCTAAACCGACCGGATTGGAGAATTCGAGACCAAAAAAGGATCGCTTTAAACGTTCGTCCTTTACACCATAAATACCGGAAACCAGTTTGCGGATAAAGCCTGCGCCGAGGAAAAACTTAAGGAAAGCAAAGGTAAAATGATGGATCTTTTCAGGATCGAACAGGAAAAACAGGGGTTTTAAAAGGATCTTATACATTGGCGCCGCAAAGATATACAAGTTTCCGGCGAAACTATTTTGGGAAAGAGCCGGAATTAACTAACACCAGATAATGTAATAAAAAAAAGTTACTTTTTTTTGCAATTGTGAAAATTTATATACATTTGCCAAAATTTTTAATTAAAAATCTAAAAACAAAATGAAAAAAGTATTATCAATTATCGCTATCGCAGGTTTAGCTACTGCATTCGTAGCTTGCGGTCCAAGCAAAGAAGAAATGGAAGCAAAAGAAAAAGCAAAACAGGATTCTATCCGTATGGCTGATTCTATCGCTGCTGCTACTGCTGCTGCAGAAGCTGAAGCTACACGTGTTGCTGATTCTACTGCAAACGCTGAAAAAATGAAGATGATGGCTGACTCTATGCACGCTGATTCAGTTGCTAAAAAATTAATTAAGGTTAAAAAATAATTAACCCTTAGTTAAACATTAAAAAGGCTCCCTCCGACTTGCGGCAGGGAGCTTTTTCTTTTGGCAAAGACCGCATCCTTATGCGTCTGAAGCGCGATGCAGGAACAGTTCCTTGTCATAAAGACTTTACTATGTACCATGTTTAAAACCCTCCTCAATAATTCCCTGTTCTTCATTGCAGGCATTGCCCTCATCAGCCTGCTCATGCATCTTCCTGTATTCAACCGCGACCTTGTGGGCGTTCACGTGTGGAGGCAAAGTCAGACCCAGATCAATATCGAGAACTTTGCCTATCATGATTTCAATATCCTGAATACAAAGTCCTACAATATGAATAACCCCGATCAGGTCCTGCGTTATGAATTCCCTTTGATGCAATGGGTCTTTGCCTGCTTTTACAAGCTGTTCGGCAATCACATCTTCATCAGTCGCTTTCTTAGCTTTATTATCGGATTATTCAGCGTGTATGGGATCTACAAACTCCTGGGGCATCTTTTTTCAAGTCGCTGGCTAAGCATGGCCGGAGCCTGGGCCTTTAGCTTTTCGCCGGTCTTTTATTATTACACGGTAAATCCCCTACCGGATAACCTTGCGCTTTGCACAGGAATCTGGTCATTATACCATTTTTTCAGCTTTATTGGACTTAAAAGGAACAAAAACCTGGTTTTTTCCTTCTTTTTTCTACTTTTAGCCACTTTAAGTAAATTGCCTTTTATTCTTTATGGGATTCCCTGGCTGCTCTACTTTATTAAAAACATAAGGCTGTCGCCAAAAAATGTCCTTTTCAAAGTCGGGCTTTCCACCTTATTCCTTAGTCCTGCCCTTGCCTGGTATTATTGGGTGATCCCGCAATGGGAGGGGAACGGTATTGTTAAAGGGATACTGGATACGCGACAAAGCGGTGCAGAGATTTTTCATATTCTTCAAAGCAACCTGATCTCTACTTTGCCCGAATTGCTGGTAAATTATGGCAGTCTTCTTTTCTTTCTCACGGGTCTTTTCTTCGCTTTAAAAATCAAACCTTTCCGCCATCCAATGGGAACTTACCTGGCTTTCCTTGGGACCGGCCTCCTGCTTTATTTCTTCTTCGAAATGAATATGATCGGCACTGTTCACGATTATTATCTTTTCCCTTTCCTGCCTTTGCTTTTCATACTGGTAACTTATGGGATCAGGCAATTAACCGGTCAGCGAAGAGTCTGGTTGAGGTATTTCAGCTATTTCTGCCTGCTCATTCTTCCCTTAACCGCTTTCCTGCGCATTAATCAACGCTGGAACACTGTTGAGCCCGGATTCAATAAAGACCTGCTGCTGTATAAGAAAGAGTTAAGAACCTGTACACCGCCATCCGCGCTCTGTATAGCAGGTAATGATAATTCGGCGCAGATCTGGCCTTATTACCTGGGCAAACGCTGCTGGAACTTTTACGGTAATTATTTTTCAGAAGACTATTTCAACAAGGCTTACAATGGCGGCGCGCGTTACCTGTATTCCGACAGCAGGGAAATTGAGAACTATACTTTTGTACAGGCAAAATTAAAAGGGTTGATCCTTCAAAAAGGAAGCATCAGGGTTTGGGAACTGAAGGAGTAAAAATTTATTTCAGATTTTTATTCCTTAACTTCTCCTCTATCTCCAGGCTGATCTTTTCGAGGTTGATACTGCTGCAGGCTCCGGCACAGCTGCCGCAACCCTTCTTTGACCTTCTCCAGGCAAACCTGAAAATAAGATAAGCGATGGCTCCGGTTAAGATAATATAAGTGACGATCTCCTGCATTTAACTTCTCCCTGCAACCACGAGTTGCTGTTTTATGGTTTTCCCTTTATAAGAGGCTACAAAGGTATAAATACCCGGCTTAATATCCGCTATTTCAATTCTTAAAAATTCATTAAGCTGATCCTCTTTTTTAAAAAGGCTGTTCCCATTCTGATCCAGGATCTCAACTGCAAGCGGTATATCATCATTTCCCTGGAGCGTGAGCAGGTAAGTTCCCCGTTTTTCTTCCAGCAGTGATAAAATAGCTCCATCATTTTTATAGTAATCTTTTCTTCCATAAAGGAACTTTTTTTTCTTTTTCAGCTCAACATTATTCGAAACGAGCATAGGAGAAGGATTATCCGTTCCGGCATTTTCGGGTCGCAGAAATGGAGAAAGCACTTCTGCCGGACTTTCTTTTTTCCAGACACGGATATAATCCACATCCATAACGGCGGGATATTTCGTTTTTTCATCCGGTCCGGGGTGGAAAGGCCCATCATCCCTTGCCTGGGACATATTTGCGATGAGGTTCATGGCGGCCTCAAATTTCCCGTTAAAAAAAGCGATTCCTCGCCCGTTCAGGTACCATTTTACATAACCCTGATCCCATTCTCCCGCAATGGTGTTATAGCCATCGTGAAAATACTTATCCGTCTTTATCCATCCGCCCCAGTCCTTATGGGTACCGAAAACGGCCGGATAGTTAGAACAACCATCCGGGCAATGTACATCCACGTGAACGTAATTATTTTGCTCGCATTTGATCTCAAAAAAATCGATCTCGTCGTTCTTATTTCCTCCGAAGGTCCAGAAAGCCGGCCACATGCCGTTTGCATCTTTTGGCAGTTTGAAACGGATCTCAAAATAACCGTATTTGTACTTTTGTTTCGACCAGACCAATCCCGCAGTATAGTTAAAAGTATATTTTCCATTCTCTGCAAAGGGAACATTACTCTTCCTCATGTAATTCGAATCGAGGTCCCAGGGACCAAGCTGTGCCTTATACGCTTCCTTTTTCAGGGAAATGGAAAGTACCCCGCCCTTCTCTTCCAGGTTTTCCCCATCGGTAAAATACATCGATTGACTCTGCAAAGCCCTGCTCCAGGGAAGTTGGGTATCCCAACGCTTACGGTCCAGTTGCGTCCCGTTAAATTCGTCACCATCAAAGTAATACCAGCTGACAACAGTATCCTTGTTGAACTGCCACATATATTGAGCGGAGGCGTTCATGGCAAAAACAAAAGAAAACAAAAGAAAAAGGAAGCGCATGTGTGAATCTAAAACACTAAAATTACTGAATATTTCCGGGTTCATTTTTCAAAATCCCAATTAAACTTATCCGGTTCATTTTTCAGGGGATGCTTATTTGGTCCACATATTTTCCCAGCTCCTCAAAAAAAAGAAAAAAATCCTCTTCTAATTCTGTATAATGCAACGCAAAATCCGGCATAGCATTGTACAATAAGGAACGTTGAGCGATGCGTGAAGTAAGGCCCTCCAGCACTTTTTCAATTCCTATGGGATTAGCATAAGCCACTAAAATATTATTTCCGGTCATGTAGCCATAGAATGCCTTGCTCTTTTCGGGAAACAATTCATAGTATGCATGCAGCCTTTTATAGCGTTCAGCCGCAAAATCATTCAAGCTTACTTCAGAATAGGCGCTGAAATTCTTTGCCAGGAAATGGTCGTAAAAAACATCGATGAGCACACCGCTGTACTTGTCGAACTGTTTCACAAAATGCTGCTTGCTTTTATGCACAAGAGGATGATGATCCGTAAATTCGTCGATCCTGCGGTGAAGCAAGATCCCGTTTCGGATCCCCGGTGGAAAATTTTTGTGATCGTCGCCCTTTACCGCATCTGCAATAAAATTACCCACTGCCAGCTCGGCATTATTACCTGACAGGAAAAGATGCGCCAGGTAATTCATCGGGAAGAAGTATGAAGCCCGTTAATAATATCATAAAATTTACCGGCAATTGTGTCCCTGTTGAATTTTTCTTTCACATAAGAAAGCGCGCGCGCTCCCATTTCTTCCATGAGGGCTCTGTTGTTATCCAGGTACAACACTTTCTCTGCAAGATCCGCGGCATTCTCCGGTTCATAAGCGACACCGCATTTTCCTTCATCAATGAACAATTCTTTCGCCTCGCCTTCCACGCCGAGCAATAAGGGTTTTTTCATGGCAAGATTCTCGAATATCTTCGAGGGAATCGCTCCCTTAAAAATATCCAGGCGCTTCAAAGGTATCAATGCAACATCAATCGCGGATACTATAAAAGGCATTTTATCCTTGCCCACTCCATTGATGAAATGAACATTAGCAAGTTTTTTCTCTTCCTTCAGGCTCAGCAATCTTTCCTTTTCCGGCCCGCTTCCCAGCAATATATACTTAATATGAGTGAAAGCCTTTGTTCTTTCAGCTGCGTCCAGGATCACTTCCAGTCCCTGCGCATAACCGATAATTCCGGCATACAGCAAAATAAAATCCTGATCACTAAACTTATTTTCAACTCTCCAGTTACTTTTTATAAGGTTAACATCGTAATAAGAAACATCGACTCCATTCGGTAACCAATAGGTTCTTTTATTGGGGAATCTTGCGCTGATATTTTTGCAGATCCCCTGAGTCTGGCCCGTTACTAACACAGATCGCTTGTAGAGATAAGCTTCGAGTTTATACGATAAGCCGAGTAGCAGCTTATTACTTACCAGGCCCAGTTTTTCAGCCGTTTCGGGCCACAGATCAGAAACGTTAAAGATCATTTTTGACTTCTTCCTGTTCTTCAGCCAGAGCGCCGATAAGCCAAGAAAAAGCGGAGGCGATTCACACAAAAGGAAATCGAAATTGCCTTTCACCTTAAAGGTTCCGCAATAAGCAGAAGTATACACAAAAGAAAAATAATTCAACAAACGCCTGAGGAATGATTTTGATTTTGGAACATAAATACGTGAGCGATGTATTTTTAAACCCTGCATTTCCTCATACACGTACGATTTCCCAAGGTACGCCTCATGGATTTTCATCTCGGGGTAATTCGGCATCGCCGTTAGAACGGTCACATCTATTCCTCTTTCCTGTAAACGGACGGCCAGTTCGAAGAGGCGGTTTTGCGGGGCGCCCACTTCAGGAGGAAAATATTGCGTGAGAATGAGGAGCCTGGGATTCAAGGGTTGAAGTTCAATGGTTGAGATTGAGATTTGCCGGTTACATGAGGTTGACTTTCCAATTCTGAAATAGCCTGTTTAAAATTCACGAATGCGATACCGTTTTGCTCCAGGTATTGCACAACCCAGGTATACCAATCGATCCAGGTGTTGAAGCTCTTCGAAAAATAACGGTCATGAAAATCAATCCCAAGATAAGAAAGGTTTTCTTTCTGCGCCCGTTCGATCAGGGCAAGCGTATTATCTTTTGCCTGCTGCAGGCTTTGGGTCTGCCACCTTTTTCCTTTTTCAATCACCCAGCCATCCATCACCTGGAACGGAAATTCCCACATGCTTCCGATCTTATAAGGATCTTTAAAAGAATGTTCCGTACTATCGAAAATATAGCCTGCCTTGGCCAGATTAGTAAGGGTGTGCTCATTCGTGCGTACATAATGCATCCGCAAACCAAAATTGCCTGAGCCGCTTATCTTTGAAAAGATCTCATGCTCTTTTCTTATCTGCTCCAGCGTTTCAAATTCTATTCCGTGCACATTCACTTCGCAACCGGCTTCCAGCATCCGCCTGATCCAATACGCGGCCATCTGATTGGTATAGGAAAGTCCCATTCCATTTTGCACGCCGATAAAAAACGAGGACGGAACTCCGGCCTGCTTATTGAAGGCGATCAGCTCATCGATGCATTGCCATTTGTTTTTAAAAAAATCGCCGGCGCGGTTAAAATATTCAGCCAGGGAAATTTTACCGGTGAAGAGCTCAATATTGGCGCGGACCACAAATTTC
>JBJMLS010000185.1:0-4642 GCA_045805185.1 Bacteroidia bacterium | reverse complement strand
TCAGGTTCCAGGTACTTCCCGCTCCTGCATTGATCGTGAGATGGATTGTTTTATGATAAGCGCTCAGCAATGTTTCCACTCCGCAGGTATCTTTTATGGAGATCTTGTAGCGGTACGACTGCTGCTGCGGATTCGAAGCCGCATCCTGGTAGGTACTGAATGCGCTGTAAGGCTGAGATGCAAGACGGTTGAACTGGTTGGCAACTATTCCTTCACGGTAAATGATGAATGAATCGATCGCTGTGCTTACTGGTTTGTCCCAGATCACCAGATTGGTGCCGCTCAAACTGTCTACTCCTACCATGCAAATATCCGGTGATGCCATTGCGGATGCATTCAACGAATAAGTTGTTGACGAGGTACATCCGGATCCATTGCTCACTGTAACCGTGTATATACCCGATTGATTTACGGTGATATTTTGCGACGTAGCTCCTGTGCTCCAGGAATAAAAAGGATAACCGGAGCTTGCAGTTAAGAATACGCTTCCACCGCCGCATAAATTAATACTTCCATTAGGTGTAATGGTAGCAGGACTCGGAGGCGAAGCAAAAGTAAGCGACTTCGGCTGAGAGATCACAGAACAGGAACCATCATTAATGGTCACTGAATAATTGCCCGGCAGTTTTGCATAATAGGAAGAAGCAGTGGCTCCGCTGATAGCAGATCCGTTAAAGTTCCACTGGTAAAAATTATTGGAAGCGGTATTGCAGGTGAGCAGGATGCTATCACCCGAACATTTGGTTGTTCCCTGTGGAGTGCTGATGGTCGCGGCTAAAGCACAACCCGTTCCGCCTGTACAAAATATATAACCACTTTGAAACAGGGTTTGAGAACAACCGGTTGTAGTGCTTGTTGCGGTTAAGGTCACGTCATAATTTCCGTTGTATTGGTAAGTATGGAACACTGTTGAACCGCTTGAAGTGGAAGTTGTGCCATCGCCAAAAGACCAAAGGAACGTATAATTTGAAGGACTCGGTGTTGTATTGCTGAACTGTGCAACAAAGGGAGGAGAACTTAATAACTGTTGTGTTGCGCTGAAGTTAACGCCAAAATTAGGAGCATTTACTGTAACTGTTGCAGGATCGGAACCTGAACAACCGTTGCCTGTCGTCATGGTAACATAATACGTTGTTGTAACGGTTGGATTCGCAGTAACGGTAGCGCCTGTTGTTGCGGATAATCCTGAGGCGGGCGTCCAGGAATAAGTTAAGGGCGCTATAAAATTGCCCGCAGGAGGCGTTGCTGTAATATTTCCTGAGCTTCCACAGGTAACCGAAATGTTTGGCGCAGTTACCGCAATTGGCCCAAGGATAATGTTAATGGTATCCTTTGCTTTACAACCATAAACTGTATCAGTAACAGTAAGCGTGTAAATGGTAGTGGCAGGCGGAGTAACCATAGGATTATTTAACGCCGGATTGCTTACCGAAGCCGCAGGGGTCCAGCTGAATTTTACAGGTCCGCCGGTTGCTGAACCGGTACCTGCCAATTGAACCGATGCTCCAAGGCAGGAGTTATAAGAAGCCACCCCGGCATTTGCAAAGGTTTGTGGAGAATACACTGCCACGTAATCCTTATCGTAACAACCGTTGACGCTTGTAGCGGTAATGGTATAAGTAGAATTGGTCCCTGTAGGTGTAACCGTCGGGTTAGCAGTTGTTGCTCCTGTAAGACCTGCTGATCCCGCCCAGCTATAGGTACTGATGTTATTGCCGATTGCATGCAAAACGCCGCTTGTTCCCCGGCATATCGTTGTATCATTTCCGGCGCTGACCGTTACAACCGGATAGACATTCACATGAAGCGTATCTACATCTTTGCATAAATTTCCCTGGTCAGTCATCGTAACAGTATACGTAGTGCTCACTGCGCTGGTAATGGTCAGATCGAGCTCGCTAAAGCCTGTTGCCGTAGCAGGAGAGATTCCGATAGTTGGCGTAATTGAATAATCGCACCACAAAGAACCGTTGAAATTTGCGTTGGTGATCGTATCCTTACCTGACTGAAAGATCCCGTAACATACATTTTTGGTAAGTGATGTAAAATGCATGATCGGCTTGTCATTATAAACAAGGTAAATCAGGTCTCCCTGCGTGGTTGCAGGATTCGATGAGATCACCCTTAAATAAATGTAGGTATTATTGGCTGTTCCGGCGGGAATGTAGCCGTGGATCACTCCGGCTCCTGTAGAAGATAAGGTGCCGATGCTTGTTGGCGAAGCAAACGCGCCCGTACCCGTAGCATCCATTTGCAATGTGAATACGTTGCCTGCTTTATAGGTCATGGATGGGCTGATGCTCATCAGGACGGAATCACCCTTGGCTGATGATATACATGCCTTGCTTCCATATACAGGAGAGCCAATGATCGGACTTGAGATCTTCTGTACAAATACCGACTTCCCCGTATTGGACAATATCGAATCACCCATGGTCCAATTCCCGGAGATCTTTCCGGTTGTGTAAGCGTTACCGCGTTTATCAGTCGCAAGAGCATTGTTGGTTGTACTCAGGGTGATCGTTCCTACAGGATAGCTTTGCCATTGGAGATCGCCATAAGACGTATATTTATAAGTACTCATATTTGAAGAGGAAGCCACAAGAATGTTTCCGAACCTGTCGTCTTTAACTCCATTGTAAACCTGTCCGGTAAACGGCGATTTAACCGCCCAGGAAGCGCTTTCCGTGGCTCCGAATACAGTAAAGGTGGCCAGGTAAGCTGAGCTGGAAGAAGATGAGGCCAGCGTTACACTGTTCCCAAAATTAATGCTATTGGTAAATGAGCCGCAGAAATAGAATTTATTTCCAGCACCGTCGGCTTTTATACTGTATGCATAATCGTTGCTCGTGGATCCGAAATTCCCATAATAATTAATGCTGCTACCCGTACTGTTATAGATCACCACAAAAGCATCGGAACCGCCACTGTTCAGTAAATTTGGCGTAGTGGTAGAACCGGTAAGCGAACCACACAAATAAACAAGGCCTGCGTTATCGATATCCACACTTTTCGCGGTTACAACTGCTGAAGTGGTAGAAGACATTTTATTCCATTGCTGAACGCCTGAACTGTTGTATTTGGCAACAAAGTAATTTGCAACAACACCGTTAACCTCGTCGCCTAACAATACAAAATCCCCGTTAGTCGGATGCGCCGCTATGCTCCGGCCATAATCGGTATTGGCAGTTCCTACGCTCAGTTTCACCTGGAGCGCTCCACTGCTGTTCAGCTTTGCTGCGAACATATCGATACCTCCGGCAGACATAAGCGAGTCCACCGGCGACAAAAACATTTTAGTGGTAAAGTATCCCGCAACATAAACATTTCCGGCATTGTCAACTGAAATCCCATAACCTTCATCGTCTCCCGTCCCGCCGAAGGACTTCGCCCACACATAATTTCCAAGTGAATCCAGCTTGGCAACAAATACATCCTTCAATCCTTTTCCTTTGAGCATAAAAGCTCCGAAGTAAACGGTGTCTTTAAAGTTTCCGGTAATGTAAGTGTTTCCCGATGAATCGGCTGCAATTGCCAGCCCTTCCTCAGTAACAGCTGCGGGTGAAGTGGATCTCGTCCCCCAGCGGACCGCCTGCGCATTTGAATTATCAATTCCAAAGCAGCAGAGTAAAATTAAGAATAACAGTTTTTTCATGTTCATTTTTGTGTTTATGTATATTGATTTTTAAATTCAGGAATTAAGATTGAGTTAACTGTACATTATATATTCCGAAGACTAAATTTTTTGCACTTCTACAACTTTTCCAGTTCGCGGAACAAATACTCTTTTTTTCTCACAGCAACCGGTAATCGCGTTCCATCCGTGAGCACCATGTAGCCGCCTTCGCTTTTCATGTAACGATCGATGTAGTTGACATTGATCAGGTGCGATTTGTGGATCCGCAGGAAATTATATTTAGTTAATACATCTTCAAATTCCATTAAGGTCTTTGAAACGATCAGCTTCTTTTTCCCGGTGAGATAGATAAAGGTGTAATTGCGGTTACTCTCACAGCGAATGATCTCGTTAATATTGAGCAGGCTCAGGCTCTCCGTGGTATTTACAGCAAGCCTCCTGGAAATAGCGGCTGAATGGTCCGTCCTGCCCAGCAGGCTCTGCATGCGTCCGGCAAAATCTCTTGTTGTAGTAAGAAACCGCACTGCTTTTTTATTTTGCTTCATAAAGAGAGAAAGTTCTTTCTTACAGGCGCTTTCATCAACTATCAATAATTTCAGCATAATTCTGGTTCTGAAACTAAAGTAGTGCGAATAGATTGCTGAATTCAGCTAAATGAACGAATGAGGGGTTTGAGTTATCAGCCGTTAGCTACGGGTTAACATCCGTTTACCTGATCAGATGCTTTCAAGAAGAGAAAGCAGGGTTTCTTTTTTACGGACCGAAACCGGCACCATGGATTTATCCTTCATGATGAGGAAGCCGCCTTCTCTTTTTTCGTAGCGCTCAATGTGGTCAATGTTCACGAGATGCGATTGGTGCGCGCGAAAGAACCTGTAGGTGGAAAGCATTTCATCATATTCTTTCAGTGTATTGGAAACAAGTATTTTCTTTCCGCCGGCAAGTATAAAGCTGGTGTAGTTCCTGTCGGCCTCGCAACGTACAATATCCTGAACGTTCAATACG
>JBJMLS010000184.1:0-5264 GCA_045805185.1 Bacteroidia bacterium | reverse complement strand
TAAAAAAGAGCGTTATGAACATATCATTAATTATTTCGTAACCCATGTTCCGGTAGCTGAAACAGAACTTCAGTATACTAATCCTTTTGAATTGCTCGTTGCAGTTATCCTCTCCGCTCAATGCACGGATAAACGCGTGAACATGGTAACGCCGAAGCTGTTCAGGGATTTCCCCAATGCAGAAGCCCTCGCGGCTACAACGCCGGAAGTTGTTTTCAATTATATCCGGAGCATATCTTATCCGAACAATAAAGCAAAACATCTTGTAGGTATGGCACAAATGCTCCTGAAAGATTTTAAGGGACAGATCCCTTCGGAAATTGAAGAGCTGGTGAAATTGCCGGGAGTTGGCCGTAAAACAGCTAACGTGATCGCTTCCGTGATTTATGATAAGCCTGCAATGGCGGTGGACACCCATGTTTTCAGGGTTTCAGCAAGACTTGGATTAACGACTAATGCAAAAACACCTCTGCAGACGGAGCAGCAACTGATAAAATATATTCCCGAACAATATATCGCCACTGCGCATCACTGGCTGATCCTTCATGGTCGTTACATTTGCGTTGCGCGTAGCCCGAAATGCAATGAATGCCCGCTTACCCAATGGTGCAAATATTACGCGCAGGTAGTAATAAAGGAAATGAAGGCAGGTATAACCAGGAATCAGATCCCGAAGATCAGTTAAATTGCAGGCAATGAGCAAAGGAAAAAAATGCCGGTTAAAATAAATCAATTATAAATGCGTCACATTACCATACTTATCTGCTTTTTGCAGATCCTTACCTGTGTCTGTAACGCGCAGGACAAAAAAACGGATTCATTAAGAGAAGTGATCCGGGTCACTAGTGAAGATACCGGTAAAGTAAGAAGCATTAACCGTTTAAGCTATTGGCTGTGGAAGGGAAATGAACTCCCTGAGGCAAAAAGTTACGCCCTGCAGGGAGAACTTCTTGGTCAAAAGCTGAATGATAAAAAGGGGATCACCGCTGCCATGATCTTACTCGGGAATATCAGTAAATCTGAAGAAGACTACCCCGGAGCGCTGAAGAATTATTTTGAAGCGCTCAAAATCCTTGAAAGTCTTTCTCCTGCTACCCCAGGTGAAGAATGGGCGCTTATTGATAAGGCAAAATGCCTGAACAATATTGGAATGGTTTATAAGGGTCAGGGGGAATATTTTAAAGCCCTCGACTATTATTGCAGGTCACTGAGAATAAAAGAAGCCGCCGGAGATAAGACTGAGATCGCAGGTTCAATGGGAAGCATAGCCGGGGTGTATGCGCAGATGGCTAATTATCCAAAAGCGCTCGAATTTAATTTAAAGGCTTTGAAATACCTTGAGCAGAACGTAAATCTGAATAGCGCTGAAAAATCAAAAGCAGATAAAACTCAGATGATCTTTCTTCTTGGAAATATGGCTAATATTTACATGCTGATTGAAGATTATACGAAATCCTTTGAAAATTATGAGAGGGCTTATAAGCTCGCTGAAGAAATTGATGATAAGCTTGGAATGGCAAGGCAATTGGGAAATATAGGCAGTTTGTATTATGGTAAAGATGAATATGCTTCCGCACTTGAGTTTTACAGTAAGGCAATAAAGCTGGCCGAACAAGTAAAGAACAGGAAAATGGTCGCCTTGCAAATGGGAAACATGGGAAGTGCATACGCGGATATGGCCGATAAAAAAACGTCTCCTGAATCAGATACATTACGCAACCGCGCGCTTGTTCTCTTTTTAAAAACTCTGGAAATTGATGAAGGAATGGGAATTAAAAGCTCTGCCGCTATTCAATTGATCAATATCGGTTCAGTATATCTTGCACAGCGCAAAATGAAAGAAGCGGAAGAATATCTTTTGAGGGGACTCCATCTCGCGGAAGAGATCGGCTTTCTCGATGAAATTAAAAGCGCACACGAAGATCTGAGCAGGTATTATGAAAAAAAGGGAAACCCGGCTAAAGCGCTTGAACATTATAAAAGTTATATAAGAGTGCGTGACAGTATTTTTAGTGAGGAGAATACAAAAAAGAATGTGCAGCTCGACATGCAATATGAGTTTGATAAGAAAGAAGCAGAAGCCAGGGCAGAGCAGGATAAAAAAGACGCTGTGGCGAAAGCCGAAAGCAAAAAGCAGAGGATCATTATAATTTCGGTCTCATCCGGGCTGCTGCTTGTTCTGATCCTGGTGCTTATCGTTCTCCGAAGCCTTCGCCTTAATCAGAAAAAGAACAGGATCATTACGGAGCAAAAGGAAATAGTTGAAAAGCAAAAGCACCTGGTAGAAGAAAAGCAGAAGGAAATACTGGATAGTATATATTATGCCAGGAGGATCCAGCGCGCGTTAATTACCTCGGAATGGTACATTGACCGCAACCTCAATGAGCTTAAAAAATCGGGCGATCAGCTTTGATCAAGTTACAATCAAACTCTTTGATTAAAAAATAATCAACTCATTTTCAGTTAATTAAAGGGTTTCGTTAAAAAATAATCAACGTAATGATTGTTTTTTAATCAAATGACTCTACCTTTGTCGCAGTTCTTTGATCAAAATTTGAATAACACATGAACCAAATGGTGTTTAAAATGTTGAAAAATTCCTTTGTCTCCGAACAAAACTTTTAAGTACTTTATACTTACAATATATGGGAAAGAAAGCAGTGAAGGCAAAGCCGGCGAAGGCAGCTAAGAAAAGAGTAGCCACTTCAAAAAAGCCAAAAGAAGTTTTTCAGGCGCATACGACAGGTTTGCAGGAAGGGATGAAAGCTCCGGATTTTTCGGGACTGAATCAGGACGGAAAGCAATTTTCGCTTGCGGATTATAAAGGTAAAAAACTGATCCTTTATTTTTATCCGCAGGATAATACTGAAACCTGCACCGTGGAAGCATGTAACCTGCAGGAAAATCTAAACAGCTTAAAAAAAGAAGGCTACGAGGTGGTTGGAGTGAGTCCTGATGATGTGAAATCGCACCGCAAATTCGCGGATAAATTCGGATTGAACTTTAACCTGCTTGCAGATCCTGAGCATAAAGCCATTAAAGCTTATGATGTATGGGGCACCAAGCAGTTTATGGGAAGGATCTATGACGGATTGATCCGTACAACTTTTATCATTGATGAGAAAGGAGTGATAAGGCAGATCATAAGAAAAGTGAAAAGCAAGGAACATGCTGAACAGATCAGGTCCCTGGACTAATTCGGCCAAACCCCGGAATAACCAAGCCCGAAATGAATAATAAACAAGTAAACTAATAACTAATATATATCATGGCTAAGAAAAGTGAATCAGCTGAAGCTACTGCTAAATCGGTGAGCTCAGAAAAATTAAAAGCGTTACAACTTACATTGGACAAATTAGAGAAGACCTATGGAAAAGGTACCATCATGAAACTTGGCGATAATGCCATTGAGCCGATGGAGGCCATTTCAACAGGATCGCTCGGATTGGATATTGCTCTCGGAATAGGCGGTTACCCTAAAGGACGTGTGGTGGAAATATACGGACCTGAGTCATCAGGTAAAACAACTCTTGCTATCCATGCGATCGCATCTGTACAGAAAGCCGGTGGTATTGCAGCTATTATTGATGCGGAACATGCTTTCGACCGTTTTTATGCGGAGAAGCTTGGAGTAGATATTTCCAGCCTGCTGATCTCTCAGCCGGATAACGGTGAGCAAGCGCTTGAAATTGCAGATAACCTGATCCGTTCCGGCGCAGTAGATATAGTGGTAATTGACTCCGTGGCAGCCTTGACTCCAAAAGCGGAGATTGAAGGAGAAATGGGGGAAAGCAAAATGGGGCTCCAGGCGCGCTTGATGAGCCAGGCGCTTAGAAAGCTTACCGGTTCCATTAACAAAACCGGTTGCTGCTGCATGTTTATCAACCAGCTGCGTGAAAAGATCGGTGTGATGTTCGGGAACCCGGAAACTACTACCGGAGGTAATGCGCTTAAATTTTATGCATCAATACGTCTGGATATCCGCCGCGCCGGGCAAATCAAAGATGGCGAAACCGTTAGTGGAAACCGCGTTCGGGTAAAGGTTGTGAAGAATAAAGTAGCCCCTCCTTTCCGCATGGCTGAATTCGATATTATTTTCGGAGAAGGGATCAGTAAAGTAGGGGAGATCATCGATCTGGGCGTTGAGCACAATGTGATCAAAAAAAGCGGCTCATGGTTCAGTTACGAAGATCAGAAGCTTGGCCAGGGCCGCGATTCGGTTAAACAAGTGTTCATGGATAACCCTGAACTTGCCGACGAGATCGAACACCGTATTAAAGAAGCGCTGAACGAAACAGCGGCCATACCGGTAGAAGTTGAATAATTACTATCCGTTTTAAAAACATTTACCACTTATCAATTTAAAACCCGCACTTACCAAGTGCGGGTTTTATTTTTACTTAAATCATTAGTACCTTAACGCGAAATTAAACGTGTTGACCTATGCTAAGAATTTTTACTTCATTGCTCTTTCTTACCCTGTTGCTTTTATTTTCTTCCTGTGGAAATAAAAATGAAAAAGAAGCTGGAAATAAAGTATTGGTTGATAGCAGTCTCAGCAAGCTGAGCTCGCCTGAGTTGAAGACCCTGAATGCCGAATTGCTCAAGGATCCCGATAATGCCGACCTCTATTATAAGCGTGGGCAACTATACCTCGCGAATAAAGATCTTTTGGCTGCTGAGGGAGATGCTAAGCGGGCAATTAAGCTGGACAGCAACAAGGCAAATTATTTTATCCTGCTCTGTGACGCTTATTTTATGGGAAATCAAACCCGTCTTTCAAAAGAAACTCTTGAGCATTGCCTGAAGATCAATCCATCGAGTATCGACGCAAATATGAAGCTGGCCGAGCTTTATTTCTATGTAAAAAAATACCCGGAAGCTATCTTATACATCAACAATGCCTTAAAAGTAGACGAAAGTCTTGCGAAGGGTTATTACCTTAAAGGAATGTGTTATAAGGAAAACGGTGATACCAGTAATGCTGTCAGCAGCTTTCAGACGGCGGTGGAGCAGGATAATAAGTACTTCGATGCTTACGTGGAGCTGGGATTATTAATGGCAGCCAAAAAAAATGTAATGGCCATAGAATATTACAATACAGCGCTTCGGATAAATCCCAAAAGCCGGGAAGTATTTTATAATATCGGGAAATTTTTTCAGGATATAGGAAATACTAAAATGGCCGTGGAAACCTATAAGAAATTACTCGCTTTGGACCCGAAGGAAAAAAACGCCTTGTATAACCTTGGGGCTATTGAATT
>JBJMLS010000183.1:0-6125 GCA_045805185.1 Bacteroidia bacterium | reverse complement strand
GCTACGTTTCCTTATACGAGTACCAAGGCAGGCAAGAAGAAGGCTATAGCCGCCGTTAAAAAACACATTGATCATTTGACGGAGAGGGGCTACGAATTTTCAATTGTTCATATAGAGGTGGAGGAAGGCGGATAATTCGTAATCACCATTTTCTACGGATACATGAATTTTAAAATTACCGGCTTCCCATTCTTTAACGACGACGCCAGTAACAATTTCTCCTTTGAAAGTTTTTCCTTGTAAGAGATCTCTGTATTTTTTTAATTCTTCCGAAGCTTCTTTTTGATTCATGCACAAATATAAATAACCACTTTAACCAAACACAATGAAATTTTTGAAAAGAATATGGCCCGCGGTGGTATTTTTGTTTACGGGGAGGCATATTTTTCCAACAGAAGCTCAGAAATTAATTGAGGATCATTGGAAAGGACTGGAAAAGGCTATGGATGGATCCAGTTTAGATCAATTATCTAAAGATAAGTATGGAAGAGAATTGTTTAATTTATACTCTAAATTCTGTTCGTCCATTTATCCTTACCTTTCAAAGAGTTTTCACATTGATTTTTCAGAGGCAACCAGGACCTGTAAATCCGTGAATGAAAAAAGTTATGTTGACAAACTTCGCAGAGGGCACTTTTGATTTTATCAATATCTGCCGGAATATTTAAGAATTGACTTCCATTCCAATTATGATCCTGACCGCACTCTTTAAAATTAGCACATTTTGAAAAATCTATGTGTGTTGTCATTCTATTGATTTTTGATGTTCTTGATAACCACTGGTAATTGTAACAACTCCGATTCCTATACATGGACATACTATAAGTAAAGCCAGTAAATAAAACCCCATTGTTATTTCACCTTTAAAAAACATAATTGGCGCCCACCAAATAAAAAACAGAGCAGAAGCCATTAATACTAATCCGGTTAAGAGTAGCAACAGAACTGTAATTTTTGTAAAGAAAGTAACAAAATCATCCGTAAAGTCAGCAAACTTGTTTCTCTTTGGTCTCATGGTTTCGCAGTTTTGAGTCACCTGGATCCTGAGCGACGGTTTTGAAATAATCAGGCGTGGAACCAGTAGGATACTTGTGACGAGGTACTGCGAAGAACCTGTAAACAAAATAAACTATAAGCCCACGCCCTTTGCCGGCGCAAAACAGATAGTTAGTTGTGTCTACAGGATTGGTGTGAAGATTCGCAGTTTTCGTCACCAAGCAACTAACGCTTGCATCTTAATGTCATTACAAAATTAGGTAAACGAACAGCACAAATTCGTCCGACCCGTCTATTTATACCCGTTCTAAATAAGGAATTATGGATGACATTTTTTATCTTTGTAGGGATGCCAGAAAAGAAAAAGCGCAATAAGCCACTAAAGATAGACATGCCTTTTGAAGAGGCGATGAAACTGCTGGTGCAGCCGGTAAAGAAAAAAAAGAAACCAAGGAAATCACCCGGATCTTCCGATTAGGTCTTTGTATTTCAGCCGCCCCTCTACCATCCCCATGGCGAGGTAAAACCTTTCCGCGTCACTATAGTTCCTTGTGTTATACCGGAAGTCAAATTCACTACAGTACATATCCATGTGTTTTTTACTTACATGGTGGTACACGCCGATGATGGATCTCTTAAAATGACTCCAGGCGCCCTCCAGGCTGTTCGTGTATGTTTTCCCATTCCCATACTGATAAGCGCTGTGATCGATGCATTGGTGGTCGTAGACGAGGTTTAGCCCCCTGTAGGATAGCCATTCGTCGGACATGATGATAGATTGTGATTCGATGTTCTCGTAGATGATCGGCTTGAGGGTATTGGCGGATCTGTCTTTTACCTTCATGGTTCGTATCCGTCCGCCGCGCTGCAACATCCCGAAGACGTAGGTCTTGCTCTTCATCCCGTCCCGCTTTGCGGAGTGCTTGTTCTTGGACTTGCCGCCGACCACAGTTTCATCGACCTCGATCACACCATCCATTATTTCTCCGGATTTATCCTTTAGCATCTCGCGGATTCGTTGTAGCATAAACCACGCTGTCTTCTGTGTTACCCCGATGCTCCGCGACAGATGCGCGGATGATACGCCCTTCTTGCTAACAGAGGCTATATAAATGGCAAACATCCATTTCCTAATCGGCAGCTTGGTATTCTCTAGCACCGTGCCAACTGTATCAGTAAACTGCTTCATGCACGCCTGGCACTTGTAGCGCTTGGCATCAGCATACACATAAACTTTTTTGTGAAGGCAGTGCGGACAGTAGACCCCGTTCTCCCATCGCCAGGCGCGGAATTGTTTGACACATACCCGCTCGGTGGGAAACTTTTGTACGAACGCCAGAATCCCCTTAAAATCGGTAGATTTCCCCATCATCGTAAAATTTTTTCAAAGCAACTGATTGATTTTACGATACTTTTTGGGTAAAGTTGTGTATAAATACCCAAATTGTTATGAACGAAGTAGATTTTATTTGCACCGTCCCGTTTGAGCGGGCGCAAATGATATGGAGAAACGGCGAATTTATTATTGATCGCCAATTAGAGCAATTTTCTTCTCATAAAACTGATTTCTTTTTCCTTGTATTTTGTTCTGTTCAGCCGCTGTTCATTTACCTGTGTCATCGCTTCTTAATGGACTGAGGTTCCCGGCTTTAAAATTACAATAAGGATGTGAAATAGAATATTTAAATAAAACTAAAAATGAGGATGCATTAGCTTTCAGTAAATAATATTTCCAAAAGTCTAAATGATCTCTGCCCTGGCCAGGTCTTTCCAGATAAGTGATGCTGCTCCAAGCAAAGCCGCATCATTTTCCTTTAGTCTGGAGGGGAGTAATTCTATTTTTCCCTTGTAAATGTTGAGCAGGTTCTCTTCAAAGCTCTTCCGGGTGGGGTCAAAGATCAGATCGCCGGATTGTGCCAAACCGCCAAAAAGAAAGATCGCTTCGGGACTGGTATATAAAACGCTGTTCGCGAGGATCATTCCGAGGATCTCGCCGGTATATTCAAAAGCTTCTATTGCTTCTTTCTCGCCTTCCTTTGCCTTTTCAAAAATAGCCTGGGAATTTATTTTGTTGTCAGGATCACTTGAGTTTTTCTTTTCAAGATATGTTTTTTTGATCCCTGTTGCCGAGCAATACATTTCCACGCAGCCCCTTCTTCCGCAACCGCAGAGTCTCCCCCCGGGAATGGTGATCACATGTCCAACCTCTCCGGCGAAGCCATCATGACCGTATACGATCTCACCATTTACAACGATCCCACTTCCAAGTCCGGTGCCCAATGTGATGAATAAGAAATTTTTCATTCCCCGCGCTCCGCCAAAGATCATTTCACCCAAAGCTGCGGCATTCGCGTCATTGGTCAGTATAGCTTTGCAATGGAGCGCTTCGGAAAAATAAGTTGCAAGAGGAACTATTCCTTTCCATTTCAGATTAGGGGCGAATTCAATATTTCCTGTATAAAAATTACCATTTGGAGCGCCGATGCCGGCCCCTTCGAGCCTGTATCCTGCAGGAACCATAGACAATAATTTTTGGGAAACTACCTGTGTAAGTTCAAAAGGATCTGAATAATCAGTGGTTTTAACAGAGCTGGAGTCAAGTATTTTCCCATTCTCCCCTATCAGTCCAAAAACAGTATTCGTCCCGCCAATATCAATGCCCGCCGCCAGTCGTTGTGTCATAATCTATTCCTTGTGAAGATAATATTTTTTTTACTTTCCATGCGTAAAAGGCAAGGTAAGCGAAACAGGCAACGCCTACAAGATAGCTCCATTGGATGCCGAGAATCTGATCATCGGATAAAGCGCCCTGAAGCAAGCTGATGAATCCTCCGCCCATGATCATCATGATCAGGAATCCCGAACCCTGGTTAGTATGTTTTCCTAATCCGGCAATTGCAAGTGTAAAGATGCAGGGCCATAGGGTGCTGCAGAAAAGACCGACGCTGATGAATGCGTATACACTGATCATTCCGGTGGAAAGCATGCCAATGAAAAGCGCTATAATTCCCATGAGCGAGAAAAGCAATAATTGTCGCGCAGGATTTCCCTTGCTGGCAATATCCCCGGCTATGAGTGCAAGAATGACAAAACCATAAACGTAAAACGGGGTAATGTCGTGGCTCGCAATTTTGTTAACCATCAGGAACACGGTGAATGCAATGTAAGGCATTAGAAAATTCATGATCACTTTAAATCCGCCTTTAAAATTAAAAGCGCCTACCGAAGAGGTCCAGCGTCCGATCATTAAGCTTGCCCAGAATAGGGAAACGTAAGGCGCTACCTTTTCCGTGCCCACGTCTGCATGTTGCTTCATGAATTCGGGAAGATTACTTGCGGTGGAGACTTCAACTCCCACATAAACAAAGATCCCTATCATGCCCAGCACTAATTGGGGATAATTCAAGGCGCCTTTTTTTTCTGTTCCTGTCTTTTCTGTTGATTTATCTTCAGTGATCAATTCTATCCTGTCAGGAATGGAAGAGAACTTAAAAATCACCGCGACAATTATAAATGCGGCGCCAAGGATGAGGTAAGGGATCTTAATGCTCTCAATGCTCACCGACGATGAGCCGGCGCTGATGGAGCCGAAAATGGCAAAGCTGATGAGTAAGGGGCCGATCGTAGTTCCTACATTGTTTATGCCTCCAGCCAGACTGAGTCGTTGCGAACCTCTTTTAGGATCACCCATTACAATGGCGAGAGGGTTTGCCGCAGTTTGCTGAAGAGAGAAGCCAAGCCCGACAATGAATAATCCGGTGATCATTAGCGGGAACGAAGCCGTTTGAGCGGCAGGATAAAATAATAAAGTGCCAGCGGCTGAAATGGTGAGCCCGAGTGCAATTCCATTTTTATACCCGATCCTGTTCAGTATGTCGCCACCAGAAGACCGGGACGCCAGGTAATAAATGATGGAACCAATTGTATATGCCACGTAAAATGCAAAGGAGATCATTTGTGATTGCCATTGCTCAAGGTTGAGCTTCTCCTTAAAAACAGGGATGAGGATATCGTTACTGGCAGCAACAAAGCCCCAGAAAAAAAACACCGATACCAGGGTTATAAGAGCGGAAGCCGGGGCAGATTTGTTCATGCGAAGTTTTTATAGTTCCGAAAATAGAAATTCGTGGTGAAACTGATCCGCTGTGTAAAAATAGTTATCCATATACAAATTAACATTAACGATGTTGCCGCGGACTTGACCACAGGCGACCGTTTAAACAGTCGCCTGTGGTAATAATAATACTTCAAATATTTTGTTTTTCCAGACCATGAACAAAAATAAAGTCTTCATATTCTTTGAAGAATGTCTTTTTTTTGTGATGAGCCCTTTGATTTTTAATATAGAAAAATACATTATTTACCTGTGATTCACCGACGGAATAGGCTGCAAAGCCGGATTGCCAGGCAAATTTTCCGGGATAAGATCCTGACTGTTTAACAGAGCGGCTAACAAAACATTCTATTTCATTCACCCCGTAAAATTACCGTATGTCCCAATTTAACAATTACAGTCTTGAATTACAGGACGAATGGCTTACATTTACCTTATAAATATCATTTATGAAAAGATTAATTACTTTTTTCTGCAGCTTCTGCCTTCTTATGGTTTCTACTGCACAGGTTCAGAAATACCACCGTGTACGAATCTATACAGGAGAAAACGGCTTATTCAACCTGGCGGAACTGGGCTTATCCGTCGATCATGGCGACCTGAAAAAAGGGTATTCCTTCACTTCAGATTTTTCGGATGCAGAGCTTGCTTTGATAAAGAGATCAGGATTGAAGTTTGAGACGCTTATCGCTGATGTATCCGGTTATTATGCACATCAGAATGACAATGCCGGTAAGAACGCGCAATTATTATCTACGTCCTGTACAGATTGTCCGCAGTTTCAAACTCCTTCCAATTTTAACCTCGGCAGCATGGGTGGATTTTTTACATACCAGGAAATGCTGGATAACCTCGACAGCATGGCTGCAAAATATCCTAACCTGATCACGCTGCGCCAGACGGTTTCACCCAATACTACCGTTGAAGGCAGAAATTTGTATTATGTGAAGATCTCGGATAATCCGAATGTGAATGAAACAGAATCCCAGGTATTGTATACTTCGCTGCATCACGC
>JBJMLS010000182.1:0-6382 GCA_045805185.1 Bacteroidia bacterium | reverse complement strand
CGGCGCTTATTGGAGATCATTACAGGTTGAACCAGATCATCAATAACCTGCTCACAAACGCTTTTAAATTTACCACAAAAGGGAAGGTAACATTGGAAAACAAGCTTGTTGGGATCGAGAACAATATTTCCATTATTCAGTTTACCATTTCAGATACCGGAATAGGCATTCCAAAACAAAACATCGAGAAAATATTCGATACGTTCACCCAGGCATCCAATACAACCAACAATAAGTACGGAGGAACCGGACTCGGCCTCTCGATCTCCAAGCAGCTTATTGAAAGAATGGGGGGCGCTATTACCGTAAATTCAAAGCTCAATACCGGAAGCACATTCGTTGTCACCCTTACCATGCCCGTTGCCAAAAGCAGCAGAACGCGGAAACTTGCAGTTGTCAAAGGTGCGAACGATTTCATAAAGCCGGTCCGGATCCTTGCTGTTGATGATAATGAGATCAATCGTTTTTATGTGGAAAATATTTTCACAGACAAGAATATTTCGGTGAAGAGCGCCGAGAATGGAAGAGCCTGTCTTAACTTATTGAAGAAAGAAAGTTTCGACCTGATCCTGATGGATCTTCAAATGCCTGTAATGGATGGCTACAAAACCACACTGAAGATCAGGAACAGCTTAAAGCTTACTACGCCTATTATCGCGCTCACAGCTTCCTCAGTGGTACAGGAAGAAAGTAAATGCCTGGCAGCAGGGATGAACGGGCTGATCCAGAAACCTTTCACAAAAGACTCCATTCTCCAGGCCATTACGGACCACACGGATCTCAATAAATCGCAGCAAAAAATTAAAAAAACAATTTTTAAAAAACCTGTTATCGACTTCTCTAAAATAAGATCGATCACCGGCAACAATGAGGAAAGATTTTTTGAACTGCTTGAGCTTTCACTAAAGAATATTGACCGCGATGTAAAAAAGCTTGATAGCGCGATCGAAAATAAAAATTTCAGCGATATAAGATCCCTCGCACATAAGTTGAAATCAACCTTCGGCTTGTATGAGCTGAACGATATCTTTAAAACGCTGGATGGAATAGAAGAGCTTGGCGAAAAAAAGACGAGCCTGAAAAAAATTGAAAAAGAATTTACACAACTAAAGCAGCCGATCAGCAATGTGGTAAGCGAGCTTATGCATTACAAAAACAAAATTTGATTTATGGAATACAGGAGATTAGGCAGGTCAGGCTTATTGGTGAGTGAACTTTCCTTTGGAAGCTGGGTAACGTTTGGCAGCCAGGTTGGCGATGATACTGCGGAAAAATGCATGAAGCTGGCCTACGATAAGGGCGTCAATTTTTTTGACAATGCCGAGGCTTACGCCAGCGGGAAATCGGAGATAGTGATGGGAAACATCCTGAAGAAAATGAACTGGGAACGCAGTACCTATGTTGTTTCAAGCAAAGTTTTCTGGGGAGGAAAGCTCCCGAACCAGGTCGGTTTGAGCCGGAAGCACGTAATGGAGGCCTGCAATAATGCGTTAAAACGCATGCAGCTCGACTACCTCGATCTTTATTTCTGCCATCGGCCCGACAAAAATACTCCGATAGAGGAAACCGTGCGCGCGATGAGCGATCTCATTCACCAGGGAAAGATCCTTTATTGGGGAACAAGCGAGTGGAGCGCTGCGGAAATCATGGAAGCGTATTCGGCGGCCAGGGAATATCATCTTGTCCCCCCTACAATGGAACAGCCCCAGTACAATTTATTCAGCAGGGAAAAAGTAGAAGCGGAATTCCACAAGCTGTATAGCTCGATCGGCCTGGGTACAACCATTTGGAGTCCCCTTGCTTCAGGACTTCTGACCGGAAAGTACATTGATGCCTTGCCGGGAGATACGCGCATCGATCGTCCGGGGATGGAATGGCTGAAAGAAACATTTAGCGGGGAAGCCGCAAAAGAAAAAAACAATAAGGTAAAGCAGTTGAAGAAACTTGCTGAAGAGGTCGGCACAAGCATTACGCGACTTTCCATTGCCTGGGTATTGAAAAACCCGAATGTGAGCACGGCTATTCTTGGGGCAAGTAAAACTGAGCAGTTGGAGGATACTTTACAATCTGCCGAGGTGGTTAAACTGTTAACGCCTGAAGTGATGGAACAGATAGAAAAGATCATGGGCAATAAACCGAAAATGCCTGCCTATTAAATAATATTGTTTGATGACTGAATGGCTGATCGCTGAAGAGGCGCCTGGGCAATAGTTTCAGAGACATGCCGAATCAGCCGGAGACACGATAGTAATGAAAAAAATCTTCAAAGATCTTAAAGTAGTAGAACTGGCAAGCGTATTGGCCGGACCTTCCACCGCCCTGTTCTTTGCAGAGCTCGGTGCGGATGTCCTGAAGATCGAAAACAAAAAAACCGGCGGAGATATTACACGCAGTTGGAAACTCCCGGAAGAAGATAAAACCTCAGCGACTTCCGCTTATTTTCATTCCGTTAATTTCGGGAAGAAACATTTGTTCCTCGATCTGAGCGATAAGACGGATAAAAAACTTTGCCTGGAAAAGCTGAAAAAAGCTGACATTGTTATTGTCAACTATAAAAAAGGCGATGACAGGAAGCTGGGAATGGATTATGCCACTCTTAAAAAACTGAATCCAAAATTAATTTACGCGCAGATCTTCGGCTTCGGTCCTACCGATGAACGCGTTGCCTTCGACCTGATCCTTCAAGCGGAAAGCGGTTTCATGAGCATCAATGGAACACCCGAAAGCGGTCCCCTGAAAATGCCCGTAGCGCTGATCGACCTGCTTGCGGCACATTTATTAAAGGAGGCTATTCTCTTAGCCTTGCTTAGCCGCAGTAAAACAAAAAAAGGCGCCTACGTTTCTGTTTCTCTTTTCGATGCGGCCGTTTCTTCCCTTGTAAACCAGGTCAGCAATTGGCTCATTGCCGGTCACCTCCCGCTGCGTACGGGTTCCTTACACCCGAATATTGCGCCTTATGGAGAGATCCTGGAAACGAAGGACAAACAGCTGATCACTTTTGCAATTGGATCGGATAAGCAATTTGACCGCCTCTGCCGCCTGCTTGGCTTAAGCGATCTTGTAAAAGACAAGCGTTTTGCCACTAATCAATTAAGGGTGCAGAACCGCTCGGTATTATTCGACCTGCTTCAAACAAACGTAAAAGAATTTGAGCACGAAAAGCTGTTGCAAAAATGCACGAAGGAGCAGGTTCCCTGCGGAAAGATCCGGAACATTGAGGAAGTGATGAAACTGGCTGCAGCGAAACCGCTTATCCGCAAAACAAAAGACAAGAAAAAAGTGATCACTTCCATACCTTTCACCACCTCATTCTGATCAACAATGTACACAGTTACTGAACCAACATCAACTTCAGATTTTGAAAAATATTTCAAGCTTCGCTTCGAGGTGTTGCGCAAGCCCTGGGGACAAGCAGAGGGCAGCGAAAAGGACGATCAGGAAAATGAAAGCGTGCATGCGATGATAAAAGGAGAGCAGGGAGAGGCCCTCGCCGTTTGCCGCCTGCAGATGAACGATGCGCATACCGCCCAGGTACGCTACATGGGAGTGAAAGAAGGAATGCAGGGGAAGGGCCTGGGAAAAAAGATCATGAATTACATGGAAGGAAGAGCTTGTGAAAAAGGCGCCGAAAAAGTAATTTTGCATGCAAGAGAGAACGCGGTTGACTTTTATAAAAATTGCGGTTACTCGCTGGTGGAAAAATCCTACCTGATGTGGGGAACCATACAGCATTACTTAATGGAAAAAAAGGTATGAACCGTTTAGCAATAAAATATGCATTAATAGCCGCCATAGCCCTGGTGATGTGGGTAATGCTGGAACACGAATTCGGCTTTAACAGCGAGAGGCATGACATTGGCCAATATACAAGGATCATCTCCGCTTTTATTTTTTACATTTTTATTTTCCTGGCAATACGCGAGCGCCGCAAGATCCAGCGCGGTAATCTTAAATTCTCACAGGGATTCCAGACAGGAGCGCTGATGGTGATTATCTATGGCGCGTTGAGCACCTGCTGGTTTGCAGCCTATTCAAAATTCATTAATCCTACTTTTTTTGAAACGGTAATGAAATTTGAAATGGAAGAACTACAGAAAGCAAATGCTTCAGCGGAAGAAATTGCGAGTACTGCAGAAAGATTAAGCCACAACGGATCGCCGCTTTCCTTTCTCTTCCTCTTCGCTTTCACTTGTATCGGTGGATTACTGATGACTTTGCTTTTTTCCTACCTGCTCAAAACTAAAAAACAGGTATAATGTCCTATACACAGCACCATCATTCCCCGATAGGAGTAATTGAAATAAAAGCGAACAGCGAGCACATTGAAGCCGTGATCTTTCACGATGAACCAATTTTATCAAAGGAAAACCCAAATCACCTCACAGATCTTTGCTTTCAGCAATTGGAAACTTTTTTCAAAGGCGAATTAAAAAAATTTGAGCTTCCCCTGCTCCAACCCGGAACGGATTTTCAGCAAAGGGTATGGAGCGAGCTCTGCACCATTTCTTATGGAAAAACGATCAGCTACCTTGAGCTTGCAAAAAAGCTGGGCGACCCCAAATGCATTCGTGCGGCCGGTTCTGCTAACGGTAAGAATAATATCGCGATCATTGTTCCCTGTCACCGCGTTATAGGTTCCAATAACAAGCTTGTCGGTTATGCAGGTGGCTTGTGGCGCAAGCAATGGCTGCTTGAACACGAGAATAAGTTCGGGAACGGTAAGCTGAGTTTATTTTGATTTATTGTCCCAATCTCTTCAATCCCTTCCATACAAGACCAAGGTCATTTTCAAGCCGGTAATCTTTGGAGTAAACAAGATTTAAGCGCTTGATCATTGCCTCGCTCAGTTCCGCCTGTTTAATTCCATCCGCTGGAGAGAGCACGGAAGGCCTGAGCTTTGGAAGTTCTTCACTCGAAAGGTTTCCATATCCAACCCAGGATTTAATACCGAACAGTACAGCGAAAATATTTTTAAGGAAGCCGGCTTTATTCTGCTGGATCAGGATCAGGAAAGGTGAAAAGACAAGAAGCACAAGCGCCAGGGAAATATCGAACAGCCTCTTGTTCCGTTTATTTTTTGGACGGGAAATAGAATTGATATCGATCACGTAGAGGTCACCAGCCGTATCGATGGAGTTACTGCCTATAATGGAAAGACTTTCAGGTGGTGCGATCTTAAAATCGACATTTGAGGAAACAAGTGTCAACATGTAATTGATGATTTCCTGCGAAGAAATATCCCTCGCGCAGAATATAACTTCATTGATCTGGTAGATCCCGATGATCTCATCGATCTGGCTGATGCTTCCGATATAATTGCTGTGCCCTGTTCCTGAATTATCGGCGCTTACAAAACCAAGAAAGCCGGTATTGATGCTTGTTTCTCTGAGAAGCTTGTTTACGCGCTCAAACTCTTCCTCTTTTCCAATCACTGCAATTCTCTTGCTTTTGTCTTTTGTCAGACTGTATCCTTTTAATTTGATACTGTGAAATAAAAGCCGCAGAACAAAATACACAAGGGCGGCCCAGGCAGTTCCAAATAAGATCAGCGCCCTGGAAAAACGGTAAGCTTCCGGTAAAAGAGAATAAATAATGAGAATAACGCCAGTTCCAATTACAATACCCCGCAAGATCCTGTAAAGCTTTATTGGCTTATCGTAGCCTCCGCTCAGGAAAACAAAAAATTGCCAGGTGAGTATGTAAGCAGGAAAGGCAATTGCGATCAGTTCATTGGAATAGGTCCCGCCTTCTTTAAAGACTACATTCTTTTCGTAATACGCTTTCATGAAATAAAGCCCGGCAAGTATCAACACAAACTCCAGCGCCGGTACCGCGATCTGCTTCAGAAAGCGCATGAACACAGCAATACCTGCGCGCAGGTAAATCGCAAAGTGAATTAAAAAGGAAAATGTTTTGGCATGTCTCTGTGAAAAATGTTTTTGTGCAAATATGATCATCGCCTTGTAAAAAACGAAGACATAATTTACGCTGCTCTTCTTTGTGCTTTCTCCCTTGTAATGAATGATGCGGGTTTCGGGATAATAGTAATTCTTATATCCACCAAGAGTGATCCTGTACGAAAGATCAATATCCTCTCCATACATGAAATAATCCTCGTCCAGCAAACCCACTTTATCAAGCGTTTCCCTGCGCATGAGCATGAAGGCGCCGCTGAGCACATCCACTTCGTGTGTTTTATCCTTATCTAAAAAGGTAAGGTGGTACTGGCCGAATTTCTTTGAGCCCGGGAATAACCTGGATAAGCCAAAGATCTTATAGAAAGCAACAGCTGGCGTAGGAAGTCCGCGCTTTGATTCGGGCAGGAAATTTCCCTTGCCGTCCAGCATTTTTACACCCAACCCGCCAGCTTCCGGATGCGCAT
>JBJMLS010000181.1:0-12596 GCA_045805185.1 Bacteroidia bacterium | reverse complement strand
TAAAGATTTCATTGTTACTGGCGGGGTTAATATCTGGAAAAGCTCTAACGGAGGTACAACCATGCAGATCATGGCGCATTGGACAGGGTCAGGCGCTCCTTATGTTCATGCGGATGTACATACCGTAGAATTCTTACCGGGAAGCGGAACAACAGTATTTGCAGGATGCGATGGCGGCTTATTTAAAACAGCTAATACCGGTACATCCTGGAGTGATATCGGTAAATCAACAACCGGAACGGGATTGCAGATCGGTCAGATCTATAAGCTGAGCGTATCACAAACCAACGCGAACCTCACCATGACCGGCTGGCAGGACAATGGCTGCAGCTTATATAATAATGGAACAGGCTCAGCCGCACGCGTACTGGGAGGCGACGGAATGGAAGTGCTGATCGATTACAGCAATGCCAGTATCATGTACGGAGAACAATACAACGGTAATATCTGGAAATCGACGAACGGAGGCGGAAGCTTTAATACTAATGTTGCGGGAACCGGAGGAACAGGGGTTGACGAGGATGGAGCCTGGGTAACGCCCTACATTATTCACCCAACGACTCCTTCTACTTTACTTGTCGGGAAAAAACAAGTATACCGTTCTACCAATAGCGGAACCTCTTTTTCAACGATCACGCTTTCAGGCTCAGGATCTACATCCGATATTGTTGCAATGGCTTATGCGCCCTCCAATCCCAGCTATATTTACGTAGCAAAAACTTCAGAGCTGCACGTTTCCACGAACGGAACCTCGTTTACAAATATTACCTCCCTGATCCCAACGGGTGGAATATCTTCTATCTGTGTTGACCCTGCTAATCCGCAACGGATCTGGTATACGGTATCAGGGCAAATTTCAGGTTACTCTCCGGGAATTAAAGTTTTTTATTCTGGCAATGCCGGGCAAACATGGACAAATGTTTCTTATAACCTGCCAAACATTCCGGTGAATACAATTGTTTACCAACCGGGCTCAAACGATGGATTGTATGTGGGTACCGACGTTGGAGTTTACTACAAAGACAACAGTATGAGTAACTGGATCTATTACAGCAACGGCCTTCCAAATGTAGTAGTTGACGAGTTGGAGATTCAGCAATCAACCGGAAAATTGCGTGCAGCAACGTACGGCCGCGGACTTTGGGAAACAGATCTGTATACTGCCCCAACCAGCATTCCCGTAGTCGCTTTCTCTTCCAATAAAACGAGCGTGTGTAAAAATGGCAACGTTGATTTTTACGACAACTCCACTAATTTTCCATCTTCATGGAGCTGGACATTTGCAGGAGGAACACCTTCAATCTCCGCACTTCAGTTTCCAAGTGTTACTTATTCAAACCCCGGAACCTACCAGGTGCAATTAGTTGCCACAAATGCGGCTGGTGCAGACAGTCTTATTCAAAGCTCTTACATCACTGTATTACCCGCCCCTTCTGCGAACGCAGGTCCGAACCAATACATTTGCAAAGGTGATACTGCATTCCTAAGCGCAAGCGGAGGAGTTGCCTATACCTGGAGCGCGGCGACCTTCCTGAATAATTCTCAGATCCAAAGTCCCTTTTCCACCACAACCGGAACACGGACATACACCGTAACCGTTGCCGATGCAAACGGCTGTACAGCAACCGACGCGATTACCATTTATGTAACGCTTCCTCCTGCAACGCCTTTTGTCAGCGTTATTCAGCCCGATTCTCTTTCTGCGTCAAATACCAATGTGCTGTATCAATGGTATTACAATGGAAGTATTATCCCGGGAGGAACCACCAGGCATATTTATGCCCCGCTTAACGGAACTTATTCTGTTGTGGTAACAGATACTGCGGGTTGCGGCTTTTCTGCTACCTCTGCCAATTTTAATTACGTTGGCATTAAAAAAGTTTCGCTGCAGGATAATCTTTCCATTTTTCCAAATCCATCAAAAGGTAATTTTGAGCTCAGTATTTTTTCAGAAACAGAAAGCAATTATGTTCTCAAAATATACAATGGAATTGGTGAGTGCCTGTTAAATGAAATGCTCGTCGCTTCTTCAGGAAACTTTAAAAAACCGATTTCTCTGAATCTTCCGGCGGGCTCCTATATACTGGAGTTAAACGATGTTAAAACCAAACAAAAGGCGATACGAAAGCTGGCTGTAATAAATCCATGATTTTTCTATAATTAGGGCTTAAATACTTATTTTTGTCGGTATTATTTGACGATTTGCAAGAAAATCGTTAATCTTACCGTTAATTTTTCGCCCTATGAACGCTACAAACACAGCCTACGATTTCCTTCCTGTTTTACTGATGTTTATTGTTGCCGCCGGATTTGTTGTTACTACAATGGTAGCCACTCACTGGCTCGGCCCAAAACGTAAAACCAAGATCAAGCTCGAAACATTTGAGTGTGGTATTGAAAGTAAAGGAAACGCACGTGTTCCTTTCTCCATTAAATATTTTCTTGTTGCTATTTTATTTGTGCTCTTCGATGTTGAAGTGATCTTCATGTATCCCTGGGCAGTAAATTTTAAAGAGATGGGCGGACTTGGAATTATAGAGATGTTTTCTTTCATCGCTTTGTTGCTGGTAGGATTTTATTATATCATCGCAAAGAAAGCGCTGAAGTGGGAAGATTAGAATTGTTGAAATGATTGCTGGTTTGCGACCGGAATTACCGATCGCGATCAGAAATTAAAAAATCAGAAATTAAAAATGAGCAAAGAGATCATAAAACGAACAAAGCTGGAGATCGCAAAATCTCCTGAAGGTGTTGAAGGACCCGGTTTTTTTGCAGCCAAGCTGGAAGATGTTGTTGGTCTTGCCCGCAAGAATTCTCTTTGGCCGCTTCCTTTTGCGACTTCCTGCTGCGGAATTGAATTCATGGCTACCATGGCATCTCATTATGATCTTGGTCGTTTTGGCGCAGAACGCTTAAGCTTTTCACCCCGCCAGGCTGACCTGTTAATGGTAATGGGAACCATCGCTAAAAAAATGGGGCCGGTGCTCAGGCAGGTATATGAGCAAATGGCAGAGCCGCGCTGGGTGCTTTCCGTTGGAGCTTGTGCTACCAGTGGTGGAATTTTCGACACCTACAGCGTGCTCCAGGGAATTGACAGGATCATTCCTGTTGACGTTTACGTTCCGGGCTGTCCTCCGCGCCCCGAACAAATAATCGATGGCATTTTAAAAATTCAGGAGCTTGTGCAAAATGAATCTTTCCGCCGCCGCGACTCTCCTGAATACAAGAAATTACTTAACAGCTACGGAATTGAATAATATGAACAACGAAGAGCTTTTAAAGCATATTAACGATAAAATATCCTCACAGTTCCAGGATAGCGTTGAGAAATCCGAATTACTTTACGATTTCCCTGTACTTACCATCAGCAAGACCAGGATCCACGAAGTGCTTAAATTCCTTCGCGACGATGAAGAGCTGAACTTTCACTTTCTGACCGATCTTACCGGCGTGCAAACCGAAGACGAAAAAAGCCTGGGCGTGATTTATCACCTGCACAATATGCCGAAGAATTTCCGCCTGCGTGTAAAAACATTTTTCCCTATGGCTAATCCGGATATTCCAACTGTTACGGATCTTTGGGCGGGAGCGAACTGGATGGAACGGGAAACATTTGATTTTTTTGGCGTGAAATTCATAGGACACCCCAACTTAATACGCATTTTGAACATAGAGGACATGGATTATTTCCCCCTCAGGAAAGAATATCCATTGGAGGATCAGACAAGAGAAGATAAGAACGACGCAATGTTTGGACGATAAGACAAATGAAAAAAGATCAGAAAAATATAACAGCGAAGGACATCGAAGAGAAGGAATATTCCATTCTTAATCTCGGGCCAACGCATCCCGCTACACACGGTATTTTTCAGAATGTGCTCACCATGGATGGCGAGATCATTCACGATGCCGTGCCTACAATTGGGTACATTCACCGCGCTTTTGAAAAGCTTGCGGAACGGAGACCATACAACCAGATCACTCCCATAACCGACCGCTTGAATTATTGTTCCTCACCCATCAATAATATGGGATGGCACACCGCAGTTGAAAAACTTATCGGAGCAAAAATTCCAAAACGCGTGGAATACATGCGCGTCATCATTATGGAGCTTGCCCGGATCGCCGATCATATTGTTTGCAATTCTGTTATTGGAGTAGATACGGGTGCCATGACCGGTTTCCTTTATGTGTTTCAGCTGAGGGAAAAGATCTATGAGATCTATGAGTCCATTTGCGGAGCGCGTTTAACGACAAACATCGGTCGCATCGGTGGCTTTGAGCGCGAATGGAGCAAAGATACCTGGGATAAGATCCATGCGCTTATTCCCGCATTAAAAAAAGGATTAAAAGAGTTTGCCAATCTATTGGAGCGCAATCGTATTTTTATGGAGCGTACTATTGACTGCGGACCGATCAGCGCAGAGAAGGCGCTTGAGTACAGCTTTACGGGCCCGAACCTTCGCGCTGCAGGTGTAGATTACGATGTGCGCGTTGCAAACCCCTATTCTTCTTATGAGGATTTTGAATTTGATATTCCCGTGGGAACGCAGGGAGATACCTACGACCGATTTATGGTTCGCCAGGAAGAAATGTGGCAGAGCATCAGCATCATTGAGCAGGCTATTAAAAACATGCCCAAAGATGGTCCTTTCCATGCAGACATTCCTGAGTTCTACCTTCCTCCGAAAGAAGAAGTGTACAACAACATGGAAGCGCTGATCTATCACTTTAAGATAATAATGGGCGAAACAGACGTTCCTAAAGGCGAGATCTACCATTGCGTGGAGGGAGCCAACGGAGAACTTGGTTTTTATTTAATAAGCGACGGGGGAAGAACTCCTTTCCGCTTGCATTTCCGCAGGCCCTGCTTTATTTATTACCAGGCTTACCCGGAAATGATCAAAGGACGAATGTTATCAGATGCCATTCTTACCATGAGCAGCATGAACGTTATTGCGGGAGAATTGGATGCATAATAGTATTTCGGGTTTTGTATTCCGGGCTGGTTCCGGGATAAAGAACTCACAACAAAAAAATAAGTAATGGGAGCACAGGTACACGGAGCACAGCATTTCGACGCGAAGAAAAGAGCGGAGCTGAAATTCAGCGAGGATGCAATGAATGCTGCGCAAACGATCATAAACTATTATCCTGCAGGAAAGCAGAAATCCGCCGTTATTCCAATACTGCACATTGCGCAGGCTGAATTTGGAGGCTGGCTGAGTCCCGAAGCAATGGACTACGTGGCGGCGATCTTAAACATCAAGCCAATTGAAGTTTATGAAGTTGCCTCTTTCTATTCTATGTTCAATTTAAAACCGGTTGGAAAATGCACGCTGGAGGTTTGCCGTACCAGTTCATGCTGGCTGTGCGGAGCTGAGGATATTGTAAAGTACATCGAAAAGAAACTGAACATTAAGGATGGAGAAACTACTTCGGATGGCATGTTCACTTTAAAAACAGTTGAATGTTTAGGCTCCTGCGGAACAGCGCCAATGCTGCAATGCGGGGCATCCTACCACGAGAACCTGACCTATGAGAAAGTGGATAAGCTCATCGACAGCTACCGTGCGGAAGGAAAACAAAAAAGCTATACGGATAAGGATTATCACAACACATTATAAAATTAAATTTCAGAAGACTCAGGGGTGAGGACAAATGGGAAAAAAGCTTTTAATACATAACGACAAAGTTCCGGGAATTCACACATACGATGTGTACCGCGCTCATGGAGGTTACGCCTCTGTGGAAAAAGCGCTGAAGACCATGACTCCGGAAGCTGTTACTGAAGAAGTAAAAAAATCAGGTCTCAGGGGCCGCGGTGGCGCGGGATTTCCAACCGGGCTAAAATGGAGCTTCCTGGCAAAACCCGAAGGCGTTCCACGTTACCTCGTGTGCAACGCCGACGAATCAGAGCCCGGAACATTCAAGGACCGTTACCTGATGGAAAAGATCCCTCACGCATTGATCGAGGGAATGATCACTTCTTCTTATGCCCTTGGCGCACATACCTCGTACATCTACATACGCGGGGAATATTTTTATGTGTCCCGCATTCTTGAAACCGCCATTGCGGAAGCTTATGCTCAGGGCTGGCTCGGACAAAACATTTTAGGAACCGGTTACTCACTGGATCTCCACGTACAGGTTGGAGCCGGGGCATACATTTGCGGAGAAGAAACTGCATTATTGGAATCGCTCGAAGGAAAGCGTGGCAATCCGCGCATTAAGCCTCCTTTCCCTGCCGTTGCCGGACTATGGGGCTGTCCCACTGTGGTGAACAATGTGGAAACCATTGCGGCTGTTGTTCCTATCGTGAACGGGGGCGGAGAAGAATACGCAAAAATTGGAATTGGAAAATCTACCGGAACAAAATTAATTTCCGCTTCGGGACACATCAATAAGCCAGGTACTTACGAAATTGAATTGGGAATCCCTGTTGAGGAATTTATTTATTCGGAAGAATATTGCGGAGGGATCCGTAACGGTAAAAAACTAAAGGCTGTTGTGGCCGGAGGTTCTTCCGTTCCTATTCTCCCTGCAGAGCTGATCTTAAAAACAGCCAAAGGTGAACCGCGCTTAATGACTTACGAAAGTCTTGCAGACGGAGGCTTTATAACAGGCACCATGCTTGGTTCCGGCGGCTTTATTGTAATGGACGAAGACACCAGCATCGTAAAGAACCTCTTCACCTTTGCGCGCTTCTATCACCACGAGTCTTGCGGACAATGTTCTCCCTGCCGTGAAGGAACCGGGTGGATGGAAAAGATCCTGAAGAAATTCATGAATGGAACCGCCAACGAAAGTGATGTGGAATTGTTATGGGACATCCAGAGCAAGATCGAAGGAAAAACAATTTGTCCTTTGGGCGAAGCGGCTGCCTGGCCCGTTGCTGCGGCGATCCGTCATTTCAAACAAGAGTTCATTGATATTGCGAAGAGTAAAAAATATGTTGACATTAGTCATTACGATCGATTAAATAAAAAAGTTGTTGCATAAAAATGTTAACAGCCGCACAAATAGAAAATACGCTTAAACAGGTAAAACCAATCCTGGAACAAAAATACTTTGTTTCAAAGATTGGATATTTTGGTTCTTTTTCTAAAGGAACTCAAACAGAAGAAAGCGACATTGATTTATTGGTTGAGTTTAAAAAACCCCTGGGCTGGGCTTTTTTTGATTTACAGTTCTTTTTAGAATCTCAATTCAAGAGAAAAGTAGATTTAACAACCGCAACTGCAATTAAGGAACAACTAAAAAATAAGATCTTAAGCCAGGTAAAGTACATTTGAAGCCCGGAAGAGAATATATTTTGTATTTAGAAGACATGATTACATCAATGAATCGGATTTTAGATTATTTAAATGGATATGATTATAATGGGTTTTTAAATGATCAAAAAACAATTGACGCAGTTACAAGAAATTTTGAAATAATAGGTGAAGCCGCTAATAGCATTCCACAACAAGTTAAAATTAATTATCCCGAAGTGCCATGGCAAGCAATGTATGGTTTGAGGAATTATGCTTCACATGAATATTTTGGACTGGATTTAAGTACTTTGTGGGAAATTGCACAAAATAGCTTGCCTGAAAACAAACGTCAGATTGAAAGAATTATTACCGACCTAAAGAATTAGAATAATAATGAAAGTAACGATAGACGGAATAGAAATTGACGTACCAAAAGGTACCACCATTTTGCAGGCTGCACGCATGATCGGCGCTCAGGTGGCGCCTCCGGCCATGTGTTTTTACACCAAGCTGAAAACAAGCGGCGGCTATTGCCGTACCTGTATTGTAAAGGTAACTAAGGGCTCGACGCAAAATCCTAACCCGATGCCAAAGCCGGTGGTTTCCTGCCGTACTGAGGTAATGGATGGAATGGAAGTGCAGAACATTACTTCTCCCGAAATATTAGAGGCGCGTAAAGGCGTTGTTGAGTTTTTACTGATCAATCATCCCTTGGATTGTCCTGTATGCGACCAGGCGGGGGAATGTCACCTGCAGGACCTGGGATATAACAACGGTTCAGTAAAGACCCGTTACGAATTCGAGCGCCGCACCTTCGATATGATCGATATTGGCAAATACATTAAGTTGCACATGACGCGCTGCATTATGTGCTTCCGTTGCGTGAAAGTTGCCGATCAGCTCACCGATAACCGCGTTCATGGTGTTATGCACCGTGGCGATGCCGCAGAGATCTCTACATATATTGAGAACGTGGTCGAAAATGATTTTTCAGGTAATGTGATCGATGTTTGTCCTGTAGGCGCATTAACCGACAGGACATTCCGTTTCAAGAGTCGCGTCTGGTTCACCAAACCCCTTGAGGCGCACCGCAACTGTGAGAAATGTTCCGGCAAGGTACGCCTGTGGCTAAAAGGAGACCTGGTACTGCGCGTCACTGCGCGCAAGGATCAATGGGGGGAGGCCGAAGAATTCATCTGCAACACCTGTCGTTTTGATAAAAAGAATGCGTCTGACTGGACGATTGATGGTCCCTCGCCGATCAGTCATAATTCAGTCATTTCACAGAGCCATTACAATCACCTGAACGAATTAAAGATCCAGGTACTGAAACAACAAAAAGCCTTAGGCTTTGCAGAGACAAAAACGAATACTACACGTAAATAAAAAGATATGCTGATCGTTTGGAGCTACATCATTTATAAATTCATACTCGCCATCGCCGTGTTCGGTATCGGACTGGGCGTTGCCGCCTATGCCACCTGGGGCGAACGCAAATTCTCCGCAGTGTTGCAGGATCGCATCGGTCCAAACCGCGCGGGCCCTTTCGGCTTGTTACAACCACTGGCCGACGGTGTAAAAATGTTCATGAAAGAAGAGATCATTCCCAATGTCTCTAACAAGTTCCTGTTTATTCTGGGTCCTTCTCTTGCCATGATGACAGCCTGTTTAACAGGTGTGGTAATTCCCTGGGGCAAAGATGTGGTTACCGCGGGCGGAACAACTTATTCCATGCAGGTAACGGACATTAACATCGGTATCCTGTATTTGTTCGGTGTTGTTTCAATTGGCGTTTATGGGATCATGATCGGGGGCTGGGCCTCCAATAACAAATACTCTTTACTCGGAGCCATTCGCGCTTCTTCGCAAATGATCTCCTATGAGATCGCGATGGGATTATCAGTGATCGCATTGGTGATGACGACCGGAACTTTAAGTGCAAGAGAGATCGTTGCGCAGCAGGATGCGGGCTGGTGTAATTTTGTATATCAGCCATTGGGCTTTCTGATCTTCTTTATATGCGCGCTTGCGGAAACCAACCGTGCTCCTTTCGATCTTCCTGAGTGCGAAACAGAACTAGTGGGTGGTTATCATACCGAATATTCTTCCATGAAACTCGGCTTTTATTTATTCGCGGAATACATCAATATGTTTGTTTCCTCGGCGGTTATGGCCGGCTTTTATTTCGGGGGATATAATTTTCCTTTCGCGAAAGAATTTTACGACGCCTGCGGAATTGCCGAAGGATCCTGGCTGATGAGCCTGATCGGGTTCGGAGCATACTTTACAAAAGTGATCGGCTTCATTTTGCTGTTCATGTGGATCCGGTGGACGCTTCCGCGCTTCCGTTATGATCAGCTGATGGACCTGGGATGGAAAAAACTGATCCCGCTCTCTATATTAAATGTAGTGGTTACAGGAATTATAATGGGTTGGAAAGATCTTGTTGCTTTATTTAACTAATTACACATGCAACTAACGAATAGAAAAAAGGTAGTCAGTAATAAGGTAATGACTTTTGCAGAAAAGCTTTACCTACCGGCTATTCTAAAAGGAATGATGATCACGGGAAGTCACGCGTTCAAAAAGAAGGCAACCATTGATTATCCTAAAAAACACCGTCCCATTGCGCCCGTATACCGCGGACAGCATGTATTGAAGCGCGACGAGAACGGCGCCGAACGTTGCACCTCTTGCGGACTATGCGCGGTGGCTTGTCCGGCCGAGGCGATTACGATGACCAGCGGGGAACGCAAAAAGGGTGAAGAGCATTTGTACCGCGAGGAGAAGTACGCAACCACTTATGAGATCAACATGCTGCGCTGCATTTTTTGCGGCCTCTGCGAAGAAGCTTGTCCGAAGGAAGCGATATTCCTTACCGATAGGATAGTGCCGACAGAATTTGAGCGCGATGATTTTATTTATGGAAAAGACAAACTGGTAGAAAAGCTGAACCAACGGATAGATGTAAGTGTTCGCCAGACAAAAGCTGTTGCCGAGTTCAAAAAAATACCGGGCACCAAGCACAATACCCTGGATGAAAGAAAAACCAATGACAATAAAATATAATTTACTTTTGCGAATCCGAATATGCTTTTAAACATACCCGTTACACAATACCTGTTCTACTTCCTTTCGTTCGTAGCTATTTTCTGCGGATTACTGGTGGTGATCTCCAAAAACCCGGTTCACAGCGTGCTTTACCTGGTGCTTACTTTTTTCGCCATTGCGGGTCACTATATTTTATTGAATGCGCAATTCCTGGCCATTGTCCATATTGTGGTTTATGCGGGCGCCATAATGGTGCTGTTCCTCTTTGTGATCATGCTACTGAATCTCAACCATGAAACAGAACCGCATAAAAGTATTTTCTGGAAGAGTGCCGCGGTAATTGCGGGCGGCTTAATGCTGGTCACCTTTGTTGGCGCCTTAAGGGGTGCGGAAACCATTGTGATGCCAATGGGCGGCTACAATACACAGGTGGGTTTATTGAAGAATCTGGGAAAGGTTTTGTTCAGTGAGTTTTTATTCCCCTTTGAAATTTCATCAGTGCTCTTACTTGCCGCAATGGTAGGCGCTGTTATGATAGGTAAAAAAGATATTAAATAGTTCAGAAATTAAAAACCAGAAATGACCGGAATACTCTTACAATCTGCAATTGAAGTTATCCCACTTAACTTATACATTTACTTAAGCGCACTGCTGTTTATCATCGGTGTTGTTGGCGTTATCCTGCGCAGGAACGCGATCATCATTTTCATGTGCATAGAGCTCATGCTGAATGCTGTGAACTTATTACTTGTTGCTTTCTCCAGCTTTCATTCCGATCCTTCGGCCCAGGTATTTGTATTCTTTATTATGGCAGTTGCGGCAGCAGAAGTAGCTGTTGGATTGGCCATCATCACAATGATCTATCGCAACATTAAAAATATTGACATCGACCTTTTGGGTAATTTAAAAAATTAAGTACTGTTATGATCAAATTAATTGGTTTAGTTCCTCTTTTTCCGCTGATCGGATTCCTGATCAACGGATTTGTGGGAAGAAAAATTAGCAAAGGAGCCGCTGGAGCAATTGGCTGCATTTCGGTGCTGGCATCTTTCATTCTTTCCGTTCTCATTTTTATGGCGATTAATGGCTCTGAGCAAAAATCACAGGTGGTGAATTTGTTCAGCTGGATCACTTCCGGTGCGCTAAACATACCTTTCTCTTTCCTGGTTGATCCACTATCCTGTTTGTTCCTGCTGATCATTACCGGCATCGGATTCCTGATCCATGTTTACTCTGTGGGATACATGCACGACGATGATGGCTTTGCGCGCTTCTTTACTTACCTCAACCTTTTTGTTTTCTTTATGTTGCTTCTTGTATTAGGAAACAACTACCTGATCATGTTTGTAGGATGGGAAGGCGTGGGGCTCTGCTCCTATTTGCTCATCGGTTTCTGGTACAAGAATACTGCTTACAACAATGCCGCGAAAAAAGCCTTTGTAGTGAACCGGATCGGCGACCTCGGTTTTTTACTGGGTGTGATCCTGATCTTCTTCACCTTCGGAAGCATCAGCTTCGGCGAGGTTTTCGGACAGGCGCACGTTGCTTCGGGTGGAACCATTACTACAATCGCCATTTTATTGTTCATCGGCGCAATGGGGAAGAGCGCGCAAATTCCATTGTACACCTGGCTGCCTGACGCAATGGCGGGTCCAACTCCGGTATCCGCACTTATCCACGCCGCAACCATGGTAACAGCAGGTATATACATGGTGGTGCGTTCCAATATTTTTTATTCCATGTCCGATACCGCTTCAGAATTCGTGGCGATCATTGGAGCCGCAACAGCTTTGTTCGCCGCAACAATTGGCGTGGTTCAAACCGACATTAAAAAAGTATTGGCCTACTCTACCGTTTCGCAATTGGGCCTGATGTTCCTGGCGCTTGGTGCAGGGGCTTATAGTTCTGCTGTATTTCATGTAGCAACACATGCATTCTTTAAGGCGCTTTTATTTCTTGGCGCAGGGTCAGTTATTCATGCAATGGGCGGCGAGCAGGACATCCGGAAAATGGGCGGTTTGAAAAAGGCATTACCCATTACTTTTATTACGATGGCATTAGGTACAATTGCAATCAGTGGAATTCCTCCTTTCTCAGGCTTCTTTTCCAAAGATGAAATTCTCGCTCATGTCTACGAAGAGCATCCATTCCTTTGGTTCATAGGTTCTGCCACATCAATGCTGACGGCATTTTACATGTTCCGCATGTTCTACCTCACCTTCTACGGTAAATTCCGCGGTACGCATGAGCAGGAACATCACCTGCATGAATCTCCCAAATCAATGACCG